>NZ_JBOHGC010000496.1:0-21733 GCF_050699995.1 Actinokineospora sp. | reverse complement strand
TTCCTGGACTGCTTCACCCACGCCGGCGGCAAGCAGTCCCGCAGCCCGGAGTTGAAGCGGAACCTGATCGCGGTGCTGATCAGCCACTCCACCAACCTCGGCCTGACGCGGATGGCCGACGCCTGTGGGATCTCCTACGACATCCTCGCGTGGACCGCGGAGTGGTACGTGCGGGAGGAGACGCTGCGTGCGGCGAACCTGGCGATCATCGGCTACCACGGCACGCTGCCGCTGGCGGCGGTGTTCGGCACCGGCACCCTGTCCTCGTCTGACGGGCAACGCTTCCCGGTGCGCGGCAAGACGTTGACCGGCCGGGAGATGGTCATCCACGGCGGGCAGGTCCTCTCGACCTACACGCACGTCACCGACCAGCACACCACCTACGGCACGAAGGTCATCGTGGCGACCAAGCGCGAGGCCCACTACGTCCTCGACGAGATCCTCGGCAACGCCACCGACGTCCCGATCACCGAACACGCGACGGACACCCACGGGGTGATGCTGGTCAACTTCGGTCTGTTCGACCTGCTCGGCTTGCAACTGTCCCCGCGCATCCGGGACCTGGGCAAGATCACCCTCTACCGCACCGGGTCGCGGGCGCAGGTCGAGACCGAGTTCCCGCACACTGGGCCGCTGCTGACCCGCAAGCTCAACACCGACCTGATCGTCGAGCACTACGACGACCTGCTTCGTGTGGCCGGGTCGTTGAAGTTCGGGCACGCGACCGCGTCGCTGCTGGTCGGCAAGCTCTCGGCCTCGGGGCGGCAGAACGCACTGGCCGCGGCGTTGAAGGAGTACGGGGCGCTGCGGCGCACGATCTACGCCGCCCGCTACCTCGCCGACCCCGCCTACCGTCGCAAGATCTCGCGGCAGCTGAACAAGGGCGAGTCGTTGCACGCGCTCAAGCGGGATCTGCTCTACGCCCACGAGGGGACCGTGCGGGCCCGTCACATCGACGCGCAGACCGAACAGGCGTGGTGCCTCACCCTGGTCACCAACGCGGTGGTGGCGTGGTCGACGGAGTACTACGGCCTGGCCGTGGAGTCGATGCGCGCGGCGGGCCGCCGTGTCGACGACGACGTCCTCACGCACATCTCCCCGGCACACAGCGAGAACATCAACTTCTTCGGCGCCATCGAAGTGGACATCGAGAGCGAACTCGCCCAGCTCGGCCCGACCGGATACCGGCCGCTGAGGGTGCGCGACACCTTGTTCTAAAACGGCGAGACGATGGGCGCCAACCAGATCACCTGATGTCGGCGGCGCGCACCGGCGGCCGCGCGATCCTGCCGCCGCCGACGCGCGTAGCCGCGCCAGAGCCTTGGACTCGAGGCGGAGTTGGTGTGATCATCGCGCTACGCTGCGCTCTCGTGTCGGTCGAACCTGCGAAAGTGCCGTGGTACGCGGTCGGTCTGGTCGTGGTGGGAGCGATCTGCTCGGCGTTCGTGGCCGCGGCGAACTTTGGTGCCGGCTTCGCGGCGATGGAGCTGCCCGCGCTCCTTGGCTACGCCCAGGCCGTCGTGTTGCACCTCATCGCGGCGCGCGTGGCCTGGGGCAACGCCCGCTCGATGGACTCGTTGGCCCGCAACTGGGCCCGCCGCGCGATCAACGTCGCGGCCGCTTTCCTATTCATCGGCGGAGCACTCACCGCCCAGCTCCGCCATCAGTGGGACGGCATCGCGACCATCGTTCCCGGCATGGCCCTGATCGGGCTGCTCAGTGCCGCCGGCCCGATCCTGCTGATCATGTTCTTCTTCCCGCACCGGCACGCCACCGCGTAACCAGGCGCCGGCGACCACGCCCAGGGTCGCGTGGGGTGATCTTGTCGGTTCTCTGCGTCACACTGATCGTCGGTGTTCGTGTGACGACAAAGGGAGGCGCGGGATGGGGCGGATTTCCCTGCTGTGGTTGGAGATCACCGGCCGTTGTCAGCTCGAATGCCGACACTGCTACGCCTCCAGTTCGCCGACCGGCACGCACGGGTCGATGACCCGTGCGGACTGGGTGCGGATCATCGACGAGGCCGCGGCGCTGCGGGTGGGGATGGTGCAATTCATCGGGGGTGAGCCGACCCTGCACCCGGATCTTGCGGTGCTGGTCGAGCACGCGCTGGCGTCCGGGCTTCAGGTGGAGGTGTTCACCAACCTGGTCCACGTCACCGCCGAGATGTGGGAGCTGTTCTCCCGACCCGGCGTCTCCCTGGCCACCAGCTACTACTCCGACGACCCCGACCAGCACGCCGCCGTCACCGCCAAGCCCAGTCACGCCCGCACCCGCGCCAACATCGCCGAAGCCGTCCGGCGCGGGATCCCGCTGCGGGCCGGGGTGATCGACATGGGTGGTGGGCAGCGCGCCGAGCAGGCCCAGGCCGAACTGGTCGAGTTGGGTGTCCCGGCGGTGGGCTATGACCGGCTGCGGCAGGTCGGGCGCGGTGTCCGCGACCAGCAGGCCTCCACCGCGCGGCTGTGCGGCAACTGCGGCGACAGCGTGGCGGCGGTGTCACCGGACGGCGCGGTGTGGCCGTGCGTGTTCTCCCGATGGCTGCCGATCGGCAACGTCCTCGACGACGAACTCGCCGCGATCCTGGACAGCCCGGCCGCCGACGCCGTGCGCGCCGAACTCGCAGCAGCGTTCGCCGGGCGAGCGCCGAGCGCGTGCAGGCCTGACTGCGCGCCGAAGAACCAGCCCTGCAACCCCGACTGCGGGCCCTCATGCAACCCGAACTGCCAACCGACCTGCTCACCGCGGTGCAGCCCCACCTGCGACCCGATCAAATGCAAACCCAACTCGTGCTGGCCCCGCTACTGACCGCGCCCGGAAGCCAGATCGGAAGGGGAGAGAACTGATCACCGTCACCGAGGCGGCCCTGCGCTGGGTGCGGCAGGCATCCGCCGATGAGCTGATCGTCTACGTCGCCACCGGGTCGCGCGGTCCAGGACGCCCGATCGATCTGCGTCCCGAGGCCGCGCGCCGGGCCGAGGTGATGACAGCCGCCGCAACCGGGCACACGCGCGCTCGCCGCCGCGCTCAACCTGGGATCGACGACGCGACGTAGCGGCTGGCCCCAGCCGCAGGCGGGGATCGCCCCTGCACCGACGTCGGCGGGCCGACGCGGCCTCGTAGCCTTGGGCACATGGCCGCCGATCCCGATCTGTCCGCCGCCGACGCCGCGCACCGCGCCTGGCTGGCCGAGCGGTTCCGCGCGGCTGCCGCCGAGGTCGACGCCACCGTCGACGGGGAGGTGGTGTTCGGGTGGAACGACCGTTCCGCCGGTGCCCGTGTCGCCACGTCCGCCGGGCCGCGGTGGCTGCGGCTGGTCGTCGAGCAGCACACCTGGGCGGGTGGGGCGTTCTGGACCGGCAACGTCGACGCCAACGTGATCACCGGGGCGGCCAGGCCCCGGGTGCTGCGGCATTGGGACTTCACCGACGGGGACTGGGCGGTGCGCGCGGAGCTGATGATCCTGATGCCTGGCAGCCGCTGCTCACCCACCCCGGAACTCCGAGAACCCCTGACCGTGGTTCCGGGCTGGTGGGAGGGGCTGTGGTCCTCGCTCGCGGCGGTCGCGGCCACGCCGACCGGCCGGATCGCGGTCGACCAGGACGACCTCACCCGCCGGGTGGAGATGTTTTTTGGCGACCGCGCCGGAGATCCCACCGTCGGCCGGTGGGCCGCGGCGCACGGTGACCTGCACTGGGCCAACCTGCTGGGGCCTGACTGCGCGCTTGTCGACTGGGAGGGTTGGGGGATGGCCCCTGCCGGGTACGACGCGGCCTGCCTGTATGTGCACACCCTGCTTGTTCCCGCGACCGCGGCCGCGGTGCGCGCGGAACTCGCCCCGTTGCTGGACACCCGCGACGGGATGCTCGCCCAGCTCTACGCCACCACCCGGCTGCTGATGCGGGTCGGCCAGGGCGACTACCCGGGGCTGGCGGTTCCGTTGCACCGCAACGCCGAACAGGTTCTGGCCCGCCTCACCCGGTCCTGACGTCGACGCCCCAGTGGTCCGGGTGATCCGGGATGTCGCGTTCCGGGTGGGCCTCGCGGTAGTCGGGCAGGTGGCGGGCGTAGTGGGCGCGGCCGTGGTCGGTGAGCACGATCAGCGGCACGGTCGGGTGGGTGTCGCGGTGGAACGGCCCGTTCGGGGTGTCGATCACCTCGATCAGCGGCCCGCCGGGATGGGTGGCGAGCCGGTTGATGGACTTGTCGGTGCGGGTCAGGTTCTTGACCTGCCAGCGCAGCAGGCCCGATGGGATGGCGCGCACCTCCTCGGGCACCTCTTGGCCCAACCGCTCGTACTTCTCGGCGACCACCCGCCGCAGGTGACAGGCGTCTTTGGCCTCCAGGGCGGCGAGTTTCGCCAGGACCGGCAGGTCGGTCTCGCGCACCAGGTGCCGCGGCCGGCGGACCCGGTGATCGGCCAACCCGCCGTGTGCGCCTTCGACCCGCTCGGCGGGTTCCGGGGTGTCGATGTCGGGGTAGAGCTCGCGGTAGCAGGCGCGGTGCAGCTCGTAGTGCCGCCGACCGAGGACCGAGAGCCGCACTCGGCCACGGCCGAACTCGTCGATGAACGAGCCGTCCTTGCGATCGCGCAGCTTCAACAGCGTGTTCCACGACGGTGTGTCCCGGGCGTGCAGGACCAATCCGTCCTCACCGGCCGCGTACAACCGGGCCAGCGCGGCGAACGACCAGCGCGCCATCAACCCCTTGGGCGGTGTGGCCGGGGCGGTGATCCCCTTGCCGACGCGGGCGGTGGCGCGTCCGAGTGGGGTGAGCCGGACCCGGATCCGTGGCACGTTCCCGAACGGCGGGATGTACACCCGGTCATGGGTGACCTGCACCAGGCCCCGCCGTTCCAGCGCGGCCAGCGACGACCCGGAACCGGGGTCGTGCTGCCCGGCGCGGCGCAGCACCGACTGCACCGAGCTGTAGCCGGAGATCTCTTTGGGCAGCTTGATGTCGTAAGTGATCTGCCGCCACTCCGCCGCGGGCGGGGTTTTCATCCACTGCGCCGACTGCCGTTTGATCTCCACCTCGGCGGCCTGGTCGAAGTCCAGGACCGTCGACAGGTACAGCCGCTGCCGCTCGTTGAGCCCTTCCCACGCCGCCCCGGCCTTCGTGCCGCCGCTCATTCGCCGCTCTCCTCAGCGAGCAGGTGCCGCAGAAACCGTTGCGGCGAGTCCAGGAATCCCCGGGTCAGGGTGACCGGTTCGGCTTCGTCGTAGTCGACGCGCTCGATGTGCCCGTCGCCGTCGACCTGCAGGATCCGCGCCCCCGGCACGGCCAGCAGGATCGGCGAGTGCGTGGCGATCACGAACTGGCAGCCCTCGGCGATCAGGTCGGCGATGCGGGCGACCAACGCCAGGCAGCCCTTGACCGACAGCGCCGCCTCGGGCTCGTCGAGCAGGTACAACCCGTTGGGGCCGAATCGGTGCGTCACCAGGTCCAAAAAGGACTCACCGTGGGAGCGTTCGTGCGGGGACACCCCACCGTAAGCCGGGAGCAGCGACGGTCCCGGCTCGCGATCCAGGCGCTCGATCTCGCTGGCCACGTTGTAGTACGACTCGGCGCGCAGGAAGAACCCGGTGCGCGGTTTGCGGGTGCCCCACCGCAGGATCAGGTGATCACCCAAGCTCGACTCGGTGGCGCGGGTGGCGAACCGGAACGACTGGGACCCACCCTCCGGGTTGAATCCCGCCGCGACGGCGATCGCCTCCACGAGGGTGGACTTGCCGGTGCCGTTGTCGCCGACCAGGAACGTCACCGCCGGGTCCAACTCCAGCCCGCCGACCCGGTCGAGGTGCCGCACGATCGGCAGCGTGAACGGGTAGCGACCGGTGCCAGCGTGCGGATCGAGCCGGACCTGCTCGACGAACCCGCCCGTGCGGGTACGCGCCCGGCTCACCGCCGGCCTCCCGCATCGTCCGTGCCGCCCTGGTCCTCACCGAGGTGGTCGAGGTCCTCATCGATCTCGTGCTGGACCTGGGCGCGGGCGGCGACCGTCAGACACAGCAGGGGAAAGTCCTCCGGCCAGGCCCGCGGGGGCACGTTCGCCGTGAGCTGACTGGCCACCCAGGCCCCCGCGAGCAGCCGTGCCGCGTTGCGCCGCCACTCGGCGGCCTCGTGCGGGTCGGTGGGGATCTCGACTTCGGCCGTGTCCGGTTCGGTCTCGGCGATCATCCGGGCGGCCAGGTCGTTGAAGTCGGTCAGCAGCAGCCCCAGCGCGGCGGTCGCGTAGTCGACCGCGAGCATCGCGGTGCCGAGCAGCACGCCCTCAACCTTGTCCGGCGACAGCCGCCGGGCGTGGAGTTCGTCGCGGCCGCGTCGCAGGTGTTTGAGGTGCAGGTCCAGCAGGTCGGTCAACCGCTGCTGGATCACCGCGTGGTCCGGGCTGCTCACCGATGCTTCCCGTCGTCCATGTCGAACTCCTTCCAAGGGCCCCGAGGCCGGTGCGTGGTTTGGCTACTCGTCGACGGCCAGGCGCTCGATGGCGCGTTGCTTGTCGGCATCGGTGGGCAGGCTGTAGCGGCGGGCGGTCTCGATGGAATGGCCGAGGATCTCCGCGACGGTGACGATGTCCTCCCCGTCGCGGATCATGTCGGTCCCGGCAGTGTGGCGCAGGGCGTGCGGGGTGAGGTCGCCGTCGCGGCCGAACTGCAGGCCCGCGTCCTCGGCGATCGCGGCCAGCGCGTTGTAGGCGCCGCGCGCCGAGAGCCGCCCACCGCGGCGGTTGAGGAACAACGCTGGGGTGTCCGCGGCGCCGGGCCGCCAGGTGGCGCGCTCGGTGATCCACTCGTCCAGTGCGGTGCGCAGGTGTGGGTGCAGCGGCACCTCCCGGTACTTGCCGCCCTTGCCGAATCGCACGATCAGCACGCCCTTGCGGGCGGTGATCCGCACGTCGCCGACATCGAGGGCAACAGCCTCCCCGCCGCGCAGGCCCGCGTAGTAACCCAGGTAGGCCAGCGCCTTGTCCCGGGCGTCGGCCCGCTGCGCCGCGCGCAACCACCGGGTCCGCGCCCGAGCCGACAGCGCCCGAGGCGCGGCCTTCGGAACCTCCTGCCGCTTGACCACCGCCGCGCCCAACCCGACGTGTCGGTAGAAATGGTCGACCGCGGTCAGGTGCGCGTTGACCGTCGACAGTGTCCGCTTCGCCACCGTCAACAGGTAGGTGCGGTAATCGCGCACCGCCCCGTCCCGAGCGTGCGCGACACCCAGCGGGTCGCCGTCGACCGCGCCCGCCTCCTGCGCCTCGGCCAACCACGCCAGGAACTGCCGCACCCGCGAGACGTAGGCCCGCACCGTGTCCCCGTCCAACGGCCCGCCCGGCGCCGAGACCGCCGCGACATACGCCGCGAAGATCTCCGACATCTCCACCGGCACCACCGTCGGCAACGCCCCCGGCCCTCGCCGAACCCCGTCAGTCGCCCCCTGATCGACACTGGCCGAAATATCGGAAGTGGAACCGCCGGCCTGCGAAACCGTCTGGACCGAAATATCGGAAGTCATCCCGGAAGTGTACTTCCGATACTGACAAGTATCAGAAGTACGCCACACCACAAAAAGCCCGGCAGCCCGAGATGCCTCTTGAGGTAACGCACCTAGTGACGCATGATGGTACGCGTTAGGTTACGCATCAGGTGCGTCACCCAACGCCGCAGGAGGCGCGCTATGCCCGCTCCGCACACCGATCGCAGGCCAGACGTACTCCAGTGGGCGAGCGAACACCGGTGGGAACACGACGAAGCCACCTTCGACGACGGGCAGATCATCCGCGACGAGTTCCGCAAGGAAGGAATGGTCGTTCGTGCCGTGTGGCTCCACACCCCGTACAGCGACGCGATGTGGGCGCGCGGTCTGCTGGAACGCCCCATGCGCGCACCCATGACGATCCCCCGCGTGGCACGCTCGACCAGCCGCGCGAGCCTGGAGGCAGTGCTCAGCGGCACCCTCGGCATGTAAGGCCAGCCGCGTTGCTGGTCGGTCGGTGCCGAACAAGTCCCCTGCGCAGCTTGCAGCCCTACGTCAAGCCGGGGTCTCGCCGCCGTGCACCAAGCCACCGAGACACTGTCCAGCCCGCGGCGCCGGGGCTGGAGCGCAGCATCACCACTGGTCAGGGATATCCGCGCGAAATTTCTTGAGTACTACGGGGACCCTTCGTGGCCGCCGCTGATGGGACCGTGGCGTTCCGGGGCAAGCTGGACGGTTCGCTGCTGGACTCGGCGCTGCAGGTGTTCTTCAGCGTGATCTACCACTTCGACGGCCAAACCTACGGCGCGCAGCCCAACGCCGGGGAGTTCCAGACCCAGGGAGAGAACTGCCGCAGCAGCTTCGGTGAGGACGCGATGCGCCACCTGCTGGTCCTGCAGAGGTGGTGACGGCTGGTTTCTGTCACATCCGCGGGCCGGGTGCCGTCTGTTCAGCGACGGATCGACACCCGGCATCCGCGACCGACAGGAGTCCCATGTCCACCCCGTACGTTGTCGTCACCCTGGTCGCCGCCGCCATGGCGGCGTTCTCGGCGGTCGCCAGTTTCCTGAACCTCGGCTTCGCCGTGGCGTCCCTGGTCGAGTACGGGGTGCCGCGGTCGTATTTCGTCGGGGCCGTGGTCACCGTGGTCACCGTGGTCCGGGCGGGCCGGTACGCGCACATCCCGTTCCCGCTGGTGTACCTGGCCCCGGCGGCCGGGTCGCTGGGCCCTGGCCTGAGGCTCAGGCCTCGATGACCACGGGGATGACGACCGGTCGGCGCTTGTAGCTGCGCTGCGCCCACTGCCTGACCTCGCGGCCGATGATCTTCTCGAGTTCGTCGAGGTCCCTGATCTCGCGTTCCGCCGCGCCGACCAGCGCTTTCTCGATGGCGGAGGTGGCGGGCCTGAAGGTCTCGGTGTCGTGTTCGAAGCCGTGGGCGATGTAGTCGGGTTCCTCGGCGAGGCCGCCGGTCTCCATGTCGATGATGGCGACGACGGTGATGACGCCTTCCTCACCGAGGGTGCGGCGCTGCGCCAGGGAGGCTTCGGTGACGCCGCCGACGGTCTGCCCGTCGACGTAGACGTAGTGAAGTTTGATCTTTCCGGTGATCGTGGCGAGCCCGTCCTGCAGGTCGACGACGTGGCCGTCGGCGGCGATGAGGACACGTTCGCGGGCGACCCCGGTGCGGACGGCCAGTTCCGCGTTGGACCGCAGGTGGCGGGCCTCGCCGTGCACCGGCATCACGTTGGAGGGCTGCACGAGGTTGTAGCAGTAGACGAGTTCGCCCGCGCTGGCGTGGCCGGAGACGTGGACCTTCGCGTTGCCCTTGTGGACGACGTTCGCGCCGCGGTCGGTCAGCCCGTTGATGACCCGGTAGATGGCGTTCTCGTTGCCGGGGATGAGCGAGCTGGCCAGCAGGACCGTGTCGCCTTCCTCGATGGTGATCATGTGGTGGTCGCCGGTGGCCATCCGCGACAGCGCGGCCATCGGCTCGCCCTGGGACCCGGTGCAGACCAGCGTCACCTGGTTCGCGGGCAGCCCGTCCATTGCCTTGACGTCCACCACCAGCCCCGCGGGGACCTTCAGGTAGCCCAGTTCGGTCGCGACGGCCATATTGCGGACCATCGAGCGGCCCACGAACGCGACCTTGCGCCCGTGGGCCGCGGCGGAGTCGAGGATCTGCTGGACGCGGTGCACGTGGCTGGCGAAGCTGGAGACGATGACCCGGCGCGGGGTGGTGCGAAACACCTCGTCGATCGCGGGCACGAGGTCGCGTTCGGACATGGTGAACCCGGGCACGTCGGCGTTGGTGGAGTCAGTGAGGAACAGGTCGACCCCTTCCTCGCCGAGGCGGGCGAAGCCGCGCAGGTCGGTGATCCGCTTGTCGAGCGGGAACTGGTCCATTTTGAAGTCGCCGGTGTGCAGGACCAGGCCTGCCTGGGTGCGGATGGCGATGGCGAGACCGTCGGGGATGGAGTGGTTGACCGCGAGGAACTCCAGGTCGAACGGGCCGCGGGTGAGGTGTTCGCCTTCCTTCACCACGACGAGCACCGGCTTGATGCGGTGTTCGACGAGCTTCGCCGCGAGCAGGCTCAGCGTCAGCCGCGACCCGACGATCGGGATGTCGGGGCGCTCGCGCAGCAGGTACGGGACGGCGCCGATGTGGTCTTCGTGGCCGTGGGTCAGGACCAGGGCCTCGACCTCGTCGAGGCGGTCGCGGATGCAGCTCCAGTCGGGGAGGATCACGTCCACGCCGGGCTGGTGCTCCTCGGGGAACAGGACTCCGCAGTCGACGATGAGCAGCTTGCCCTCGTGTTCGAACACGGTCATGTTCCGGCCGATCTCACCGAGCCCGCCCAGGGCGAGGACCCGGAGGGCACCCGGTTCCAGCGGCGGGGGAGGGGCGGCGGTACGGGCCATAGTCACACCGCAACGCTACGTGCGGGTGTTTCGGGAGGGAAATCGGCGGTCCTGATCATGCGCGGCCGCAGGGCCGCGGGTCCGGCCACGTAGGATTGTCCGGAATCCGACCAGAACGTGGGGAACTCGCATGACCGCCGCCAGTCCGGTGACCGCCTCGACCTCGGATGTGGTGTGGGAAGCGGGACGCCGCCGCACGTTCGCGGTGATCAGCCACCCCGACGCGGGCAAGTCGACGCTGACCGAGGCCCTGGCGCTGCACGCGAAGGTCATCTCGGAGGCGGGCGCGGTCCACGGCAAGGCCGGTCGGCGCGGTGTCGTGTCCGACTGGATGGAGATGGAACGCTCTCGCGGCATCTCCATCACCTCCGCGGCGCTGCAGTTCTCCTACGGCAACTCGGTCATCAACCTGCTCGACACCCCCGGTCACGCGGACTTCTCCGAGGACACCTACCGGGTGCTCTCCGCCGTGGACTGCGCGGTCATGCTGCTCGACGCCGCGAAGGGCCTGGAGCCGCAGACCCTGAAGCTGTTCGACGTGTGTCGCCACCGGGGCATCCCGGTGATCACGTTCATCAACAAGTGGGACCGCCCCGGCATGGACGCCCTGCGCCTGTGCGACGAGCTGGTGGAGCGCATCGGTCTGCAGCCGATGCCCCTGACCTGGCCCGTCGGCGACGCCGGTCACTTCCGTGGCGTCGTCGACCGCCGCGACGGCGACTTCATCCGCTACGCCCGCACCGCCGGTGGCGCCACGGCCGCCGGAGAGGAACGCCTCGACCCGACGGCCGCCGAGGAGGCCGAGGGTGCGGAGTGGACCCGCGCGGTCGAGGAGGCCGACCTGCTGGCCGAGACCGGCGGCGAGTTCGACCTCGACCGGTTCCTGCAGGCCTCGGCGACGCCGGTGCTGTTCGGTTCGGCGGTGCTGAACTTCGGTGTGCGGCACCTGCTGGACCTGCTCGTCGAACTCGCGCCCCGGCCCACCCCGCGCCTGGATGTGAAGGACCGTCCCCGCCCGCTCGACGAGCCGTTCTCGGCGTTCGTGTTCAAGGTGCAGACCGGCATGGACCCGTCGCACCGCGACCAGGTCGCGTTCGCCCGGGTGTGCTCGGGGATGTTCGAGCGCGGCATGGTCGTCACCAACTCCACCACGGGCAAGCCGTTCGCCACGAAATACGTGCAGCAGGTGTTCGGTCGCGAGCGCACCACTTTGGACAGCGCGTTTCCGGGTGATGTGATCGGCCTGGTCAACGCGACCTCCCTGCGCGTCGGGGACACCCTGTTCGCTGACAAGCCCGCCGTGCGGTACCCGGGTCTGCCGAGCTTCGCGCCGGCGCACTTCGCGGTGGCGCGCCCGGCGGATCTGAGTCGCGCGAAGCAGTTCCGCAAGGGGGTCGACCAGCTGGAGTCCGAGGGTGTGATCCAGATTCTGCGGTCGCTGCGCCGCGGTGATGGGGCGCCGGTGTTCGCCGCTGTCGGCCCGATGCAGTTCGAGGTCGCGACGCACCGGATGGACGCGGAGTTCAAGTCGCCGGTGCGGCTGGAGCCGCTGCCGTACAGCGTGGTGCGGCGGTTGGCGGACCCGAAGCAGCGGTCGATTGTGGACGGTGGCACCCGCAGCGAGGTGCTGACCCGGACCGACGGGGTGGATCTGGCGTTGTTCATCGACGCCACCGCGATGGGTGTCATGCGCAGGCTCAACCCGGACATCCTGCTGGAGCCGTTGGTCGCCAGCACCGACTGACCGGTGCGCGGGCAGTGTCCTGTCGACCCTATTCGCGCGTCACATCAGGCGCGTAGTGTCCGGCCGTAGCGGGGGACGCGACAAGGGAGCGGGCCCATGGGAGCCGACGCGACAACGGGGATCGACTACCACCCCGGGCAGCGGGCGCTGCAGGACCAGTTCGACACGCGCCGCATCGCCGACCGGATCAGCGAACGCCTCGTCCACCACGCGCTCACCGAGGACGACAAGGCGTTCATCGAGGCGCGGGACATGGTTTTCCTCGCCACCGTCGCCCCCGACGGGCAGCCGACCTGCTCCTACAAGGGCGGTGATCCCGGTTTCCTGCGGGTCGTCGACGAGCACACGATCGTGATGCCGTGCTACGACGGCAATGGCATGTTCCTCTCGCTGGGCAACGTGGCCGCGGGTTCGCCGGTCGGTTTGCTGTTCATCGATTTGGAGAACGGTGGTCGCACACGGGTCGAGGGCACGGCCACCGTCGCCGCCGACGACCCTCTTCTCGGGACGTGGCCCGGTGCGCTGCTGGTCCTGCGGATCCAGGTCACGCGGGTGTTCCCCAACTGCGGGCGCTACGTCCACCACTACGCACTCGTCGAGCGGTCCACGTTCGTGCCCCGACACCGGCAGGTGACTCCGGTGCCGTCGTGGAAGCGCGCCGACTGGGCAAGCGACGCGCTGCCCGCGCACGACCCGGCCAACGATCCAGGCGACCGGCCGGTGCGCTGGCGCTGAGCGGAGGACCACCATGAACCTCGCCGACCTGCACCGCCGTTCCTGCGAACGCTTCGGTGAACACCTGCGCGCGGTCCGCCAAGACCAGTGGACCGCCCCTACGCCGTGCGCTGACTGGGATGTGCGCGCGCTGGTCAACCACGTCGCCGGTGAGGACCTGTGGACCGCGCCGCTGATGGGTGGCGCCACGATCGAGGAGGTCGGTGACCGTTTCGACGGCGACGTCCTGGGCTCGGACCCGGTCGCGGTCTACACCGGCGCGGCCGGGTCGGCGGTCGACGCGGTCAGCGCAAACGGCGCGCTGGGTCGCACCGTGCACCTGTCGTTCGGTGACGTTTCGGGCGAGGAATACGCGTGGCAGCTGTTCACCGACCACCTCGTCCACGGGTGGGACCTGGCCAGGGCGATCGGCGCCGACGACCGCCTCGACCCCGAGCTGGTCGCGGCGTGCGCGCAGTGGTTCGCCAAGAACGAGGACGGCTACCGGGCGGCGGGTGCGGTGGCGGCACGGCCGGAGGTTCCCGCCGACGCCGACCAGCAGACCCTGCTGCTGGCGGGGTTCGGCAGGCGAGTGTAACCGCTGGTCACCGGGCTGTCATGGCACGCAGGTGGGCCACGGACTCCCCGTGGATGCGGCCGGTGGTCTTCGACAGCGGCTGCCCGCCCGCGCCCCAGCGGGCGGCGATGATCTCCGCGGCGATCGACACCGCGGTCTCCTCCGGGGTGCGGGCGCCGAGGTCGAGGCCGATCGGTGAGGACAGCCGGGCCAGTTCGGTGTCGGTGAGGCCCAGTTCGGCCAGCCGGGTCATGCGGTCCTGGTGGGTTCGGCGCGAGCCCATCGCGCCGATGAAGCCCGCGTCGGTGCGCAGCGCGAGTTCCAGCAGCGGGACGTCGAACTTGGGGTCGTGGGTGAGCACGCACAGGGCGGTGCGGGCGTCGATCAAACCCTGGTCGATCGCGGCGGCGAGGTAGCGGTGGGGCCAGTCGACGACGACCTCCTCGGCGTCGGGGAACCGCTTTCGGGTGGCGAACACGGGCCGGGCGTCGCATACGGTCACGTGGTAGCCGAGGAATTTGCCGATCCGGGCCACCGCCGCGGCGAAGTCGATCGCGCCGAACACGACCATCCGGGCAGGCGGGGCGAACGACTGCACGAACACCGCGACGTCCTCGCGCATCCGCTCGCCCCGAGGCCCGTAGTGGCGCACCGCCGTGGTGCCCTGTTCCAGCATCGCCACCGCGTCCTCGATGACCGCCGCGTCCAACGCCGCGTCACCCAGCCCGCCGGACACCCGGTCCGGCCAGATGATGACCCGGTTGCCCAAGTCGGGGCCGGGGGTTACGACGGTCGCGATCGCCACCGGGTTGGTGTCGATCGATGCCGCCACCTCGTCGAACTCGGCGAAGCCGGCCGCGTCGACCGGCTGCACGAGGATGTCGATGATCCCGCCGCAGGTCAGGCCCACGGCGAACGCGTCGTCGTCGGCGACTCCGTACCGGGCCAGCGCGGGTTGCCCGGTCTCGATGACCTCCCGGGCGAGTTCGTACACGGCGCCCTCGACGCACCCGCCGGACACGCTGCCGACCGCCTCCCCGCCCGCCGAGACCGCCATGGCGGCACCCGGTAGGCGGGGTGCGGAGCGGAACGTGTCGATCACGGTGGCCACCGCGAACCGCTGACCGTCGCGGTACCAGGGGCCGAGGTGGTCGAGGACGTCGCGCATGTCAGTACTCCACTCGCGCGGGGTTGGCGGTCCAGGCGTCGAACGGGGCGTTGTGCGCCTCGACCGACAGGTGGGCGACCGGCACCGTCCACGTGTCGCGGGGTGACTCGAACAGCTTGTAGAACGCCAGGTCGTCGAACCCGGCCGCGGCGGCGTCGTAGCGGTCGGCGGCGTAGACGACCTGGTCGACGCGGGACCACAGGGCCGCGGCCAGGCACAGCGGGCAGGGCTCGCACGAGGTGACCAGGACGCAGCCGTCGAGGGTGAAGCTCGACAGCTTGCGGCACGCCTCCCGGATCGCGACCACCTCCGCGTGGGCGGTGGGGTCGAAGTCGCGGGTGACCCGGTTGACGCCGACGGAGATCAGTTCGCTGCCGTCGCGGACGATCACCGCGCCGAACGGGCCGCCGCCGTCGGCGACGTTCTCGGTCGCGAGGGCGACCGCCCGGTCGAGCCAGGGCTTCAGGTCGGGCTGAGCAGACTGCGTTGACATGGCAGGGAGTCCCTACTTCTCTGAGATGGCGAGCGAATCGGCGTGCTGGGGTTCCTCGACGAGGTCACGCAGCCGCAGGTTGGCGATCTTGGCGATCTCCACCAGGGCAGTGGCGCGTTCCTGGCCGATGGAGTTCTGTATGCGTGCCTCGGCGGCGGCGAAGATCGTCTTCTTGGTGTTCTCGCGGACGCACACGACCAGCGGGAAGCCGAACTTCTCGTGGTAGGCCTCGGTCAGGTCGTGGAATCGGTCGTACTCCTCGAAAGTGAGCCGGTCCAGGCCCGCCGAGCACTGGTCGCGCAGCGACTCCGGCCCGAGGACCCGTTCGATGAGCGCCTTGCCCGCGAGGTCCGGGTAGGACTTGATCAGCTCCAGCGCGACCGGCTCCGGCGCGTTGAACAGGGCGCTGTGGAAGGCGTGGCGCATCGCGTAGACACCGTCGAACGGACGGTCGGTCCAGGCTTCCTCGGCGATCCACGGGCCGTTCTGGAACAGCACCGAGAACCGTCGGGTGAACTCCTCGCGCGACATCTGGTTGACCTGCTCGAGGGTGACCTTCTCCGGCGGTGGCGTCGCGGTCACGGAGGCGGTCTTCTTCTTGCCGCCCCACACGTTGAACAGCAGGTTGAGGAAGATCGCCGAGAGGCTGCCGAGGGTGATGCCGCTGCCCACGATGATCTGCAGGCTGTCGGGCACGTTGCTGAAGAACTTCGGCACCCCCACCGGGATCAGGGCGAGCCCGACGCTCACCGCCACAACCATCACGTTGCGCTGGTCGTGGAAGTCGACGCGCCCGAGGGTTTGGAACCCGACGACGGCGACCGTGCCGAACATGGCCAGGCCCGCGCCGCCGAGCACCGGGTGCGGGATGCCCGCGACGATCGCACCGGCCTTGGGGATCAGCCCGATCAGGATCATGAACACCCCGGCGGAGGCGATCACGTAGCGGCTCTTGATCCGGGTGAGCCGGACCAGGCCGACGTTCTCGGCGAAACACGTGTACGGGAAGGAGTTCAGGACACCGCCGAGGGTGGTGGCCAGGCCGTCGGCGCGCAGGGCGCGGGAGATGTCGTCGCGGGTGATGCGCTTCTTGACGATCTCCCCGGTGGCGAACACGTCGCCGGTGGTCTCCACGGCGGTGATCAGCATGACGACGATCATGGAGATGATCGCGGTGACGCTGAACTTGGGCCACCCGAAGTGGAACGGGGTGGTCACGCCGAACCAGTCGGAGCTTGCGACCGCGTCGAAGTGCGCGTGGCCCAGGATGGTGGCGAGCAGGGTGCCGCAGACCAGTCCGATGAGGACGGCCACGGTGCTGAAGAACCCGCGGGAGAGCCGGTAGATCACCAGGATGATGGCCAGGGTGCCGCCGGCGTAGGCGAGATTGGTGAGGCTCGCGTAGTCCGCGGCGCCGCTGTTGCCGCCCGCGGCGTCGTTCGCGGCCACGGGCAGCAGTGCGATGCCGATGACGGAGATGACGGTGCCGGTGACGACCGGGGGGAAGAACCGGACGAGCTTGCTGAAGAACGGTGCGATGAAGAACGTGAACAGGCCAGCGACGATCACCGAGCCGTAGATCGTCACCAGCCCCTCGGTGCCGCCACCCGCGGCCATGCCGATCGCGATCATCGGGGACACGGCGGTGAACGTGACGCCTTGCAGCAGCGGCAGGCGTACGCCGACCTTCCAGAACCCGATGGACTGGATGATCGAGGCGATGCCGCAGGTGAACAGGTCGGCGTTGATGAGGTGGATCAGTTCGGTGTCGGACAGGCCGATCGCGCCGGCGAGCAGGATCGGGACGATCACGGCGCCGGCGTAGAAGGCGAGGACGTGCTGGAAGCCGTACAGGGCGAGCTTGCCCGCGGGCAGCACCTCGTCGACTGGGTGCGGGTGTGCGGGTGTTTCACGGGTCTTGGCGGACATTGCGGCCAACTCCTCTAGTCGTGGCCTAGGCGGTACCGGTGATGTCTTCCGGTCGGACCGGGACCCGCGGGATGGCGAGCCCGGTCGCGGCGCGGATGGCGGCGACGATCGCGGGGGTGGACGAGATCGTCGGCGGTTCACCGACACCGCGCAGGCCGTAGGGCGCATGCGGGTCGGCCAGTTCGAGCACGTCCACCTTCATGGGGGGCATGTCGAGGATCGTGGGGATCAGGTAGTCGGTGAACGACGGGTTGCGGATCTTGCCGTCCTTCACCTGGATTTCCTCCATGACGGCCAGGCCGAGGCCCTGGGCGGAGCCGCCGTGGATCTGCCCGACCACGGCGTCGGGGTTGATCGCCTTGCCGACGTCCTGCACGCAGTCCAGGGCGACCACGCGCACCAAGCCGAGGTCGACGTCCACGTCGACGACAGCGCGGTGCACGGCGAAGGCGTACTGCACGTGCGCGAAGCCCTGCCCGGTGGTGGGGTCGAGTGCCTCGGTGGGGCGGTGGCGCCACTCGACGGTCTCGTCGATGGCGTCGTCGCCGAGCACGTCGGCGAGGTCGGCGAGCACCCCGAGCCGGTCGGAGACGATCTTCCCGCCGTCGAGGCGGAGTTCACCGTCGACGTTGAGCCGCTGCCGGGCGAGGTCGAGGACCATGCCGCGGACTTTCTCGCAGGCGGCCTTGACCGCGCCGCCGGTCACATAGGTCTGGCGTGAGGCGGAGGTGGAGCCGCCGCTGCCGACCTGGGTGTCGGCCGGGTGGATGGTGACCCGCTCGACCCCGAGCTCGGTGCGGGCGATCTGCGCCTGCACGGTGACCAGGCCCTGGCCGACCTCGGCGGCCGCGGTGTGGACCATGGCGGTGGGTTCCCCGGCGATGATCTCCAGTCGCACCCGGGCGGTGGAGAAATCGTCGAAGCCCTCGGAGAAGCACACGTTCTTGATGCCGATGCCGTACCCGACACCGCGCACCACACCTTCGCCGTGGGTCGTGTTCGACACCCCACCGGGGAGTTGGCGCAGGTCGTAGCTGTCGGTGGGGGCATCGGCGGGCAGCGGCATCGCCTCGACCCGGCGCAGCAGCTCCGCCACGGGGGCGGGGCTGTCGATGATCTGCCCGGTCGGCATCGCCGAGCCCTCCGACATCGCGTTGAGCACCCGCACGTCCACGGGGTCGAGCCCGAGTTCGGCGGCCAGTCTGTCCATTTGGGACTCATACGCGAACGCGGCCTGCACCGCGCCGAACCCGCGCATCGCACCGCACGGCGGGTTGTTGGTGTAGGTGCCCCAGCAGTCGATCGACACGTTCGGCACCTCATACGGCCCGACACCCAGGGTCGCGGCGTTCGCGACGACCGCCCCGGTGCTCGACGCGTAGGCGCCGCCGTCGAGGAACATCCGGGCCTTGACGTAGACGAGTTTGCCGTCGCGGGTGGCGCCGTGCTCGTAGTACAGCTTCGCGGGGTGGCGGTGCACGTGGCCGAAGAAGGACTCTTCACGGGAGTAGACCATCTTCACCGGGCGACCGGTCCGCAGCGCCAGCATCGAGGCGTGGACCTGCATCGACAGGTCCTCCCGGGCGCCGAACGCGCCGCCGACCCCGGCCAGGGTCAGCCGCACCTTCTCCGCCGGCAGCCCCAGGCACGCGGCGACCTGCTTCTGGTCGACGTGCAGCCACTGGGTGGCGATGTAGAGGTCGACACCGCCGTCCTCGGCCGGGACGGCGAGCCCGGACTCCGGGCCGAGGAACGCCTGGTCCTGCATGCCGACCTCGTACTCACCGCGGATCACCACCGGGGCGGTCACCTCTTGGTCGCCGCGGCGGATCGGGAGGTGTCGCACCACGTTCCCGCCCGGGTGCAGCGCCGGCGCGTCGGTGGAGTGGACGGCCTTCTCCATGTCGGTGAGCGGTTCGAGGACGTCGTAGTCGACGACGATCTTCGCGATCGCCCGGCGCGCCGTCTCCGGGTGGTCGGCGGCGACGACCGCGATCGCTTCCCCCTGGTAGCGCACGACATCGACGGCGAGGACGGGCTGGTCGGTGTGTTCGAGACCGAACAGCAGCTGCCCGGGCACGTCCTCGTGGGTGAGGACGGCGTACACGCCGGGCACTTTCAGGGCCTCGGTCAGGTCGACGGAGTTGATGCGGGCGTACGGGTGCGGGGAGCGCAGCGTGGCGCCCCACAGCATGTCGTCCATCCACATGTCGGAGGAGTAGGCGAACTCGCCTTTGACCTTCAGGGCGCCATCGGGGCGCAGCGGACTGGCCCCCACACCGCCGCTGATGGGCGTGGTGATGCGGTCCGGGGCGGTGGTGGGTCGGCTCATCAGGGTCACCTCGACTGGAGGGTGCGGTGGGCGGCGCGGGCGGCGGCGGCGAGTCGCCGCTCGTCGGCCATGCGGAGGTGGTCGTCCTCGACGACGGGCTTGCCGCCGACGAGGAGCAGGTCCAGCGGTGGGCGTGGGCCCAGGACGAGGGCGGCGACCGGGTCCTCGATGCCCGCGTGGCCGAGGCCGTCGATCCGCCACAGGGCGAGGTCGGCGAGCTTGCCGGGTTCGATCGACCCGATCTCGTCGGCCCTGCCCAGGCAGGCGGCGCCACCGATGGTGCCCAGCCGCAGCGCTTCCCGTGCGGTCAGGGCGGCGGGGCCGCCGCGCAGACGGGCGACCAGGAGCGCTTCGCGGACGTCGTCGATCAGGGAACTCTGTTCGTTGGAGGCGGCGCCGTCGACGCCGAGGCCGACCGGGACACCGGCGTCGAGCAGGGCGCGGACGGGGGCGATGCCCGCGCCGAGGCGGGCGTTGGAGGTGGGGCAGTGCGCGACCCCGGTGCCGGTCTCGCCGAACCGCTTGACCGCCACGTCGGACAGGTGCACGCAGTGCGCGAGCCACACGTCCTCGCCCAGCCAGCCGAGCCGATCCAGGTACTCGGTGGGGGTGCAGCCGAAGTGCCGCAGGCAGAACTCCTCCTCGTCGAGGGTCTCGGCGAGGTGGGTGTGCAGGCGCACTCCCTTGCGGCGGGCCAACTCCGCGGCGTCGCGCATCAGGTCCGGTGTCACCGAGAACGGTGAGCACGGCGCGACCGCGACCCGGACCATCGAGTTCGGTCCTGCGTCGTGCCAGCGGTCGATCGCGGCCTCGGTCGCGGCCAGCGCCGCGTCGCGGTCCTCGACGACCGAGTCCGGCGGCAGCCCGCCCTGGGACTGGCCCAGGTCCATGGACCCGCGCGCCGGGTGGAACCGGACACCGATTCGGCCCGCGGCGGCGATCTCCTCGGCGAACAGGTCGCCGCCGTCGCGCGGGAACACGTAGTGGTGGTCGGTCGTGGTGGTGCACCCGGACTTCGCCAGCCACCCGAGCGCGGCCTCGGCCGCCCCGGCCAGGACACCGGTGTCGATGCGCGACCACACCGGGTACAGCTCGCTGAGCCAGCCGAACAGCGTCGCGTCCTGCGCCAGCCCGCGGGTCGCCCACTGGTAGAGGTGGTGGTGGGTGTTGACCAGGCCGGGGGTGATGACGCAGCCGCCGCCGTCGATGCGCCGCACGTCCCCGCCGCGCACGGGCGGCGCGGAGCCGGGGCCGACCGCGACGATGCGGTCGCCCTCGACCACGACGTGCCCGGACGCGTGCTCGGTGCCCGCCGCGTCGACGGTGGCCACCGCGCAGTCCTCGATCACCAGTGTCGTCATGAGGCGGCCTTGCGGTCGGCGGCCAGGCGCACGGCGTCGAGGATCTTCTCGTACCCGGTGCAGCGGCACAGGTTCCCGGCCAGCGCCTCCCGGATCTCCGGGTCGCTGGGCTGACAGCGGCGCTCCAGCAGGTCGTGCGTCGCGACGATCAGGCCGGGCGTGCAGAAACCGCATTGCACCGCGCCCTTCTCCACGAACGCCTGCTGCACCGGGTCGAGCCGGTCACCATCGGCCAGACCCTCCACGGTCGTCACCTCGTGGCCCTCGACCTGACCCGCGGCGACCAGGCACGAGCACACCGGCACCCCGTCGAGGTACACCGTGCAGGACCCGCATTCGCCCTGCTCGCAGGCGTTCTTCGAACCGGGTAGGCCCAGCCGCTCACGCAGCACGTACAGCAGGGACTCCCCGGGCCACACGTCGTCGGCCTCGAGGGCCTCGCCGTTGACTTTGCAGCGAAGTCGCATCAGTTCCTCCGGTAGGAGTCCCAGGCCCAGCTGAGCGTGCGGCGGGCCATGACGGACAGGGCATGGCGGCGGTAGTCCGCGGTGCCGCGGACGTCGTCGATCGGTGACGCGGCCTGGGCGACCAGCTCGCCGAAGCGGACGAGCACGCTGTCGCGCAGCGGACCCGGCGAGTCCCACTCCAGCTCGGCGGCGATGAACGTCTCCGCGTTCGTCGCCCGACGCGGGGTGGGCGCCGCGGAGCCGACACCGGTGCCGACCGCGCGGGTCGAGGGGTGCAGCGCCAGCCCGAACGAGCAGACCGCGATCACCATGGCGTTGCGGGTGCCGATCTTCGCGAACTGCTGCGGGCCGTCGGCGGCGGCGATGTGGAACGCGGCGATCAGCTCGTCCGGTTCCATCGCGTTGCGCTTGACCCCCGTGTAGAACTCGGTTGCCGGGATGCGGCGGGTGCCGCGCACCGAGGCGACCTCGATCTCGGCGGCCGCGGCGAGCAGCGGCGGGTGCGAGTCCCCGGCGGGCGAGGCGGCGCCGAGGTTGCCGCCGACCGTGCCCCGGTTGCG
>NZ_JBOHGC010000495.1:0-1837 GCF_050699995.1 Actinokineospora sp. | reverse complement strand
GCCTTGTGCCTGCTCACGGCCTGCCGGCCACCCCGGCCGGCGCCGGGTGCCCGCTGGGCGCCTGCGGCCGCGCCGAGACCTGCGGCAGCGGGACGGTCTGCATGACCCGGGAGATCATGTGGTCGATCGGGACGCCGTCGGCGAGCGCGTCATAGGACAGCACGAGCCGGTGGCGCAGCACATCGGGTACGACGTCGACGACGTCCTGGGGCAGCACGTAGTCGCGGCCGCGGACCAGCGCCAGGGCGCGGGCGGCGGCGACGATGCCGAGGCTGGCGCGCGGCGAGGCGCCGTAGGCGATCCAGCCCGCGACGTCGGCGAGGCCGTGCTCGGCGGGTGTGCGGGTGGCCAGCACGAGGCGGACTGTGTAGTCGACGAGCGCGTGGTGGACGAAGACCTTCGAGGCGACGCCCTGCAGGCGGCGCAGCTCCTCGGGGCTGAGGACCTGGTTGGCCTCCGGGGGCGTGACGCCCATCCGGTAGACGATCTCGCGCTCCTCCTCGGCCGTCGGGTACTCGACGATGATCTTGAAGAGGAAGCGGTCGCGCTGTGCCTCGGGCAGCGGATAGACGCCCTCGTTCTCGATCGGGTTCTGCGTGGCGAGCACCAGGAACGGGTCGGGCATCGGGAAGGTCTGGCCGCCGATGGACACGTGCCGCTCGGCCATGATCTCCAGCATCGCCGACTGCACCTTGGCGGGCGCGCGGTTGATCTCGTCGGCGAGGACGAAGTTGGCGACGACCGGGCCGAGTTCGACGTCGAAGCGCTCGGTGCCCTGCCGGTAGATGCGGGTGCCGACGATGTCGGCGGGCACCAGGTCCGGGGTGAACTGCACCCGGGAGAACGAGCCGCCGACCACGCGGGCGAAGGTCTCCACGGCGAGCGTCTTGGCCACACCGGGCACGCCTTCGAGCAGCAGGTGACCCTTGGCGAGCAGGCCCACGAGCATCCGCTCGACCAGCCGGTCCTGCCCGACGATCACCCGCTTGACCTCGAACACGGTGCGTTCGAGCAGTTGCGCGTCACGCGCGGGCGTGCTGCCCTCTTGCTCGACCTGCCCAGGCTCGGTCACCAGCTGTCCTCCTCAGCGCACAGTCATTCCAGCGGGTTACAGCCAACCGCATGAGCGGTGTGAGCGCTGTGAACTCACCTGGTGAAGCGGGAAAGGTCCTCGGGAGTGTCCACATCGGCGGCTTCGTCGGCGACCGCCGGGACCCGCACGGGCTGCAGTCCACCCAGCACCTTGCGCAGCGCCATCCCCTCGGGCCGCTCGGGCAGCGCGGCCCGCAGCGCCCCGAGTCGCCACGCGCTGAGCAGCCACTGGTCGCGTCCGTCGGCGTCGACGAGGAGGGCGCCGGTGGTCCCGAGGGCGCCGGTCAGCCGGGCGAGGGTGGCTTGAGTGATCCGCGGGAGGTCGGCGGCGAGCAGGACGACGGGCAGGTTCGGGTCGTCGGGCAGCAACGCGACCCCGGCGGCGATCGCGGCGACCGGCCCGGAGCCGGGTTCGTCCTCGACCGTCCACAGAACCTGGCGCGGAACCGGCCTGCGCTTGCCGACCACGACGATCGGGTCGGCGCCCGCGGCGGCGTCCACCGCGCGGGCGAGCAGGGTGGCGCCGTCGACCTCGATGGCGACCTTGTCCCGGCCGTCCATCCGCGACGCGCGCCCGCCCGCGAGGATGACCGCCGCCCAGGAATCCATTCGACCACCCTAATCCGCCGTGGTTAGGACTTGTCGTGAAATAACCTAGTTTTCGCCCTCGGGGTGTCTAGGATCTGTGCTATGAGCCTGGTCATGGATTCCCTGTCTCGCCGCTACGACGCGGTCAGGTCGCATC
>NZ_JBOHGC010000494.1:0-6941 GCF_050699995.1 Actinokineospora sp. | reverse complement strand
CTCTCGGTTCGATCATCCGCCAGGCCGGTCTCACCTCCACAGAATTCGTGAAGCTTCTCTGACCTAACCTGGGCTATTTCATGGGCTGGTCGACAAGAACGTCGCGTTCTTGCTGGCAGAACCGGTGGCCAGGGGCGGGATCGAACCGCCGACCTACCGCTTTTCAGGCGGTCGCTCATACCAACTGAGCTACCTGGCCAAGCGGAGGTGCTCCGCTGAAGCGACCCTGACGGGACTCGAACCCGCGACCTTCGCCGTGACAGGGCGACGCGCTAACCAACTGCGCCACTGGGCCTTGCTCTACTGCTCTTCTGATCAACAGTGTACTGCGACTGCACTAGCTACTGCGTACTCCCAACGGGATTCGAACCCGCGCTGCCGCCTTGAAAGGGCGGAGTCCTAGGCCGCTAGACGATGGGAGCCCGACCGCTCGGGCGGACCGATCGACTGCGCTTCCAGAGGCTACCGGTTCTGCTTGGCTGGTATTCGCTGGGAGCATGGATAGCTTAGGGCACACCCCCCGGGTCCTCCAAAACGGGTTATCCATTATGGCCCTGAGCTGCGCAAACGATAGTTTTGAGCCGCTGCGGAGCCGATCAAGCCCGGCCTGCGGCCCGCGGGCCGCGATCGTGGCCGCGGAGCCCGTGTCGCACCCCGAGCGCCGCCCACAGAGGGAGGCAGCTGGGCCCAGAACCTCCGAAGGGAAAGCGCTCGAAATTGTCGATCATGTCCGCGCGGGGCGTTTTCCGGACGCGTGGGCAAGATCGACGAAATCGATCTGGAATTCGGAACTGAATGGCGCTCACAATTTACCGGGACGTCATTGACATCGGCCGCGCGCTGACCGTGGTCCGCGCGCGGCCGGGGTCGGCGACTACCGGCGGACGGCGGGCAGGCCGTCGTCACCTTCCACGAGTCCGAGCATTTCGAGCAGCTCACGGCAGTCGTCGGCGTCGATCGAGCCGCGCGCGACAGCCAGCCTGGCCCGCCGCACCTGCTCGTCGGACACGCGTGCCGAGTCGCCGGACCGCGGCGCAGGCACTCCTGTCGAGAATTGGCCGGACGTGCCGAGGCTGTCCTGCTGGAGAAGGAAGGACCGCACTTCGAGTGACCCGCTCATATCGCCTCCCCGAATTGTTTGGCGTGAGGCTATGAGAGATCTCGCCCCGGTCACAGCCCCCCGGAGAGTGAACCGACTCCACACCGGGTAGCCGAACGTGATCGATTTTCTTGATCCCTGCCGAGTTCGGGCAGTAGGTCACCGACCTTGGGATCACCCGATCAGCCCAACCGGGCCCCACTCATGTAAACCTTTACCCCCTAGGGGTATTGTTGCCTGCGAGGACCACCACCGTCGAGAGGATTCCGCCCGTGTCTGTTCAGACCGCCTACACCGTCACCGGCATGACGTGCGGCCACTGCGCCAGTTCGGTCACCGAGGAGCTCACCGGAATCGAGGGCGTCACCGACGTCGCGGTCGATTTGGCGAGCGGCGCCGTGACAGTCACCAGTGCCGCGGAACTGGAGCGCGACGATGTCGTGGCCGCGGTGACCGAAGCGGGTTACCAGGTCACGGCCTGATCGCTCCCCCGCACGGGTTGCTTACCGCGAGATTTACCGCTGCGCAAGGCGAACTTCAGGTGAACATTTTCCCTCGAATTTTCCCACCTTGCCCCTCCCGCTGGACGAGTGCGCGTGCAACAATCGACTTGCTGACATACCCCCGGTCAGCGCCTGTGGAGATCCCCTCCGGCCCCCGCGTTTCTCCCCCTGGCGCGGGGGCCTCTCCATGTCCGCAGGTCAGCGGCATGACATGGGGTGTTCACTTGATCGGGTGATGTGTCGACCCTCACAGAGGAGGCGCCGCCGCAACCGATTCGTTATCCTCTCCCGGTGCCTTTTCCCTCTTTCGGACGCAGCCGTACCGACCTCAAGGCGGTCGGCACCACCACGGGACGCCACCGTCCCCCGCACCGCGAGCAGAGTGAGGAACTCCTGCCCGACGTAGAGCTGGAGAACTACCTCGCGGCTCTCTCCCCCGAGTCGGACAACGAGACGACGGCCACCGGCCGCCGGTTCGGCAGCGCCGAGGTCTACCAGCTGCGCTTGTCCCTCATCGCGAACGAGCAGCTGCGTGAACTCGCGGCCTACCGCCAGACGTCCCCGATGGCGCTCGCCCAGGAATGGGTCATGCAGCGCCTGGAGTGGGAGTCGCAGCAACTGCAGCGGTCCTGACACCCACACACGCACGAGAGCCCCGGTCGTGGGCGACCGGGGCTCTCGTGGGTGAAGAGGACTAGATCGGGACGACGTTCGTTGCCTGCGGGCCCTTGGTGCCCTGGCCGACCTCGAACTCGACGCGCTGGTTCTCCTCAAGGGACCGGAATCCCTTGGACTGAATCTCCGAGTAGTGCACGAAGACATCGGCGCCGCCATCATCCTGCGCGATGAATCCGAAGCCCTTCTCGGCGTTGAACCACTTGACTGTGCCCTGTGCCATAAAACCTGCCTCCATCGCAGGAGCTTGGGGCTGCACCATGCAGCCCCGGGCCGCCCTCGGGCGGTGCTCCCGCCCAGTCCGACGAAAGCAGCGCGCCCGCGTTGTCGTTCCGCGAGCGTGGAAAGCACGAACACAGAAGCTACGGCCTGCAAGGCAAAGAATATCGAGATGTCAGGGGCCGCACTACTGCCTGACGGGCACCCCGCTAGCCCAAGCGGGTGATCTACACCAACACGCTCCGAACATCTGTCGACCGCCCATAAAACTCCCACCAAAAGCAACCGATGTGACGCGAGTCACACCCTTGTTCAGCCAACTTCGCGGCCCACTACAGCGTCGTAATGGGTGTCAAGGGGCACAGGGGGAAGGGAAGCGACATGGGCGGGACGAAACACTCTGGGAGACGGTGGATTCCCGCCACGCTGGTGAGTGCCGGACTGGTCGCGGTCCTCGCCCTGACCGGCTGCACGACGACCGGCGTGGGCACGGCCACCTCGGGTGGCGGCGGCCTGGTCGAGCAGCCTGAATCGGCCAAGATCACCGTCAGCCCCGTCTCGGGCGCCAAGGACGTCGGCCCCGGCGAGCCGATCGCGGTCAGCGTCGCCGACGGCACCCTGGAAAAGGTCGCGCTCACCAACCCGGATGGCAAGCAGGTCAAGGGAGAGCCGGCCGCGGACAAGAAGTCGTGGAAGGTCGGCGAAGACCTCGGCTACGCCAAGACCTACACCTGGTCCGGCTCGGCCATGGGCGCCGACGGCAAGAGCGTCCCGCTTTCCGGTTCCTTCACCACCGTCAAGCCGAAGAGCCAGATCAAGGCCGGCCTGAACACCGGCGACGGCCAGACCTACGGCGTCGCGATGCCGATCGCGCTCACCTTCGACGCACCGGTGAAAGACCGGGCGGCCGTGCAGAAGGCGCTGACCGTCGAGACCTCGATCGACACCGAGGGCGCGTGGGCCTGGCTCAGCGACCGATCGGCGCACTGGCGGCCCAAGGAGTACTGGAAGCCGGGCACCAAGGTCACCGTGAAGGCCGACACCTACGGCATCGCCTTCGGCAACGGCGCCTACGGCCGCAACGACGTGACGTCGACGTTCACCATCGGCCGCTACCAGGTCGTCGTGGGCAACACCCAGACGCACCGGATGGTCGTGAAGACCGAGGCCGGGCAGACGCACGACTTCCCCGCCAGCTTCGGCCTCGAGTCCGACCCCGGGCGGGTCACCAAGAGCGGCACGCACGTGGTGATGAGCAAGCACGCCAGCTACGGGATGACGAACCCGAAGTACAACTACGAGAACGTGGTCGTGCCGTGGGCGGTCCGCATCTCCAACAACGGCGAGTTCATCCACGGCTACGCCCCCTCGATCTGGGCGCAGGGCAAGCAGAACGTCTCGCACGGCTGCATCAACCTGGCCCCCGCCAACGCGAAGCTCTACTTCGACACGGTTCTTCCTGGCGACCCGGTGGAGATCGTCGGCAGCACCCAGCAACTCGGCGCGCAGGACGGCGACTACTACGACTGGGCCCTGTCCTGGGACAAGTGGCGAACTCTTTCCGCAGAAGCCGCCTAGAACTTTCCTCCAGGAGGCCACCGCCGAAGCGCTCACGGCTTCGGCGGTGGTCGTCTGCGCACCCCGTGTGCCAGGCCACAGAGGACGCCCGGCTTACGCTCGGGACATGACCCGTGTACCTGAGCCGTGGCCGCCTGTGGAGACCGACATGCCGCAGCGGCACGAGGACGCCCCCGAGCCGGGCACCGACCTCCCGCCGCACTACGCCCACTGCTTCGGCTGCGGCGACCAGGCCGACGACGGCCTGCACCTGCGGGCCACCGTGGGCGACGGCCACACGATCCTGTCCCAGTTCACCGTCACCGAGGCCCACCAGGGTGCGCCGGGCCTGGCCCACGGCGGGCTGCTGGCCTGCGCCTTCGACGAGGCGCTGGGTACGACGGTGGGCAACCTGCTGCGGGCGCCCGCGGTCACCGCGAAGCTGGAGACCAGCTTCCTGCGGCCGGTCCCGGTGGGCACCACGCTGTTCATCGACGCCCACCTCGACGGCATCGCCGGTCGCAAGATCTACGTCAGCGCCGACGGCCGCCTCGACGCCCCCGACGGCCCGGTGGCGGTGCGCGCGCGGGCGCTGTTCGTGCTGGTCGACCTGAGCCACTTCGTCACCCACGGCCGCAAGGAAGATCTCGTCGCCGTGGCCAAAGACCCGAGTCTGCTCAGCCACCGTCCCTTCGAGATCAATCCGTAGGCTGAATCCGTAGGCTGAGGGAGTGGTCTTCCTCCTCTTGGCGCTGCTGGTCGTCGCGGTCCTCCACATCTACGTGTGGAAGCGCCTGGTGCTCGACGTCGCCCGGACCCCGCGGTTCCGGAGAGCAGGCACCATCGCGTTCGCGGTCCTGGCTTCGCTGCTGATCGCCGCCCTGGTGCTGCCGCGGCGGATCGGGATCGACGCGGCCCGCTGGATCGTGTGGCCCGGGTACCTGTGGTTCGCCGTGCTGTTCTATCTGTTCGTCGTCTTGCTGGTCCTGGAGATTCCGCGCTTCGTGGCGAACCGGCGGCCGAAGGCAGAGGCCACCGACGAGGGCCGCAGGCTGTTCCTGGCCCGCGGCGCGGCGGTCGTGGCGGCGGTCGCGGCCCCGGCGACGGTCGGCGCGGGCATGGTCTCTGCTTTGAGCGCTCCCGAGGTCAAGCGCTTCACGGTGCCGATCCGCAGGCTCGACCCGGCTTTCACGGGTTTGCGGATCGCGGTGGTCAGCGACATCCACGTCGGTCCGATCCTCGGCCGGGCGCACACCGAGCGGCTGGTCCGGATGATCAACGAGACGCAGCCGGACCTGGTGGCCATGGTCGGCGACCTGGCCGACGGCACGGTGGAGGACCTGGGCCACGCCGCGGAGCCGCTGCGCGACCTGGTGTCGCGCGAAGGCACGTTCTTCGTGACCGGGAACCACGAGTACTACTCCGGCCACCAGCAGTGGATCACCGAGCTGGAACGGCTCGGCCTGCACTACCTCCGCAACACCCGCACCCAGATCACACGGGCGGGCAGGACATTCGACCTCGCGGGCATCACCGACGTCACCGGCAAGGCGTTCGACGACGCTCCGGACGTGGTGGGCGCCCTGCGCGGCCGGGACGAGACCAAACCGGCTGTTTTGCTGGCCCACCAGCCGGTCCAGGTCACGGACGCGGCCCGGGCGGGCGTGGACCTGCAGCTGTCGGGGCACACCCACGGCGGGCAGCTGTACCCGTTCCACCACGTCGTCGGACTGGCGCAGCCCGCCGTGTCTGGTCTGTCCAAGGTGGACGACACCTGGCTGTATGTGACCAACGGAGCGGGTTTCTGGGGTCCGCCGGTGCGGGTCGGCGCGGCGCCGGACATCACGGTGCTGGAACTGGTGAGCGCGCCGATCATCCGCTGAGCGAGCAGATTCACCCCATCGGGAGACCCGGCGACCCGGGCGAGTCGTAACAGGACCTTTTCCCGAGGCCCGGATTGTGTGACGTCGCAACCGTCACCGTCTCGTCGACCCAAAGCCGCATGTCAAAGCCGGTCGCCGACGAAACCTGACGCAATCTCAATCTCCGCTCTGATCTCACGTACGTGGCGATTCATTCTATTGGGGGACATATCGCTCCGGCCAAGAACGCGGTGCGTATTCGAACAAAATGCTTCACCTCGTTTCGAGCACCGCCCCGGCCGTGTCGCATTTGCTCAGTGCGCGCCGAACTCACTAAGGTTCCGGCTCGTCGGGCGGTTATCGACTCTCACGGAGTCGAATCACGTTTCAGTAGCGCATCGCGTCGCCATTGCGTTATTCGGACTTCTCGCGGTGCGCGCAACATCAAGGAGCAGTAGAAGTGCTGAAGAAGATTGGCACGGTCGCCGTCGGAGTTGCGGGCGGCCTGTTCATGCTCACCGGTATGGCCTCGGCGCAGGGCGAGCCCGCCGGTGACTACCCGGACGGCGCGCACCACCTGCACGGTGGGCACAACAACCTCGTCCACGTCGGCGACACCAGCCTCGGCAACGGCTCGCTGAACAACGTCGGCCAGTGCATCGCTGTGCCGAAGCCGCAGGTCCCGGTTGCCGTGAACGGAATCGGCGCCGCTGTCGCGACCGCCGCTCAGGACATCAAGCCGCCGGTCGTCCTTCCCGAGATCAACGTGCTGGGCGGGCACAACGGCGACTCGGTGACCACCACCTCGGTCATCGACCAGACCGGCAACAACAACTGCACCGGTGGCAGCGGCAACGGCGCAGGCAGCGGCACGGGCCACGGCTCCGGTGACGGTGCCGCGGCGGGCTCGGGCGACAGCAGCGCCGGCGACGGCGCGGGCATCTTCAACGGCTGGTGATCAGTCGCTGTGAGCACGGCGTTTTGCCGGTCCGCGCGAAAGCTCCTGCTCTGAGCAGGGAGTGAACC
>NZ_JBOHGC010000493.1:0-2653 GCF_050699995.1 Actinokineospora sp. | reverse complement strand
CCAGTGCTCGCATTCTGGCGGGCAGTCGTTCGCTCATGTGTTCATGAGATCAGCTTCCGCACACGCCGCAACCGCCACGAATGGCTGAGCTTTCTCAGGGGTCGAAACGGTGATCGTGGTAGGCCGCGTACATCGCGACCACTTCCGCCCGATCGTGCGGCTCGGCCTCTTCACGAATCCTGCGGTTCAGGCCCGCCGGGTATCCGTGTTTCACCAATCGTCTCTCCGACGCGTGCTCCATGAAGGACATCGCGAAGTACAAGCCCGTGATGTAAGCCAACGTGACCATCGAGAACCGCAGGGACAACGGGCCTGGAACCAGCATGAGCAACCACCACGGCGCCAACAGCACCAGCGACCTTGCCAGGTGGCGGAAAACCCATGTCCGACACGTCAGGTCCCACAGCACCCAGTGCCGAAACCGGTCGGGCAGGCTTCCCCCGACGGCATACCAAAGCCACCGCAACGGGCCAGGACGGTCTCGGACCACACCGGACATGCTAAGCGGCCGGCGTCCAGGTGGCTTGATCACCCTGAACACCGGCCGCTTGGGAACAACCTAGTGACCGACGGCCTGCTTGAGGTCGTCCGCACGGTCCGTGCGCTCCCACGGCAGGTCCAGCTCCGGGCGGCCGAAGTGGCCGTACGCCGACGTCGGCGCGTAGATGGGCCGCAGCAGGTCCAGGTCGCGGATGATCGCCGCGGGACGGAGGTCGAAGACCTCACGAATGGCCTGCTGGATCTTCAGCGGGTCGGCGTTCTCAGTCCCGAACGTCTCGACGAACAGGCCCACGGGGGCGGCCTTGCCGATCGCGTATGCGACCTGCACCTCGATACGCGAAGCAAGTCCCGCCGCGACGGCGTTCTTCGCGACCCAGCGCATCGCGTACGCGGCCGAGCGGTCGACCTTGGACGGGTCCTTGCCGGAGAACGCGCCACCACCGTGGCGGGACATGCCGCCGTAGGTGTCGACGATGATCTTGCGGCCGGTCAGGCCGGCGTCGCCCATCGGGCCACCGATGACGAAGCGGCCGGTCGGGTTGACCAGCAGGCGCACGTTCTCGGTGTCGATGTCGAGGTCCGCCAGCTCCGGCAGCACGACCTGCTCACGCACGTCGACGCCGAGCAGCTTCTCCAGGTCGACGCCCTCGGCGTGCTGGCTGGACACGACGACCGTGTCCAGGCGGACCGCGCGGTCGCCGTCGTACTCGATGGTGACCTGGGTCTTGCCGTCCGGACGCAGGTACGGCAGCACACCGTCCTTGCGGACCTTGGTGAGCCGCTTCGCGAGCCGGTGCGCGAGCGCGATCGGCAGCGGCATGAGCTCCGGGGTGTCCATGCAGGCGTAGCCGAACATCAGACCCTGGTCGCCCGCGCCCTGGCGGTCGATCTCGTCCTGCGCGTGGTCCACGCGCGACTCGTACGCGGTGTCGACGCCCTGGGCGATGTCCGGGGACTGCGACCCGATGGCGACGTTCACGCCACACGAGTTGCCGTCGAAACCCTTGGCCGAGGAGTCATACCCGATGCCGAGGATGACCTCGCGCACGATGGACGGGATGTCCGCGTACGCCTCGGTGGTCACCTCGCCGGCGACATGCACCTGTCCGGTGGTCACCAGCGTCTCGACGGCGACGCGCGAACGCGGGTCCTTCGAGAGCAGCGCGTCCAGGACGGAGTCACTGATCGCGTCGCAGATCTTGTCCGGATGCCCCTCGGTGACCGACTCCGAAGTGAACAGTCGGCGGCTGCCTGTTTCACTCACGACTAACCCCACCTCATCCGAAGACATAATCGCCTTCACTTTATCCAGGCGGCGTGTCGCGCCGCGACCGTCGGATCGTGCTCACCACGGCGTCCCAGACCTCGGACGCCACTTGCGCTTTGGAACCGAACGCGATAGAGCGTTCCGTGCCGTCCGCGCTGAGCAACCAACCTTCATTGTCCTCGGTCTCGAACGCTTTGCCTTCTCCCACCCTGTTGACCACCAGCAAGTCGCATCCCTTGCGGGCGAGCTTGGCCCGGGCGTGGTCGAGCACATCGGACCCGTTGTCGCCGGTCTCGGCGGCGAATCCGACGATGACCTGGTCGGAGCCCGGTTCGCGGCGACGGTTCTCGACCAGCTCGGCCAGCACATCGGCGTTGCGGGTGAGAGCCACCGCGTCGGGATCCGCGTCGGTCTTCTTGATTTTGAACTCAGCCCGGTGGGTAGGCCGGAAGTCGGCTACCGCCGCGGCCATGACCACTACATCGGCGTCGGCCGCCCATTTGTGAACAGCGTCGCGCAATTCGGCCGCGGTTCCCGCGTTGACGATCTCCGCGCCCGCGGGCTCGGGCAGTGCCGCGGTGTGCGCGGAGACCAACGTCACGCGCGCGCCGCGCTGCACGGCCGTGCGCGCGAGGGCGTAGCCCTGCTTGCCGGACGAGCGGTTGCCCAGGAAACGGACCGGGTCGAGGAACTCGCGCGTACCGCCCGCGGACACGACCACGTGTCGGCCGGCGAGGTCGTGGGGCCGGGCAGCGAGGGCGTTCAACGCCGCGGCGAAGATCTCCTCCGGCTCAGGGAGACGACCCTTACCGGTGTCGACACCCGTGAGCCGACCGGACGCGGGCTCGAGCACGACGATGCCCCTGGATCGCAGGGCCTCGACGT
>NZ_JBOHGC010000492.1:0-1174 GCF_050699995.1 Actinokineospora sp. | reverse complement strand
TGTGCCAGGGAGCGAGCGGGATCGCGGCCTGCAAAGTGGGCCGCTTGTTCGCCGCCTCAAGGGAACCGCCGCCGCCCATCGAGTGGCCCGCCACGGCGAGTCGCGTCGAGTCGATCCCGCGCACGGCCACGGGCAAGATCCAGAAGTTCAAGCTGCGTCAGCCGTATTGGTCGGGACAGGAGCGCGGGGTCAGCTGACATCGTTCGTTGTCATTGATAACTAAGGACTACCGGCAAGTAACTACTTTTCAGTACGTTGTGGCTCCGATCACAAGGTCACCCTGCGACTACGGAGCGGTTATGTCTCGACTGTTAAGAGTTGGTTCTCTCCTTGCTCTCACCATGGCCTTGGTCGCCGCTCCGGCGGCCAACGCCGTCGAGGTCAATCCCTACGAGCGTGGGCCTGCCCCCACGGTCGCGAGCATCGAGGCAAGCCGGGGGTACTTCGCCACCGCCCAGATCACCGTCTCGCGCTCGAGCGTCAGCGGATTCGGCGGCGGGACGATCTACTACCCGACCGACACCAGCCAGGGCACGTTCGGCGCGATGGCGGTCGTGCCCGGCTACACCGGGACCCAGTCGTCGGTGGCCTGGATCGGGCCTCGGGTGGCGTCGCAGGGCTTCGTCGTGTTCGTCATCGACACGCTCAGCATCTACGACTTCCCGCCGAGCCGCGGCACCCAGCTGCTGGCGGCGCTGGACTACCTCACCGGGCAGAGCAGCGTCCGCGGCCGGATCGACTCGACGCGACTCGCCGTGGCGGGCCACTCGATGGGCGGCGGCGGTTCCCTTGAGGCGGCGAACAAGCGGCCCACTTTGCAGGCCGCGATCCCGCTCGCTCCCTGGCACACCACCAAGAACTGGTCCAACGTGCGCGTGCCGACGTTCATCATCGCCGGGCAGGACGACACCGTCGCCTCGCCCGCGAACCACGCGAAGCCGTTCTACGACTCACTGACGAGCGCGCCGGACAAGGCGTACATGGAGTTGGCCGGGGCCAGCCACTACTTCCCGAACTCGCCGAACACGACGATGGCCAAGTACATGATCTCGTGGTCGAAGCGGTTCATCGACAACGACGTGCGGTACGAGCAGTTCCTCTGCCCGCGTCCGACCGACTCGACCATCCTGCGGTACCTCGACACCTGCCCGCATTCCTGACCGACCGGTGGCCC
>NZ_JBOHGC010000491.1:0-5011 GCF_050699995.1 Actinokineospora sp. | reverse complement strand
TCTCGGCACAGCCGATCGCACTGGGCAGGGCGACTAACTGGAGGTCATCGACCTGTTCGGTCCGGTCGCTCATCCGATCTCCCTCAGGTGCCGCCCACGCGTGCGCAAGATGGTGCCACGATCGGGTACGGCACCGACACCCTGGGGCTGAGTTCGGACCGAATCGTCACCGTGACCTTGATCGGGAATGGTGGAACTGTGCAACCGTTCACAGACTCAGGCACACCGCTCATCGCGGAGTTCGCCGTCGAGCCCCATCAGGGGCAGTTGTCGATGACCTTCGAAAGCGCTGGTGGGAGGACCAAGAACGGGCCTCGCAACCCGGACTACGTTGCCGCGCTGGTGCTGCTGCTCAGCCGACTGGCCGAGCGGTCGGCAGTGATCGTCTCTGCGGTCGTCGAATCGAAGAAGACGGTCGGCCTGCCGCTCCACAAACGATCGCTCACCGACGCCCCGATTCGTTTGAGCCCGACCTCCGACGTGGGGGAGGTGCGCAAGCGGCTGACCAGTGCGCAGGGCCGGATCGGCCAGACGGAGGACGCTCCGAAGCGGGCAACAACAGCAAACGCATGCGGTTGTTCCTCGACGTGCCTGGATACGGGCTCGCGGACGGTCCCCGATTAGAGCGCGAATTGGCTTCGAAGGTCCTGCTGGTCGGTGAGCTCATGGCCTCGCTGAGGTCGTTCCAGGGCGACCACGCAGGCGACGAACCTGCCCGGGACAAGCCCCTCGCACTGCTCTGGGCGCTCGGGCGGCTCGCGACGGGTCGGGGACGGCTGTTCGACTGGCCGGAATTCCGCGCCGACGTCGGCGACCTGCTCCGCGACCACGGTGCGACCGAGACACCGCAATACGCGTTCTGGCACCTCGGCAGCGACCCTGACCTGTGGGAGACGCACGGGCTGTCCGGCCCGCCGACTGCGTCCGACACCGCCGCCCGGGCCGGTTTCACCGAGGCCGTGGCCGGGCTGCTCGCGACACCGATGGTCCTCGCCGAAGCGATCTTCGTGCTGTGCGACACGCACCTTTCGGACGTGCCAGACCGCGCAACGCTGCTTCGCCGGGTCGGCCTCGACGGCCAGTCCGAGCGGGCGATGAGCGAGATACGCACAGTCTTCGACTCGGTGGACGACGTCACCGTCCGGGCGCTGTCCGCGGACACCCTCGACAAGATGGCGGCGGCGGTCCGCCGGGTCGAGCAGGCGGAACTGCGCAAACTGGTCGTGGGCAGCGAGGACACTGCTCAGTGCGCCATATGCGGCGATGTTTTCCCGCTTCGGTACCTGGCCGCCGCCCACATCAAGCAAAGGTCGAAGTGCACCGACGAAGAGCGGCGAGACCTGCGCAATGTCGCCATGGCCGCCTGCGCCTTCGGGTGCGACCTGCTCTTCGAACTGGGGTACATCACAGTCGATGAGGACGGCTGGATCCGGACGGCGGAGGCTCTGCCGAGTGGCCGGTTCGCCGACCACGTGAACCTGGTGGGCACCTTGCGCTGCTCGGCCCACCGGCCGGAGACCGAACCGTACTTCGCCTGGCACCGGGCGAACCGGTTCATGAAGTCAGGGCCTGGCAGTATGTGAACGATCCTCGCGTAACCCTCTGACATTCTCGACGTGGCGACCGGGCGTGAGGTGGGGACGTTCCCTTCGGGCGATTCCCCGCACGAGAACGTGTACTCCCGGGACGCGAGCCGGATCTTCCACGCCAGCATCGGGACCGTCTACACCCCGCTCGACTTCCCCGCGCTCGACTCGACCAAGGGGGTGCGGTACTTCCAGGTCGTCGACGCCGCTACGAACCAGGTGGTCAAGCGGGTCGGCATGGGGGCGAAGCTCGCCGAGGCCGGGTATCCGGGGATGAGCGCCGCCGTGCGGCCGATGACGATGACGAACAACGAGCGCTTCGCCTATCTGCAGGTCTCGTTCTTCCACGGGTTCGTCGAGTACGACCTGGTCGAGGACCGGGTGACCAGGGTGGCGCCGCTGCCGATCGCCGACCACGTCAAGGATCTGCCGCGGGAGCAGTACCTGCTCGACTCCGCGCACCACGGAATCGCGTTGGGCGGCGATGACACGAAGGTGTGCGTGGCCGGGACGATGTCGGACTACGCGGCCATTGTGGACCGGGCGGACCTCAGCTTCCCGAGCCTGGTCAGCACCGGCCTCAAGCCGTACTGGGCCACCCCGAGCCGCGATGGCGCGCACTGCTTCGTCTCCTGGAGCGGCAGCGACCGGGTCTCGGCGATCTCCTACGCCACCGGCCAGGAAGTCTCCAGCGTGCCGGTCGGCGACCACCCGCAGCGGATGCGGCTGGGCAAGGTCGACGCGGGCCTGCTCAGCGGCTGAGGATTCCGACCAGCTCGACCACGACGACGACCAGCACGAGCCCGACGACCGCTGCCGGCATGGCGCCGTCGGCTCGTCTGTTGCCGCGGAGCATCGCGAGCAGCAGCAGTCCGATGGCGACGGTGGCGGCGCCGACCAGGAACGGCTGGTCGATGCGCAGCCGGATCACTACGGCGGCGAGGCCGATGAGGGCGAGGGTGGTGCGCGCCCACGCGAGGCGGGTCCGTTCGACGTGCAGTGTCATCGGAGCAGGATCACCGCCAGCACCAGGGCGGACGCCGCCACCAAGCCGCCGACGATCACGGCACCCAGGGTGGGTGCGGGCATGGGCGTGCCGGTGCGCAGCGCGCGTTCCGTGCGGGCCCAGCGGAACCAGCCGCCGACGGCGCTGACCGCGCCCAGCAGCACCAGGCCCGCGGCCAGCCACCGGCGGGGACCGTCGGCGATGGGCAGGTCGACGGCGTCGACCAGGACGCCCGCGGCGATGAGGGCGAGCGCGGTGCGGACCCAGGCGAGCATCGTGCGTTCGTTGGCGAGGGTGAACCGCGCGTCGGGGTCCTCGCCCACGCGGTAGACCTGGTGCGGCCGGCGTTCGTCCATAGGGTCGATCATCCACCCGTGCGCGCCGAACCGCGACCAAGTCCTCAATGGACACTGGCCGTGGCGCGGCTCACCTCAGGCGGGGACGGAGGGCAGGCAGGCGATCCGGTGCTGCGAGAGTGGCGAAATGCGGATCTTCGACGACGCCGCCGGTCGGGCCGGGTTCGTGCTCGACGACGAGCAGCGGCGGGTGGCGCGTCGGCTCGCGGAGCTGCCGGAGTCACGCGGCGTCTATCTCTGGGGCCGGTGGGGCGGGGGAAGACCTGGCTCGCGACCGTGGTGTTCGACGCGGTCGACGGCAACCGCAAGCTGAGGCTGCACTTCCACGAGTTCTTCCGCGAGTTCCACGCTGCTTACGCCCGCCCTCGCCACCGTCCGCGCGCGGTCGACCGGGCGCTCGACAAGCTGCTGGGCCGGTGTCGCTTCCTCTGTTTCCACGAGTTCCACGTCGACGACCCCGGTGACGCGATGCTCGTCGCCGCGATGCTGCGATCGAGCAGACGCTGGACGTGGTCGAGCTGGCGGGGGGCCGGGACGACCGGGCCGAGCATGGCGAACCCCGGTCGAGGTTCGAGCGCGGCCGGTACCTGTGGCCGGGCAGCGCCGAGCTGTTGCGCGAGGCGGGTCTCATGCCGCCGAACCCGGCCGAGCGGCGCGACCTGACCGTCTCGGGCTGGACGCTGCGGGTGGAGGCGGTGCGCGGCGACCTGGTGTGGTTCGACTTCGCCGCGCTGTGCGACACCCCGACCTCGACCGTCGACTACCTGGCGCTCGCCGACCGGTACCCGCGATGGGTCCCCTCCGGCCTGACCAGCCTGACCAGCCGCGACGCCGCCCAGCGTTTCGCCAGCGTCATCGACGTCCTGTGTGACCGCGACCTGCCGCTGACCCTCATCGGGGGCCGGCCGCTGTCCGAGCTGCCGGACGGCGAGCAGACCCGCACTGCTCCAGGCAATTACGAAACAAGAGTTGCGTAAATGGCCTGGTCTGACTTACGCTACTTAGGTAGCGAAAAGGAGCTGGGATGAGCGAGTCGAAACGTGGACGCCCGCGTGACACGGCGGTGGACGTGCGGGTGCTGGACATCGCTGCCGCGCAGCTGTTGGAGCGTGGGTACGCGGGGCTGTCGATCGACGCGGTGGCCGAGGCGGCCGGGGTGGCCAAGACGACTCTCTACCGGCGTTGGCCCTCCAAGGACCATCTCGCCGTCGCGGTCACAGCCCGGATGCAGGAGGCCGATCCCGTCGCCGACACCGGGGACATCCGACTCGACCTGGTCAACTACCTCACGCACGTCGTCGCGGCGATCAACCGGTCGCTGTCGCTGGGTCTCGTGGCCGAACTCGCGGCCGCCGCCGCTCGGCATGACGACATCGGCGAGCTCATCCACGGTGTCTTCACTCGCCGCAACGCGATCGTCCTTGCCCTTATCGACCGGGCCAAAGAGCGCGGTGCCCTCCGCGCGGACGTCGACCCGGTCGTGTTGTTCGACCAACTCGCCGGGGCCCTCTACTACCGCGTCCTGTTCACCGGGATGCCGATCGACCCCGCCTACGCCGAACGTCTCGTCACCGCCGCACTCGACGGCGCCGTCCCCATTGGAGAAACGTCATGACCAGCGTCAAATTGGCCAACGGCCTCGCGATCCTGATCGCTCTCGCGATCATCGGCATCGGCCTGGGCTACCTGATCGCCCCGCATTCCCTCGCCCCGGGCTTCGGTCTGCCCGCTTGGCCGCAGGACACCGGATTTCTCGCGGTCAAGGGCATTCGCGATATCACATTCGGGCTCGTCGTGCTGGCGCTTCTGGCTGCCGGACAGCGGCGCGCGCTGGCCATCGCACTGGGCGTCATCGCCATCGCCCCCGCGGGCGACATGGTCATCGTGCTGTCGCACTCAGGCTCGCCCGCCGCCGCGCTCGGCATCCACGGCGCCACCGCGGGGCTTGTCCTCGCCACGGCTCTCCTGATCCACAACCAGTCCCGTTCTCGAACGGAAACTCTGGCCGCAGTCACGACCGGCTAGCCTGAGGGACAGGAGTGGGCCGCGGGGCCCCGTCCCGC
>NZ_JBOHGC010000490.1:0-3986 GCF_050699995.1 Actinokineospora sp. | reverse complement strand
GGGCGGTTGGGCCCCGGCGCGCGTACTCGGTTGTCGCCGCAAGTCGGTGACCTGCAGGCCCTGGTGCCGTGCGGGCGGCCGAACCCGCTGGTGAGAACGGGACCGTCGATCGCCCTTGATGCCGCGGCCGCCACTTGCGATGGCCGCGAACGCGCACTGGCACGCGAAGTCGCCTCATGTCGCCACGAGACGCGGGTCGAAGTGTACGCCGGTCAGGGTCGGAATCGAGAATCGGAGCCCGCGGTTATCCACAGGTCCTGGATTCATCCACAGATTTGATCAGCCCCTGGTGCTGTGCACCAGGTCCCGGCAGGCTTGTCGTATGCCCCGCCACCAGCACGAACACCGCCGCCACCGCCTCCGGGCGGTGATCTTCGCGGCCGTTTTGGGGGCGCTGATGGTGTCGGCGGCTGTGGTGGCCGGCTGGTTGTGGCAGGCGGGCGCAGGCACTGAAGCCGACGCCGCCATCGCCGTGGTCGGCCGGCTGCGACAGGGCCCCAACACCCCGACTGAGCCAGCCGAATCGCCGGGGTTCACCCACGACCGGGCCGAACCGCCGAGGCCCAGCCATGCCCCGCCGACAAAGCCACCAGCCAACTCCACTCCCCCAACTCACCCGCCCGGCCACCGTGCTGTCCAGGCGCGCGGCGATGGAGCTTCCCTTGCCAGTGCACCGGCGGGTCATGGTCGGGCCGCGGGGCCTGAGCCGCCGGATGATGGGCGGTTCTCCTGGCCGCTTCCTCCACCCCACGAAGTCGTGCGGCCGTTCCAAGCACCAGCGACCCCGTATGGGCCCGGGCACCGCGGTGTCGACCTGGCGGCCGCGGCCGGGACTCCGGTGCTCGCGGCGGGCGACGGTGTGGTGGTGTTCGCCGGGCGGGTGGTCGACCGCGACGTCATCTCCATCGATCACGACGCCGGGCTGCGCACCGCGTACGAGCCCGTGGTGCCGTCAGTGGCGGCCGGGGTGCGGGTTCGTCGTGGCGAACAGATCGGGGTGCTCGCCCCCGGACACCCTGGGTGCCCCGCTCCCGCGTGCCTGCATTGGAGCCTGCGGCGCGACGGGGTGCACCTGGAGCCGCTGTGGCTCATCCGCCCGCCGAGGGTGCGGCTGCTCCCGCTGGAACCCGCGGGCGCCTCAGACTTCCGCGACCTCGAGGAGTTTCGCGCGGAGGCGGAGGACGGCGCGGGTGTGCAGTTGGCAGACCCGGGACTCGGTGACCCCGAGGACGCGGCCGATCTCGGCGAGGGTCAGGTTTTCGAAGTAGTACAGGGTGACCACGACCCGGTCGCGTTCGGCCAGCCTGCCGATGGCCTCGGCGAGCTGGCGGCGGTTGTCCTGGTCGACGAGCAGCGCCACCGGGTCCTCGGCGGTCTCGTCCTCGAGCGTGTCGGCCAGCGAGGTCGATCCCCGCCCGGCGGCGGCGAGTTCGTCGAGCGCGACGACGCTGGTGAGCTGGAGCTGGGCGTAGACATCGCGCAGTTCGCCGACGGTCAAGCCCAGTTCGCCCGCGAGTTCGGCGTCGTTCGGGGTGCGCTGGAGTTTCGCGCCGAGACGTTCGATGCCGCGTTCGACCTCGCGGGCGCGGCCGCGGACGGTGCGGGGCACCCAGTCCTGGGCGCGCAAATCGTCGAGGATCGCGCCGCGGATGCGCTGCATGGCGTAGGTCTCGAACTTGAGGCCGCGCTCCGGTTCGAACTTCTCGATGGCGTCGACCAGGCCGAAGATCCCGGACTGGATCAGGTCCGAAACGTCGACGTGCGCGGGCAGACCGGTGCCCACCCGGCCCGCCACGTACTTGACGAGCGGTGCGTAGTGCAGCACCAGCCGGTCCCGGAGCCCGTGCTCGCGCTGCTCGCCGAACCGCCGCCACAGGGCGACGATGCCCGCTTCGACATCGTCGGCGGTGCGTTGGTCTCCGGGCAGCACTCCGGAGGTCTCGCCGGTCCCGAAGGAGACGGCGGCGCCGTTCACCGGGGGTCTCGATTCCGGGGGCAAGGCCACCGGTGTCCGAGAACCTTCCCCGGTGTCACCGGGAACGGGGATGGGTTCGGTCATGGATCGCCTTCAGCCGTTCGACGGTCACGTGGGTGTAGAGCTGGGTCGTCGAGAGCGTAGCGTGACCAAGTAGCTCCTGGACGCTACGAAGGTCAGCACCCCCTTCGAGCAGGTGCGTAGCCGCGGAGTGACGAAGGCCGTGCGGGCCCATGTCCGGGGCGCCCGAGACCGCCCCCAAAGCGTCGTGCACGATGCGTCGCACACTGGCTGGTTGAAGCCGTCCCCCACGGGTACCGAGCCACAGTGCCGGCGGGGAATCGTCGCGGGCAAGTGCCTGGCGACCCTGATCAAGCCAGGTCGACACGGCGGCGGCGGCGGGAACGCCGAACGGGACGGTCCGCTCCTTGCCGCCCTTGCCCATCACCCTGAGGACCCGCGACCTCGAATCGACGTCGTCGACATCGAGCCCGCAGAGTTCGGAAACACGGATGCCGGTGGCGTACAGCAACTCCAGCAGCGCGTGATCACGCAGCGCCACGGGATCCAGTTGGGCCGCGCCCGCCGCCGACACCCGCATCAGTTCGGAGGCCTGGTCCTGCCGCAACACCGACGGCAGCGTCCGGTGCCGCACGGGGGCCACCAGCCGCGAACCCGGATCGACATCGAGGTGCCCCCGCCGTAGCGCCCACGCGGTGAAGGTCCGCGCCGAAGCGGACCGCCTGGCCATGGTCGTCCGACTCGCCCCGGCCCCCAACTGCGCCGCCAACCACCCACGCAGCCCTTCAAGATCAAGTCCGACGCCGCGCAGACCTACACCCGGCCCACCGGCAGGAGCGCCGCCTGGGTCTGCGGTAGGTCGATCAGCATCAGCATCACCGTCACCGTCGTCAGCTCCGGATCCCGCGGCTGGATCGCCTGCGGTGCCGGAGCCGTCGAGGAAGCCGTGGAGGTGTCCGAGCAACGAGACCGCGTCACCGACGTAGGCGCGGACGGTGTGCGGGGACAGGCCTCTCTCCAAGGCCAAATGGCGTTCGTAGTCGGCCAGAACCGTGCGGACCTCGCCCGGCAGCGCGGATCGGACCCGGTGGAGGTCGACCCGGCTTGATCCGGTTGAGGCGCGAGGCACCCCCTGACGCTGCGCCATGGCGGGGCTCGGGTCAAGCATCGCCACGCGGTCATGATCGAAGTCGGCACCACCCTTCTTCGCCGCGGGCGGCGAGACCGGTGAGTTCCAACTCCGGCAACAACGCTCTGACCCGCGACAACGGCACTCCCGACGCCCGCGAGACCTGTTCCGGGCTCACACCGCCGCGCGTTTTCAGTGCTTCGTGCACGCGGAGAGCCTGATCACCCAACCCGTCGGTCGAGCGCTTCGGCTTCTCCCGGGGCGCCACGAGGTCCGCCCCGACCTGCCCGACCGCCTCCAGGATCTCCGGGACCGAGCACACCACGGTGGCCGCGCCGAGCTTCAACAGTTCGTGGCAGCCAAGCGACATCGCCGAACCGACCGGGCCGGGCACCGCCAGCACCACCTTGCCCAGCGCCGCCGCCGTCGACGCCGTGTTTCGGGCGCCGCTGCGGACACCCGCCTCCACGACGACCGTGCCCGCGCTCAGTGCGGCGATCAGCCGGTTGCGCACGAGGAACCGGTGTTTCGCGGGCGGCGTTCCCGGCGCGTACTCGCTGATCACCGCCCCCGTCCCGGCGATCCGGTCGAGCAGCCGGGAGTGCGCGGCCGGGTACCGGACGTCGACTCCGCAGCCGAGCACCGCGAGGGTCGTGCCTTCGGCGCCGAGCGCGCCCCGGTGGGCGGCGCCGTCGATGCCGTACGCGGCGCCCGAGACCACGGTCGCGCCCGCCTCGGCCAGCCCGTAGCCGAACTCGGTGGCGACGTGTTCGCCGTAGCTCGTCGCGGCTCTGGCCCCGATGACGGAGACCGCGCGCTGGAGGGCGTCGTCGAGTGCGGCCGGGCCGCGCACCCACAGCG
>NZ_JBOHGC010000489.1:0-4208 GCF_050699995.1 Actinokineospora sp. | reverse complement strand
GGCCAGGTCTTCGCTACCTCCACGGCCGACCACTCGGAGGCCGTGCGGGCGTTCACTGAGCGGCGACCGGCAGTTTTTCGGGCTCGCTGACCGCGACGACGCCGGCGCGTGGCAGGAGAGCGCCCATGGACATCTCGGCGAACTCGTCTGCGATGTGTTCGCTTGGGTACGGCCCGCTTGCCTTGTACCACATGGGAATGCTGTTCAAGGCTCCGAGCACGAAGAACGCGGCGAGCTTGATGTCCAGGTCGGGGCGGAGGGTGCCTTCGTCTCTCGCCTCGGTGAGCAGGTCGCGCACGAACTGCTCGAACTCGCGAGCCAGGACCAGCATTTCGGCCTTGTTGTCGCCGGTCAGGTGCTGCTGCTGGTTGAAGTACAGGCTGACCCGCTCGATGTGATCGAGATACCACATGTACATGCGCTCGAGGAAGGCGCGAAGCCGGTCCGCCGCCTGGCCGTCGCGCTCGGCGACCTCGTGCATGATGACGCGGGCATGCTCGTGCGACTCTTGGAGGATCCTGAACAGCAGGTCCTCCTTGGACGAGATGTAGTGGTACAGGCTGCCCTTGAGCACGCCGACGATGTCGGCGACGTCCTGCAGGGACGAGGCCGAATAGCCCTTCTCATAGAACACCTTGATGGCGGCGTCCACGACTTCGCCGTCGCGATTGCGACGGTCGGTCGCGCGTTTCGTGCGCCGTGCGGGAGTCACCGTGCACCCTCCGGGTCGTCGTCGGCTTACGGATCTTAGCGCCGTGGCGGCCCGGCGACGGCCATTGCGGCCTCGACGGCGCCCCGATCATCTGATTGACCTGCGGACTTGACCCATCGTAGCGCTTTCAAACGACCGGTTGGAAGTGGGTTGTCTACCAACCGTATGGTTGCCATGGTGTGGGTCACAGCCCATAGGGCGAGTAGTCGGTACTGCTGACCCGTGCCGATGGCCAGGGCACCGTGATCGTGCCTGCTGTGAATGTGCGAAACGTCAGCCGCGATCTGCGATCCAAGCCGTTTCCCACCGCAAGACATTGAGGAGAACAGTGATGTCAGCAAGTGACCCGGCCACCGTGGTCGAGCAGTACGTGGACGCCTACAACTCCGGCGACAACGACAAACTGCTCGGCCTGTGCGACGAGAAGATCCAGGTCGTTCACCACAACCGCGAAGTCACCGTCGACGGCCGTGAGGCCTTCGGCGAGCTGCTCGGGAACTTCGCGGGCGCCTTCCCGGACAAGCATTTCGAGAGCCGTCGCGGGAAGTACGCCGATGGCGAGAACGTGCTCGTCGAGCACACCTGGGTGGCGACCGCCGCGGTGGACGTGCCGGGCTGGGCGAACGTCGGCGAAACGGTCAGGCTCGACCTGTGCACCCGCTATACCGTGCGCGACGGTCTGATCGTCGAGTACCACGACTACGGCTGATCGAAGCGGCGGTGAACTCGTGAGGTCGGCGCACGGTAGGGACACACTCGATCGGCCGTGCGCCGACCGCGCGGGGATGAACGGGTCAGCGGCCGGGGCGCAGTTCGCGGACGATCCGGCGGCAGTTGCCGACGACTTCTTCCTGGGTGAGTCCCACTCCGACCGTCTGGAACACGATCTCCGTCGCCCCGTTCGCCGCGTACCGTTCCTCCACTTCGGACAGTCGTGCGCGCACCACGTCGGGCGTGCCCGCGATCGTGAGGTCGTCGACCATCTCGTCAGGCACCAGGCGTGCCAGTCCCGACCAATCGGGGCCCGAGTCCCGGAAGCCGTCGCGGATCGCGGTGACCGCGTCCGCCCACGGGGCCTTCTCCGCGACGGTGCCGTAACTCGGTGTCGAGAAGTAGAACGACAGCGCCATTCTGGCCCGCTCCCTGGCGAGCTTCTCGTCGTCATCGAGCGAGACGATCGTCCAGCAGGCGAGTTTGCGCCGGGTTGCCCCCGCCTGTGCGGTGCCCGCGCGGACAGCGGGTGCCACGACATCCCGAAGGTAGTGCTCGGCGCCCGCCAGCGGGTGCAACGCGATGCCGTCGCACGCCCGCGCCGCGTGACGCAGCATCACGGCGTTGAGGCCCGAGCCGAAGACCTCAAGGCCCGCCAGCGCTTCAGGGGCGTGCGGATTCTCGTACTGGGGGATCTCGGCCTGGTAGAAGCGCCCGGCGAAGTGCAGGCCGTCGGTGGCTTGCCAGGCGGCCCGCATCAGCTCCACGTATTCGGCGAGGCGGGGCGCGGGACGGTCGAAGTCGTCCACTCCGTAGAAGCGGGATCGCAGTCCTCTGGTGCCCGCTCCCAGGCCGAGCATGAACCGTCCTCCGGTGACGGTGTAGGCGTCGGCCGCCAGGGCGGCCATGGCCAGGGGAGGGCGGGTGAAGGCGTAGGCGATGCCTGGCCCGATCGTGATGTTGTCGGTGGACGACGCGAGGTACTGGGCGCGGGCGATGGCATCGCGTCCGGGGTACTCGGTGGTCCAGGCGCGGTGGAAGCCGGCATCGGCCGCTTCCTGGGCGATCTCGACCAGGGGCGCCAGCACGTCGGTTGCGAAGACCACGGAGCGGGGGAGCTCTGACATGCCCTCATCCTGCCCCACCAACATCTGTCAAACAACCGGTTGGCAGGCTCTACCAAACAACCGGTTGGCATGTTACGGTCGTCGCATGTCGTCAGCCGATCTCAACCGGGTAGCTGTGGTCTCCTCCGCTCAGACCCAGCTACGAGAATCTTGGAGCGGTGTCCAGCACGTGGACCTCATCTTCGCGGCGGTCACCGACGCGCTGCGGGGGACCGGTCTCGGGATTTCCGACGTCGACGTCGTGATCGATTGCGGCAGCGACGTGCTGGACGGTAGGAGCATCTCCAACTGCGGGTTCCTCGGTGCCATGGGTGCGCACCACAAGGAGGAGTCCCGGGTGGAGGAGGACGGACTCTGGGGCGCCGCCTATGCGATGAACAAGATCGCGGCGGGCGAGGCCAAGGTCGCGCTCGTCGTGGCCTACTCCAAGCCGTCGGAGTCGGACGTCCGCGCGTACTACACCAGCATCACCGAGCCGTTCTACCAGCGCCCCGTCGGGCTCGACCAGTTCGCCGCCGCGGGCCTCATGGCCAACCAGTACCTGTCGGCGACCGGACTGGATGAGGACGTGCTGCTGGACGTCGCCGCTTATGACTGGGCGCGGGCGGCCGCCAACACCTGGGTCCAGACGCCCGAGGCCGTCGACCGTGCGGCGCTGAGCGCGGCCGAGATCGTCGCCGAGCCGTTGCGGCGGCCCCAGATCGCGCGTCCGCTCGACGGCGCGGTCGCCGTCCTCCTCGCGGAGGAGCAGGTCGCCCGGCGCGTGTGCGACCGGCCGGTGTGGCTGACCGGGGCCGGTTCGGCCATCGACGCCCACATGTTCGCCGAGCGCACGCCGGGCCGTCTCGACGCGTGCGCGGCCGCCGCCGCGACCGCCTACCGACGGGCAGGTGTCACCGACCCGACGAGCTTCGACATCGCCGAGGTCAGCGCTGACTCGGCCGCGGGCGAGCTCATGATCCTGGAGGCGCTCGGACTCGCCGAGCAGGGCAAGGCATACGCGCTCTACGCCGAGTCGTCGCCGGTCTCGATCAACCCGTCCGGTGGCGCCCTTCCCGCTGATCCGATCATGGCGACCGGCCTCGTGCGGCTCTCCGAAGCCGCCTTCCAACTGTCCGGCCGCGTTGACCGCGGAAACGCGGGAGCCCGATCGGCCGTTGTGCACGGTTCCGGCGGCCTCGCCATGCAGAACCACTGCGTCTTCACCCTGGAGGTCTGAGAACCGTGCGAAATGTTGCCATCGTCGGCGCGGGCCAAACGCACCACGCCCGTCGACGCACCGATGTCACCCAGGTCGGGCTCGCCCGTGAGGCGGCCGTCCGCGCGCTTGAAGACGCCGACCTCACCATCGACGACATCGACAGCATCGTCGTCTGCACCGGGCCGGTCCTCTTCGCCGCCGTGAACCAGCCGGAGAAGTGGCTCGCCGACGCGCTGGGCGCCCGGTTGAAGCCGGTCGTCCGGGTCACCAGCGGCGGCGGCACCGGTCTCGCGGGTGCGCTGTCCGCGCTGAACCAGATCGCGGGCGGCGCCGCAGAGCGGGTCCTCGTGGTGGCCTACGACAAGCTCTCCGAAGGAGCGCTGCAGTACTCGATCTCCACGCTGTACGACCCGTTCTGGGGCCGCGAGTTCGCCGTCGGCATCATGGGATTCTCCGC
>NZ_JBOHGC010000488.1:0-9195 GCF_050699995.1 Actinokineospora sp. | reverse complement strand
GTCGAGAATGGCGCTAAACCGGGCCTGGCACCGGCGGAGAAGAAAGAACTCGCCGAGCTTCGTAAACGAGTTCGGCAATTGGAGATCGAACACGAGATCCTCAAGCGCGCGGCAGCGTTGTTCGCCCCGGAGAACGTCCTCCCAAAATAATCTACCCGCTGGTCCATGAGCTTGCTGACGACGCTATCCCGCTCGCGGTGGGCTGCCGGGTGCTTGGCGTGTCAACGTCGGGGTATTACGACTGGCTGGGCCGCCCGGCGTCGCATCGCGATCAGGAGAACGAATTGCTGACAAAACAGATCAAGGAGATCCACGAGAAGTCCAGGGAAACACGCGCGACGAACTGGCTCAAGCATTTTCGAATGGGCCGAATGCTGGTACAATCCATACCGGCGGCATTCGAGCATCGAAATGCGCGGTCCAGTCACCTTCGACGGCATGTACACCCCGCCTGATCAAGCCGACTGACCCCACACCCGGAGTGTCCGGGAAACGGGGGGAACCTCACCCCGGGTGGTGAGGAGGCGATGGGTGAGTCTCCTGACTCGTCGGATCAACGGTTCGCCCTGGCCTTCCCACCCTGCGGGCAGTGGCCAGTCCTGGGAGTCGCTCCCCGATCACAGTGGCGGCACCGTGCCGGATTCTCACCAGCTTCCTCGTCACCATCGCCTGAACGGCGTCATCATGGCAGATCACCGGCACAGTGACCAGATCTCGGTCTGCTGCTTCACACAGCGGACGAGATCTCATCGCGTCGATCCCAGTTGACTCAGGGCTACCCGTCACTCGTTTGTCTCAAAACCACCGCACTTGCCACCTATGTGCGGTGGTTTTGAAACAACGTTGGCTCGTGACCGGGAAGCCGCTGACTCATCCACAGCCGCCCACCAGGCCGTCAGCCGTGCACCACGCCTGCCGAGCCGCCGCCGCGGCGAGTCGGTTCGGCGACCGCGATGAGGGTGCCGTCGGGCCGGAACTCGATGCCCGTGGCGGCGCCGATCTTGGCGGTCTGGCTCAGCGTGTGTCCACGCCCCGCCAGTGCCGCCGCGTACGGGCTGCTGAGGAAGGCGGCCTCGGCCAGGGTGGCCGCGGTGTTGCGCTGGGTCGCCCGCGGCGCGGCCACCGCCTCGGGGAGCGTGGCGCCCAGGTCGAGTCGGTCGACGAGGATCTGCAGCACGGTGGTGATGATCGTCGATCCGCCCGGCGAACCGATCGCGACCAGCACGATCGTCGGGCTCGTGGAGCTTCGCGGCCGCTTGCCGCCAGATAGGCCGCCCCCACCCACGGCCACTTGCTCTCCCCGCTCGCGGCCAACAGCACGTTGCGTAACAGGCGCCGATGGACCCGCCGGATTGGACGCGCTAGTTACACCGAAAAATGGACGGACCCCGGTTTACCGGCCGTAACGATCGGCACGACCAGTACTTGTGCGGTGGGTGGTCAACTCAGCTGCCGGCGAACGGGGAAGGTGGCCCCGGCGTCGTGGGAGGTGTGGATGGCGGCGTCGGTGGCGACATGGATATCGGTTGGTCCGATCGCGGTGAGTGCGACCGGACCGCCCGGCACGGCGCCTTTCTTGGACCAGGTGGCGCCGCCGTCCGGGCTCGCGTACAGCGCGCCGTCCGGGTCGGCGCCGACGAGCGTGGTGGCGTTGGGCCAGTCGACGAGCAGGAGGATCGGCGAGTCGGGGACGGGGGTGAAGGTGCGACCGCCGTCGGTGCTGCGGGCCAGGCCCTGCTGGGTGGTGGCGAGTAGGACATTGGGATCGGTGGGGGAGACGGCGAAGTCGGCCAGCCCGAGGCGGGCGCGCCGGTCCCAGGACTGTTTGTCGGTGCTGACCATGAGCTGGCGGGTCAGGCTGTCGTAGCCGTAGACGAGGTTGTGTTTGGCTTCCAGGGAGTGGAAGTCGGCTTTGCCTGCCAGGGAGAGGGTGCGCCACTGCCGGCCGGCGTCGGTGCTCTCGATAAGGCCCAGGTGTGGTGGTCCGGCGTCACCGGGAGCGGGGTGGCCGCTGCCTAGGAAGTGGTGTGGGCCGACGATCGTGAAGCCCATGGTGTCCTGGCGGTTGCCTGCGACGCGTTCGGGCTTGCCAGTGGCCGGAAGGCGGAAGAGGCCGTGGTGGCTTGCCGCGTAGAGGGTGCCGTCCGCCGGGTCGACGCCGAGGCCGTGGACGTGGGCAAGGCCGCGGTCGGCGTCTGGCCGCTGCTGCGCCGGTGGTGACCCGGTCTGGCCGCACGCGGTGAGCAGGCCGGCGGCGAGCGCGACCAGGAAGCGGCTGGTTCGCATGCGTCTCATTCTGCCGGTCAGGTCCGGATGTTGCTGTAGATCGTCTGGCCCTCTCCAGCCTGACCGCCCGTCGGGGGGCCACCGGCCCCGGCTTCGGTGCCGCTACGCCGGGATGAAGTCTGCGCGGCCTGCCTGCCCCACGGCGCAGGTCGGGTGGTCGGTGTGGTGAGCAGGGCCTGCTGCGCCGTCGGGCGGGTTTGACCTTCCCCGTAGGGGCAGGTTCTACCGTCGCCGGGTCGGCGACGGTAGTGAGGAGGCCACGACCGTGGGAGGTAGTGCCGCGGCACCGTCAACGCCGCCCCGGTGGTGGTCGGGGCCGGGTTTCGTGCGGCTGTGGGCGGCGCAGACGCTGTCCCGGTGGGGTGATGTGTTCGCCATGGTCGCGTTGCCGTTGCTGGTGTTGCGGCTGACCGGGTCCGGGCTGGGTGTCAGCCTCGCCGTGGTCGCCGAGATCGTGCCGGTGTTGCTGTTGGCGCCGCTGGCCGGGATCGTGGTCGACCGGTTGGGCCCGCTGCCGGTGATGATCTCCGCCGATCTGTTCCGCGCGGCGTTGGCCGGGCTACTGCCCGCGCTGAGCGGACAGGTCGGCACTGTCTACGTGATCGCGTTCGCCCTGGCGGCCGGTGGCGTGTTCTTCAACCCGGCCGCTGCGGTGCTGGTGCCGCGTCTGGTGCCCGGTGAGCGGCTGGTCGCGGCCAACAGCGCGCTGTGGAGTGCGGCGGTGCTGTCGCAGGTCGTGCTCGCGCCGCTGGCCGGGGTCCTGGTCGCGCTCACGGGGTTCGCCGCGGCGTTCTGGATCAACGCGGCCAGCTTCCTCGTCTCGGCAGCCCTGCTGGCCCGGCTGCGCGCCGCACCGGACACGACCGAGCCGCAGCTACCTGCCCCGGGTAGCCGCTGGCGGGAGGCCGCGGCCGGGGTTCGCACCGTCGCCGGTGACCGGCTGCTGCGCATGCTCGCCGCGGGCCAGGCTTTGGCGGCGCTGTCGGCCGGGGCGACCAGCGCCCTGCTTGTCGTGCTGGTCGGCGAGCACCTGCACGGCGGTCCGCAGGGTTTTGGCGTGTTGCTGGCGGCGATCGGGGTGGGCGCTGCCACCGGGCCATTGCTGCTCGCGGCGGCATCTCGGCGCATCGACACTCGCCGACCAGTGTTCGTGTTCGGCCCGTTCGCCCTGCGCGGAGTCGTGGATCTCGTGCTGGCCGCTGTGGGCAATCTCGCCATGGCAGCGACCGCATTGGCTGCCTACGGCGTCGGCACGTCGACCGGCGCGGTCACCTTCACCAGCCTGCTGCAAACCGTGGTGCCCGAACCGGTCCGTGGTCGGGTTTTCGCCGTCTACGACATGCTCTGGCAGGCGGGGCGACTCACCTCGCTGCTGCTCGGCGGGCTCGTCGCCGACCTCGCCGGAGTCCGCGTGGTGTACCTCGCAGGCGGGGTCCTGCTGGTAGCCGCGGCCTTGCTCGGCCTGCGCGCCCGCCCGCTCACCCGACCTGCTCAGCCGAAGCGCCGACGCTGACCTCGGCGGCCCCGCCGGGGTCGCCCTCCAGGATCCAGCAGATCGCCGTCTGGTCGTGGTCGGTTGGCCCGCCCTGCTCGGCATGCGCGAGCAACGCCTCCAGGTGGGTTTCCAGGGTTACCAATTCCGCGATCTGGGCGCGCACCTGGTCCAGTCGCTCGCCGAGGACGTGCCGGACATGGCCGCACGGGGCTTCACCGCCGTCGTGGATGACCAGGACCTGGCGGACTTCCCGCAGGGACAGTCCGGCCGCCTGCGCGCGGCGGACGAACTGCAGCCGGTCGATGAACTCCGGCCCGTAGTCCCGGTAGCCGGCGGATGTGCGCGCAGGCTCGGGAAGCACGCCAGTCTGCTCGTAGAAGCGGATCGTCTTCGTCGTGGCGCCGCTGTGGGCGGCCAGTTCGCCGATCTTCATCACACCTCCCTTGACCTTCCATCGTACTGGAAGGTTCACGCTAGGGGCGAATCGACGCGGCGACGGGACCTGGCGAGGAGAGACATTGAGCGAGTCCTGCGATGGAGCGAAGCGATGAACGCCGCCGGCAAGCTGTCCGCCTACTGCGTGATGCTCACCATCGTGTTCGCGGCCACCTGGGCGGCCGGAAATGTTCTCGGGCCGCACGGCGGCAGCGCCCCGCCCAGTGGGTCCCGAACACCCTCCCAAGCAGGCCGGCGCCCGCCACCAACCTGATCACCCGCACACGGCACCGGCCGGACGGCAGGCAGGGCACATGGCCATCCTGCCGACCGTGATCACGGCCAGGCACGAGGGAGAGGACGCCGATGAGCTCAGTCGTGCGCGCTGACACGCCTGCGGAGTCAGCCGGGTGGTGCTATTCGACCCCGACAACCCCACCGCCAAGCCCGCGCTCAACGTGCTCGCAGGCCCCGACCCGCACACCGTCACCGACAACCTCGTCGGCATCTTCCGCCGCATCTACACCGACTACTGGGGCCCCAGAACCGACGACATCCTCCGCGCCGCCTGCCTCACCCTGCGCGCCAACACCAACACCGCGCAAGCCGCGACCCTGGCCGACATCCCCGACCTGCTTACCAACTCCACCCGACGCACCGAACTCACCACAGGACTCGACGACCCGGTGCTCGCAGGGTTCTGGGAGTGGTATCACGCCCTATCCGAACCCGCCCGCGCCATCGCACCCCTGATGAACAAACTCCGCGCGTTCCTGCTGCGCACCTTCGTCCGCGACACCCTCTGCGCGCAGGCGGACTCCGTGGACCTCGGACGGCTGCTCGACACCGGAGGAATCTGTCTCGTCCGCGTCCCCAAAGGCAGCCTCGGCACCGACACCGCCCGCTTGTTCGGCTCCCTCGTCCAGCAAACGATCAAGCAGGGTGCGCCGCTGCCCACCGCCGATCAGGTCCGCACTCACCTGCAGACCGGATATTCCCCGCTCGACCGATCCACCGTCGGGCAGTGGCTCGATGAGTGGCTGCCCACCAAACGCAAGATCAAGAAGAACACGCGGCGCAGCTACGAATCGCACATCCGCCTCTACCTCAAGCCGCACCTGGGCCATCACCGGCTCGACCGGCTCACCGTCGCCCACATCCAGGAGATGTTCGACGCGATCGAGGAATACAACGACCTCATCCGCTAGGCCCGAGACTCCGGCGACCCGGAGCTACGCGCCAGGGTCAAGGGCAGGCGGGTGGTCGGCCCCTCCTCGCAGCAACGCATCCGGGAAACGCTGCGCGCGGCGCTCAACGCCGCCTGCCGCCCGCCCGCGAAGATCACCTACAACCCGGCCAAGTACGTCGAACTCCCCGCCGGGAAACGACCCAAGCCGCTCGTGTGGACCGCTGAGCGGGTGCAACGGTGGCGCGAGACCGGCGAAATCCCGTCGCCGGTCATGGTCTGGACACCCGAACAAGCCGGCCGCTTCCTTGACCACGCCGTCGACGACCGCCTCTACGCGCTGTACCACTTGATCGCTCACCGCGGCCTGCGCCGCGGCGAGTCCTGCGCGGTGCACTGGACCGAGGTCGACCTGGACAACGCCAGCCTCACGATCGCCTGGCAGATCGTCCAACTCGGCTGGGCCACCGAACAGGACACACCCAAGTCCGAGGCGGGCAACCGCCAACTGGCCCTGGACGCCGGCACCGTGGACGTCCTGCGCCACCACCGCCGCCAGCAGGTCACCGAACGTCTCGCGCTTGGACCCGCGTGGCCAGACACCGGCCTGGTGTTCACCGCCGAGAACGGTGCGGCGCTGCACCCCGCCTTCGTGACCGACCACTTCCACGACGTCGCCGACGAGATCGGCCTGCCCCCGATCCGGCTACACGACCTACGCCACTTCGCCGCGACCATCACCCTCGCAGGCGGCGCGGACATGAAGCTGGTGCAGGAAATGATGGGGCACTCGTCCTACTACTTCACGGCGGACACCTACACCAGCGTCCTGCCCGAGATGGCCCGTGAGGCGGCCGAAGCAGCCGCCCGGCTCATTCCGCGATCAGCGTCCGAAACTCTCGGGCACACCTCGGGCACACAACAGATCAACACCGAATCAGAGCGTGTCGACGAAGATCTCTTGGGAACACCAAATGCCCAGGTCAAAGTGGAAATTGACCTGGGCATTGGGAGTGCGCCGCCAGGGACTCGAACCCCGAACCCGCTGGTTAAGAGCCAGCTGCTCTGCCAGTTGAGCTAGCGACGCTCGCGGGATGTTCTCCCGCTCTGACGGGAGAAAAGTTAGCACAGGGTGTCTGTCTGGAAGAAATCGGGGGGTAGGTCTCAGCTTGGTCAGAGTTGGACCGGAGAGCCTCTCGGGTCGGGCACACTGTGACCCACAGGTCGGGGCCCGTTTGTGAGCAGGATGGAAGGTCGGTATGACCAGGGGAGGACGTGCGCCGCTACGCGGTGTGCGGGTCGTCGTGGCGGTAGTCGCCGCGGCGTTTGTGGTGGGGTGCACGGTGGCCGCGCCCGCCGCGCAGACTGACGGGCCGTCCAATGAGGCGACGATCACATCGGGGGCTTCCGCGACGCCTTCGGGGCCGGTCGCGTTGGCGTTGACCCCGGCGGACAAGGCGGTGGATGTGGCTCCCGGCGAGCCGGTCACCGTGGCCGCGACCGGTGGGACGGTCACCGAGGTGCTCATGAAGGGGCAGGACGGAAAGCAGGTCGCCGGGGCGATCGCGGCCGACGGGAAGTCGTGGGCCGCGGCGGAGAAGCTGGGCTACGGCAAGACGTACACGGTCACCGCCACCGGCAAGGACCCCGCGGGCGCCACGGTCACGTCCGCGTCGACGTTCACCACGGCCAAGGCGAAGCGGCAGACGTCGCTGTCGATGAACCCGCTCGACGGGCAGAAGGTGGGCGTGGGGCAGCCGTTCGCGTTCTACTTCGACACCAACATCGCCGACAAGGCCGCCGCGGAGAAGGCGATCACGATCACCGCCTCACCCACCACCGAGGGCGCCTTCTACTGGTTCGGCGAGAAGGAAGTCCACTGGCGCCCGAGGGACTACTGGAAGGCGGGCGCCACGGTCACCGTCGACGCGGCCGTCTACGGCAAGCACCTGGGCAACGGCGTCTTCGGCCGTGAGGACCGCAAGGCGACCGTGACGATCGGCGACTCGGTCGTCGCGCTGGCTGACGGCGCCACCCACCAGATGACGGTGACGGTCAACGGGACCGTGGCGCGCACGATCCCGATTTCGATGGGCAAGAAGGCGCACGAGACGCCTGTCGGCACCTACGTGGTCATGAGCGAGCACACCAACTACACGATGGACTCCTCGACCTACGGCGTCCCGGTCGACTCCTCGGCGGGGTACCGGACGAAGGTCGCGGTGGCCAGCCGGATGTCGAACAGCGGCATCTTCTACCACTCGGCGCCGTGGTCCGTGCGGGATCAGGGCGTGCGCAACGTGAGCCACGGCTGCATCAACATGTCCACTGAGAACGCCACCTGGCTGCAGAGCATCTCCAACAACGGTGACGTGATCACCGTGCAGAACACGGGCGGGCAGGTGCTGGAGGCCTGGGACGGCCTGAGCGTGTGGCAGATCCCTTGGGAGACCTGGAAAAAGGGCGGCAAGCGCTAACGGCGGCTCGTCACTCGGATCTCGTCGGGGCCGACGGTGACGATGTCGCCGGGGTGGACCTGCCTGCCCCGGCGGATCTCGGGTTCGCCGTTCACCGCCACCTCGTCGGCGTCGAGCAGTTCCTTGGCGTGTGCGCCGTCCTCGGCCACGCCCGCCAGCTTGAGCAACTGGCCGAGCCTGATCATGTCGTCCTTGATCTCGATGTCGCGCATCCGGTAATCATCGCGCGGACGCGACAGCGCCCCCACCCGGGAGGTGGGGGCGCTGTCGGTCACCGGACTACAGGGCTCCGGTGTACTGCTGGATCCAGTTGCGGAACGCGGGGACGTCGGTGTAGATCGACGGGGCCACCGCGCACTGCGATCCGCCACCGGAGCGGCTGGTGGCGCCGATGAGCTGCCACACGCCGTTCACGGCCTTGATCTGCGGACCACCCGAGTCGCCGTAGCAGGCGCCCGCGTTGTTGTTGGGGTTGTCGGTGCAGATCTCGATGGAGCCGCTGATCCCGCTGCACTCGTTGTCCGCCACGATCGACGTGTCGAGCTGCTGCAGGGTCACCGGGGCGCCGCAGGCTCCCCGGATCGGGCAGGTCTGGCCCCAACCGATGATGCGGGTGCGGGTGCCGACGGCACCCGACGCGCCGGCGATGGTCACCGGCGCCTGGCTGACGCTGGTGCTGAGCTGGACCAGGGCGATGTCGTACGGGCCCCGGTAGCTCGGGTGGATGATGATGCGCGACGCCCGGGCGACGCTGCCGCCGCTGGTGCGGTTGGTCGTCCCGATACGCGCCTGGACGCTGCTGGGCGATTTGCCCGAGACGCAGTGGGCCGCGGTGACGACCCAGTTGGCCTTGATCAGCGAGCCGCCGCAGAAGTGGCCGCCGCTGGTGGACTGCAGGGAAACCATGAAGCTGTAGGTCTGGGTGGCGTTGCCGCCACCCACGATCATCGGGCTGACGTCGTCAGCGGAGGCCGCGGCGCCGGACCCGGCCACCGTCGCGGCGGCGGCCATCAGTCCGACCAGCAGGGAACGAACCTTCATGAGGTGCTTCTCCTTTCGTGCCGGTCCCTCGACCCGGCAACAAGGAGAAACTAGATACAACCCGACCCTGTTGAACACCCACAACGGGCATTCACCAGTTACCAACAGCGATTTCCCGGTTACCACTTGTAGGGAAGTTTGTCGGTGGTTCGGCCTTCCGTCGCACTTCAGGCGTGGTATTACCGGCTGGCAACGTGAATGTGGCGATCCGCGCCACACCGACCTGGGAGCAGTCTTGCGCAAGGTAACCACCGGCGCGGCGGCCCCCAAGCCGC
>NZ_JBOHGC010000487.1:0-2136 GCF_050699995.1 Actinokineospora sp. | reverse complement strand
GGCGGTACCACCGCCGTCGCCGACACCGACGGCGAAACCGGCGCCCGCCGACCTGTCCGCCGAAGGGCCCGCCCAGGCGGTCTCGCTCGTGCCCGGCGGCGACCCGGTCGACCTGCCGATCACCGTGCGCAACACCGGCGGCAGCGTCTCCGAGCCGATCAGCGCGACCCTGAACCTGCCACCCGGTGTCCGCGCGGTCTCCGGCCCGAACCGGCTGACCCACAACGCCCTGCTGCGCTTCGACGCGCCCCGGCAGTCGACCCAGCGCAGCGACTCGGTGCGCTGCCCCGGCGGCACCGGGTCGGTCACCTGCGGGACCACCGAGGGCCTCAACCCCGGCGACTCGGTCACCCTGCTGTTCCGCCTGGTCGCCGATTCCGGCGCCACCGGCGGACAGATCTCCGGCACGGTGAGCGCGGGCCGGCAGCTCACCGTCAGCGTCTCCGTCCCGGTCGTGGTCCAGGAACCCGCGACCACCGACGGCGTCGACGTGCGCGCCCAGGCGAGCGCCGACGGCTGGTTCTCCCACCTGTGGCCGTGGCAGCGCGACGTGATCCTCAGGGTCCGGGTGGTCAACACCGGCACAAGCACGAAGGCCGTCTCGCTCGGCGTCGACGAGGGCGGGCGCCTGCTCGCCTCGACCCGGCCGCTGCAGTGCGCGGAGACGCCGTCGCAGATGGACTGCGCGACCGAGCCGCTGGCGCCGAACCAGGCCGTCAACGTGGTGTTCCGGCTCGGCCGGGGCCACGATCACCCGCACGATGGCAAGTCGCGCCGGATCACCGTCACCGCGGTTCTGGGCACGGCGACCGACCAGGACACCGTCCGGATCCCCTGGGCGCACGGCCCCGGCTGGCCGGGCCACGTCTCGGCGTCGGCGACCAACACCAAGCCGACGTCCGATCCGTCCGATCCGGCCGAGCCGACGAAGCACCGCGTGCCCACCAAGGTGAGCCCCACGCCGCCCGCGCCGGTGGTTCCGACACCCACGCCGGAGCCGCCGCCGTCGACCGAGCCCGGCACCATGCCGACCCCCCTGTGCATCGGCGGCGACCACCGGCCGAAGCGCTGGGACGTGCCCTGCCCGAGCTGACCTGGTCCGGACCGCCCGGAGATCGGCCCGGGAGCCTCCGTAGACTGCCGGGGTGACCGTCGTCGAGTCCGTGCTGGCCCGCGTTCCGGGGCCGCTGCGCAAAGTGCTGATAAGGCACCGCGAGATGCTCAAGTTCGCGATTGTCGGCGGCACGACGTTCGTCATCGACAACGCGATCTGGTACGTCCTGAAGTTCACGATCCTCGAGGACAAACCGATCACCGCGAAGGCGATCGCGGTGATCGTGGCGACGATCGTGTCCTACATCCTCAACCGCGAGTGGTCCTTCCGGACCCGAGGCGGCCGCGAGGCCCACCACGAGGCCGCGCTGTTCTTCCTCATCAGCGGCGGCGGTGTGGCGATCAACCTGATCCCGCCCTACATCTCGCGCTATGTGCTGGATCTGGAGACCCCGCACGTCAGCCTGCTGGTGCAGGAGATCGCCGACTTCGCCAGCGGGTCGATCATCGGCATGCTGCTCGCGATGTTCTTCCGGTTCTGGGGCTTCAAGAAGTGGGTCTTCCCCGACGAGCTGGGCGCCCGCAAGGGCACCCGGGTCTACGAGGAAGACGAGCCCGAGGTGGAGCCGGAAGAAGCCCTCGGCCACTCCTAGGTTCGACCGCGCCGGCTACCGTGGTGCGCGGTCGGTGGACCAGCGGACGCCCCGCACGTCGCCCGCCTTCGGGACGGGCAGGAACACCGTGAACGTCGCCGGGCGGGCCGTGGACAGCTCCAGCCTGCCGCCGTCGGAGTCGACCAGCGCCCGCGCGAGCGCCAGCCCCAGACCCGTGGAACCCGCCCCGGACACGCCCCGGTCGAAGATGTGCTGCGCCAGTTCCTGCGGCACCCCGGCACCCGCGTCCGTCACCTCCACCACGACCGTGTCCGCGCGGGTGTGGTCGCCGTTGCGGGCCGACAGGGTCACCGTGCCGCCGCCGTGGCGCAGCGCGTTTTCGAGCAGCACGCCGATCGCCTCGCGCAGCCGGGCGGGGGTGGCCTTGGCGAGCAGGCCCGCGGGCAGGCGCAGCCGCAGCGACCGGCCC
>NZ_JBOHGC010000486.1:0-5852 GCF_050699995.1 Actinokineospora sp. | reverse complement strand
GCCAGGGCCTGCACCCTGGCGGCGACCGCACCCGCGTCGCGCACATCCGCCTCGGCCACCGAGACGTGCCCGAGGCCGCGATACACCTCGCGGTGGCAGGCGGCACGGTCGGTCAGGACAACGGTCTCCAGCCCCAGTCGCGCGGCGGCCGGAAGCAGACCGCGGGTGACGGCGTCGGTCGGGACGAGCGCGGTGACGTAGAGCCGCAAGCGGAGCCCCCCGAAGAGTGACATTAGGTTAGCTATACCTAACGATCATCCGCAGGCGAGGTCAAGCTGACGCGAGGTGAGACGCTCGATACAGCCCGATCGGGTTTGCCGCCACGGAGATCAGGATCACTTGCGGGAGCACCCCACCTGGCAGTGGCAGCAGCTTGCCGACGCTCTCGCCCGCCTCAGCAACGTCGAGTGACGCTGGTGAAGGTGATCTGCCGATCGGCAGTGGCCCGGCCCAAGCGGTCTGTTACCGAGGTGGCCCCCGACGTCGGCCGGGGGCCGTCGGCTTCTACCGTCGCAGGGAGCCGCTCTTCACGGCCGCGACGAGTGTGGCGAGGCCCTGCGTGCGCAAGACACCGCCCTCCGGATTCTTGCTGTCCCGCACGGCCCCGCGCTCGCCGACGAGGGCGACCTCAACGCATTGCCCACCGTTGCCGCCGCTGCGACTTGATTTCCTCCACTGGGTCTGTGGTGCGTGAGCCATCGCACACTCCTTCACCTTCACCTGTTCTCACAGTTCCCGCCTCAGCGTATCGACCAGTCGAATCGACTCTCGTGGTGAGAGGGCGGCGGCGGTCAAGTGCTGCCAGACGGCGAGGTGGCTCTTTCGTTGGAGATCGTCCGCCTTGTCGAGGTAACTCGCCGAGGTCAGGTCCTCGGTGTAGACGACGTCAACGCCGCCGTCGGGGAAGCTCAGCAGCGTGAACGGGAATCCGGTCGCCGCGTGCGCTCCGCCCGCCCGAGGTGCGATCTGGATGGTGACGTGCGGCATGTGCGCCATGTCGATCAGGTGTCCGAGTTGGGCGCGCATCACTTCCGGCCCGCCGACGAGCAGCCCGACCGCGTGCTCGGACATCACTGACCACAGGCTCGGCGGTGTCGAGTTGAGCAGACGGGCTTGGCGGGCGGTCCGCGCCTTGACGATCTGCTCGACGGTGTCCGGGTCATGCAGCGGCGAGGACATCGTTAGCGCGCGGGCGTAGTCCTCGGTCTGGAGTAGGCCGGTGATCAGGCTTTCGTCGTACGTGCGGATCTCGGTGGCGGCTTCTTCAAGTGCCACGTATCGACGGAACCACGTCGGGATCGCCTTGCCGTAGGTGGTGCGCGGCCTGCGTTTGCGCGCATCCCGCGCGATGTCCTCGATCTCTCGTCGCTGCGCATCGGGCACGCCGTACAAGTCGAGCAGGGCGCGGAGGTCACTCGCAGAGGGCGAGACCAGGCCGTGCTCAATCCGGCTGATCTTCGACGGGGAACATTCCAACGCTGCTGCGGCGTCCTCTCGGGTCTTGTCTGCGGCTTCGCGGTGCTCGAACAGCTGTCGGCCTACCTGCCTCTTGGGCACGGTCGGGCTGGGTCGTGAGGCCATGGCGTAGTGGTCCTTGCGTTGTGGTGACCTCACGACCCTAGGTGGTCGCCGTACCACGCACAGGAAAGGTTCACTCGATTGATGCACTGCCAATCTGCACGTGCAGGTTTACGGTGTAGTTGCTGGGCACAGCTCGGCAAGCCCGCCCCGGCTGTCTCACAGTTCCCCGCCGAGCCACCGGGGCGGGCCCTAAAACTCGTGGCCGGGAGGTGCCCATGCGAAGAGCGGATTGGGAATGGCGGATCGCTGCGGGCACTTTGCATGCCGCCCCTATCTCAGACAGCTACTTGCCCTGCCCCGGCGACGAGATCCGCTGCATATGCGGTGCCGAGATCATGCTGCGCCGCGAGGACTTCCCGCGCAGCCCGAGCTGTGTGCCATCGTGCCGGGAGTGCTGGGATCTGGTGGCTTCGTGATCTCCCCGGCGCACCGCTGCCTGAGCGACGGAATCGTCCACCTCTGGACGATCGGCATCCCAGCCCCCGGTCTGCGCGTCACCGAGTGCGGGCTCACCTTCCCGACCGCGCATCTCGCCGCCGACCGCACCGGCGAGACCTGCTTGCGATGTCTCGTCGCCGCAGGTTCTCGTATCCCCGAATCGAGCGCATGGCGGGACTGAACCCGTCGGCGGCCACCATCGCCCGCACGTCCCACCGGGACACGTTGTCCATCTCCCCGTGCCCGGCGCGCCGATCCGGATCACCATGTCCGTGCCGCCCGCCCGACTGCTCAGGCGAGCACGACCTTGCCCAGTTCCGCGTGCGTGGCGAGCAGACGGTGTTTGGGAAGCACCCGCGCCGTGACCCCGAGCGCACCCGCGTGCGGCAGCGAGATCTCCGCCGAGTACCGCCCGGACCCGATCGGCCGCATCGTGGCGGTCACCACGTCGCTCAGCTCGTCGGCGTCACTGACCCGGCCGACCACCGCCTGCACCTCGACGTCGTTCGGGTCGAGACCGGCCAGGTCGACCGAGGCCTGCACCTGGACCCGGTCGCCGATCACCGGCATCTGCCCCTCGTCGAGCGAGAGCTCGCAGCTGGTGACCCGGATGTGCGGCCACGACCCAGACAGGCGACGGCGGTACTCCGCGAGGTCCTTGGCGGCCCGGAAGCCGTCGGCCTGCGCGAGCACACCCGCGGTGGCGGCGGGCGCGTAGTGCGCCTCGACGTACTCGCGGACCATCCGGGAGGCCTGCACCTGCGGGCCGAGCGACATCAGGGTGTGGCGCACCATCGCCATCCAGCGGCTGGGCACCCCGCCCTGGTCGTGGTCGTAGTACAGCGGCGCGACCTGCGACCCGAGCAGCTCATAGAGCGCGGCGGCCTCCAGGTCGTCGCGGCGGACGGGGTCGGTGACGCCGTCGGCGGTGGGGATGGCCCAGCCGTTGCTGCCGTCGTGGAACTCGTCCCACCAACCGTCCCGAATGGACAGATTGAGGCCGCCGTTCAGCGCGGCCTTCATACCGGAGGTGCCGCACGCCTCCAGCGGGCGCATCGGGTTGTTCAGCCACACGTCGCAGCCCCAGTACAGGTAGCGGGCCATCGACATGTCGTAGTCGGGCAGGAAGACGATGCGGTGGCGGACCCCGGCGTCGTCGGCGAACCGGACGATCTGCTGGATCAGCGCCTTGCCGCCGTCGTCGGCCGGGTGCGACTTGCCCGCCACGACCAACTGCACCGGGCGTTGCGGGTGCAGCAGGAGCGCGCGCAGGCGCTCCGGGTCGCGGAGCATGAGCGTGAGCCGCTTGTAGGTCGGCACCCGCCGGGCGAAGCCGACGGTGAGCACGTCCGGGTCGAAGACCGAGTCGGTCCAGTTCAGTTCGAGCGCCGACGCGCCGCGCTGGAGCCACGCCGCGCGCACCCGCCTGCGGACCTCGCCGACGAGCCGCTCACGCAACCCGCACCGCAGCTTCCACAGCTCGGCGTCGCTCATCGACTCGATCACCGACGACGGGTCTTCCTCGTCGACCGCCGACGCCATCTCGCGGGCGGCCCACGTGGGGCCGTGGACGCCGTTGGTGACCGACGAGATCGGCACCTCGTCGGTGTCGAAACCCGGCCACAGCCCGCCGAACATGGACCGGCTCACCGCGCCGTGCAGCTTGGAGACGCCGTTGGCCCGCTGCGCGAGGCGCAGACCCATGTGCGCCATGTTGAACATGCCCGCGTTCTTCTCGGCGCCGAGGGAGAGGATGCGGCGGAGATCGATCCCGGGGAGCAGGGACTCGTCGCCGAAGTAGTGCTGCACGAGATCGATCGGGAACCGGTCGATGCCCGCGGGCACGGGGGTGTGCGTGGTGAACACGGTCCCCGCGCGCACGGCGGACAACGCTTGGTCGACGTCGAGGTTGTGCCCGGAGACCAGTTCGCGGACCCGTTCCAGGCCGAGGAACCCGGCGTGGCCCTCGTTGGTGTGGAACACCTCGGGCTGCGGCGTGCCGGTCAGCTCGCAGTAGGTGCGCACGGCGCGGACGCCGCCGATTCCGGCGAGGATCTCCTGGCGGATGCGGTGGTCCTGGTCGCCGCCGTAGAGCCGGTCGGTGACCCCGCGAAGATCGTCGGAGTTCTCCTCGATGTCCGAATCGAGCAGCAGCAGCGGCACCCGGCCGACCTGCGCCTTCCAGATCCGGGCACGCAGGATGCGCCCGCCCGGCATCGCGACGTGCACGAGGATGGGCGCGCCGGACGGCTCGGCCAGCGGCTGCAGCGGCAGCCCGCTCGGGTCGATGACCGGGTAGTGCTCGACCTGCCAGCCGTCGAGCGAGAGCGACTGGCGGAAGTAGCCGGAGCGGTAGAGCAGGCCGACACCGATCAGCGGCACGCCGAGGTCCGACGCGGCCTTGAGGTGGTCACCGGCCAGCACGCCCAGACCGCCGGAGTAGTTGGGCAGCGCCTCGGTGACGCCGAACTCCATCGAGAAGTAGGCGACGGCCGCGGGGAATCTCGTCCCGTCGACCTCCTGCGCGCGGTTCTGATACCAGCGCGGCTCCTCCATGTAGCGACGGAGGTCGTCGGACATCTCCCGCACGCGGCCGAGGAACTCCTCGTCCCCCGCGAGCCGGTCGAGCCGCTCGGCGGGAACCTGCGCGAGCAGGTGCAGCGGGTCCCCGCCGACGCGCTGCCAGATGTCCTGGTCGACGGCGGCGAAGAGGTCCTGGGTGGGCGGGTGCCAGGTCCAGCGCAGGTTCGTGGCAAGCGTGCCGAGATCGGCAAGCTGCTCGGGAAGACCGGCACGGACGGTGAATCGGCGTACGGCTCTCACGGAGCACGACACTAGCGGCCAGACTGGATCGAGCAAGCCACCACTGGGGCCCCGGCGGTGACGGGCCGTGTCCACAAGGGCCATGACCACCAGCGATGCGTCACCAAGATGAACTTGCCACCAGCGAAACATCGCCGGCGGCGGTTCGCGGGAGCGGATCACGCGGTGGGCTGTTTCAGTGAAGCTGGATCGAGCAAGGCAGACTGGGGGCAGGACCCGCAACGAGAGGAGCCGAACCGGTGAGCGGTCGGCTGGCAATCGATGACGTCTCCCCGATCGTGTCGTGCGGTCGTTACCCCTCCAAGGCCGTCGTCGGCGAGCACATACCCGTGCGTGCGACCGTGTGGCGCGAAGGACACGACGCCGTGGCGGCCACGGTGACCTGGAGAGGGCCCGGCGACGGCAGGGCCCGCCGGACCGCGATGAAACCCTTCTCCGAAGACCGGTTCACGGCCGACATCGTTCCCGACCACACCGGCCTGTGGACGGTCCGCGTCGACGCGTGGAGCGATCCGTGGGTCACGTGGCGGCACACGGTCGAGGTGAAGGTCGCGGCGGCGCAGGGGCCCGAGGAACTCGCCAACGACCTGGAATCCGGCGCTCGGCTGCTGGACCGGGTCTCGCGCAGGCCGGACCGCAGCACCGACCGCAAGCTACTTGCCTCGGCGGCGCGCGCGCTGCGTGATGTCTCGCTGCCGCTGCCCGCGCGTATCGCGGAGGCGGTCTCCGAAGCGGTGCACCGGGTCATGACCGAGCACCCGGTGCGCGAGTTGTTGACCAAGGGCAAGCCGCTGCAGATCTGGGTCGACCGCAAGCCCGCGCTCTACGGCTCCTGGTACGAGTTCTTCCCGCGCTCGACCGGCGGCGTCGACGCCAACGGGCGGGCGGTGCACGGCACGTTCAAGACCGCGACCAAGGAACTGGACCGGGTCGCGGACATGGGATTCGACGTGGTGTACCTGCCGCCGATCCACCCCATCGGCGCGGTGAACCGCAAGGGCCCCAACAAC
>NZ_JBOHGC010000485.1:0-12698 GCF_050699995.1 Actinokineospora sp. | reverse complement strand
GGCTCTCCCCGGTCAGCAGGGTCATCGCCCGCCGCGGCAAGCCGAGGCGGCGGCCGATCGCCACGGCGGCGACCGCGTCCGGCGGGGCCACGATCGCGCCGAGGACGAGAGCCGACGCCAGCGGCAGACCGGGGATCACCGCGTGCGCGACCACTCCGACGACGACGGTGCTGACCAGCACCAACCCCACCGCGAGGAGCCCGATCGGCCGCATGTTCGCCTTGATGTCGAGGTAGGAGCTGTCCAGTGCCGCCGAATACAGCAGCGGCGCCAACACCAGCAGCAGCACCACCTCGGGGTGCAACCGGAACTCCGGCACCCCCGGGATGAACGACACCGCGAGCCCGGCGGCGACGAGCACCAGCGGCGCGGGCCACCCGACCCGGCGGGACAGGGCGGTCACGGCCAGCGCTCCGGCCAGCAGCAGAAGTATCTCCACTGCGTCAGGATTACCCGGACACCGAAGGAGTGCGCGATGAGCTGCGAGCACCTGGCCGACCTGCCCGCCGAGGTCACCCCCGACGCCGACGACTACTGCGCCGACTGCCGGGCCATGGGCGTCGCGGGCTGGGTGCACCTGCGGCAGTGCCTCACCTGCGGCCACGTGGCGTGCTGCGACTCCAGCCCGCGCAGGCACGCAACCGCCCACTTCAGCTCGACCGACCACCCGGTCATGCGCTCACTCGAACCGGGCGAGACCTGGCGCTGGTGCTTCGTCGACTCCCGCGTGGTCTGAGAGAACACCGCCGCTACTCACGCGAACAGCTGCGCCTCGCCGCATCGTCACCCTCGAAGACCAGCTGCACGAAGCCCAACGAGAGAACAGCGAACCGCGCAAGCAGGACTGAGCCGCGCGCGGTGCCGCGGGAAACCCGGCGGCACCGTCACTCAGCCCTCCGAACGTGACGCCACGGCGATGTCCGGGTTGTCGGTGAACACACCGTCGACGCCCGCCGCCCAGAACGCCGACAGCTCGCCGAACAGGTTGCCGTACTCGGCCGGGTTGGCCGACGAGCGCAGGTTCACCGGCAGGAAGTTGTTCTCCGCCCGGAACGTGTACGGGTGCACCTTCAGACCGGCCGCGTGCGCGTCGCCGACCAGCGCGGTCGGGGCGGCCAGGTTGCCCGCAGCGTCGCGGGGGATGACCTGGTCCTTGGCCGGGCCGATGCCGTGGGCGTAGGTCGCGACCTCACGCAGGCCTGCCGGGGTCAGCAGGTCGGCGTACTTGCGCGGGTCACCCGAATCGGTGAAGTCGAACGGCGCGCCGGACGCCGAGGTCAGCTGGATCAGCGGCACCCGCAGCTCACGCTTGAGTGCCTTGAGGTTGCCGACCTCGAAGGACTGCACGAACACCTTCGCGTTCGGGCGGTTCAGCCCGTTGCGGGTGAGCGTCTCGACCAGCTTCGGCTCCAGCTCCAACCCGATCTTGCGGAAGTACGTCGGGTGCTTGGTCTCCGGGTAGATCCCGATGTCGCGCCGCAACTCGCGGGAGAGCCGCTTGCTCAGGTCGATGACCTCCTGCAGCGTCGGCACCTCGTATCGGCCGTTGTAGACCGTGTTGCGCTGCCGCAGCTGCGGGATGCGCTCGACCGCGCGCAGCGTCTTCAGCTCGGCGAGAGTGAAGTCCTCGGTCCACCAACCGGTGACCTGCACACCGTCGAGGTTCTTCGTCGCCTTGCGCGCGGCGAACTCGGGCCGGGCGGAGACGTCGGTGGTGCCGCCGATCTCCGGCTCGTGCCGGGCGACGAGCACACCGTCCTTCGTGGACACCAGGTCCGGCTCGATGTAGTCGGCGCCCATCCGCGCGGCCAGCTCGTACGAGGCCAGCGTGTGCTCCGGGCGGTACCCCGACGCGCCGCGGTGGCCCAACACCAGGGGGCCCGCCGAGTGCTGGTCGGGGGACGCGCTCGCGCTGGTCAGCACCCCGCCGAACAGGGTGAGCGCGCAGAGGGCGACGCCGGCTAACCGGGCCTTTCGGACCATGGTGACCTCCAAGACGTGGGTTGACCGGGCAACACTCGCCGGACGGCAAGACGCCCGGGCCGCTGTTGGGCGAAGGGCTGCCGACCTGCGGGTGAACGTGGAGAAACTGACCCGCCGCGCCTTGATCGTCGCGTTCGGTGACGACATGGTCAACATCCGCTCTTCTGTGGACCGATGACCAGCGGTAGCGTGCGTCAGAGATCAACGCACCTGGCAGGAGGATGGTTGACCAGCACCATTGGCCCGACCGAGGTCGTCGGCGCGCACGACGAGGAACGTCCGGCCCGCAAACTCACCGGCCGCTGGGACCTCGGGGTGTGGGCCGCGTCGATCGTCATCGCCGTGCTGGTGCTCCGGCAGGTGTTCTGGCCGTTCACCCAGGGCGTCCAGTTCTACTTGGTGATCTTCCTTGGGCTGACGCTTCCGCTGGTCTTCCTCTGCTACCGGCCGACGTCGAAGAGTCCGCAGAACCCGGGCATCGTCGACTGGGCGTACGCCACGGTCGCCCTGTTTGTCGGCCTGTATCCGGTGCTTCCCTTCGGGGGCAACGGCTTCGCCGGTGGGTACGACGCCTTCCTCGACCGGCCGGAACTGTCCACACCGGACATAATCGCGGGTGGTCTGCTGCTCCTGCTGATCCTGGAGGCGACCCGGCGCACCACGGGCTGGGTGCTGCCCATCGTGTGCCTGGGCTTCCTGGCGTTCGCCTATTACGGCGGTTTCCTTCCGCAGAACTGGGATTTCGCGCACGCGGGCATCGACTTCGGCCAGATCGTCAACGCCCTCTACAACGAGCAAAGCGGCTTCTACGGCATCCCACTCAACGTCGCCGCAACGTACGTCGTCCTGTTCACCATCTACGGCGCAGTTCTCAACACCTCCGGCGCGGGCGGCTTCTTCGTCGACTTCAGCTTCGCCCTGTTCCGCCGCTCCCGCACCGCCGCCGGCCGAACCGCCGCCACATCGGGATTCCTGCTCGGCACCGTGTCGGGATCGGGCACCGCGACCACCGTCAGCCTCGGCGCGATCACCTGGCCGGTGCTGCGGAAAGCGGGCTACCCCAAGGAAAACGCCGGCGGCCTCCTCGCCGCCTCCGGCATCGGCGCGATCCTCTCACCGCCGACACTCGGTGCGGCCGCGTTCATCATCGCCGAATACCTGCAGACCTCTTACCTGAACGTGCTGGTGTGGGCGATCGTCCCGACACTGCTCTACTACCTGGGCATCGGCCTGGCCGTCGAAGCCGACGCCCGCCGCTTCCACGTCAACGACACCGGCATCCCCACACCCGAGTCCCGCACCTCCGCACCAGGGGTGGCTGTGGATAACCCCCCGCGCCTGTGGACAGTCCTGCGGCAGGGGTGGTTTCACTTCGCGTCGCTGGGGATCATTGTCGTGTTTCTGGCGATGGACATTCCGCCGTTCACCGCTGTCGTCTATGCCACTGGGGTGGCCGCGTTGTTCGCCCTGATCCCGCGCAGGCACAACGCGCGCGGGTGGGTGCGGGACCTCGCCGACTCCCTCGCCGAAGGCATCCGGGGCGCGCTGCCGGTGGTCGCCGTCTGTGCCGCCGCCGGGATCATCACCTCGACGATCACCAAGACCGGCCTCGGTCTCGCCCTCGCCGACGCGCTCGTGGACGCCGCCAAAGCGCTCGCGTCCGACCCGACGGCCGTGCTCGTGCTGACCGTGGTGCTCGCCGCCGTAGCGGTCTGCGTCCTCGGCCTGGCCGTGCCGGTCACCGCGTCGTTCATCATCTCGTGGGTGATCCTCGGCCCGGCGCTGATCAACCTCGGGGTGGCGCCCGCAGAGACGGCGATGTTCATCTTCTACTACGCCGTCCTCTCCGAGGTCACACCGCCGACCGCGCTCGCCGCCGTCGCCGCCGCCGCGATCACCGGCGGGTCGGTCATGGGCACGATGTGGCAGACCTGGAAGTACACGCTGCCGGCGTTCCTGGTCCCGATCGCCTTTGTCCTCACCGACAACGGCGCCGCGCTCCTCCTGCAGCGACCCGTCGGCACGGTCCTCTGGGTGGTCGCGGTCTCCGCGGTCGGCATCGGCGCGCTCGCCGTGGTGACCGGGGGCTGGCTCTTCGGCCCAGTGCGCCTCCCCGCCCGCCTCCTCTGCGTCCCCGCCGCGCTCCTGCTGCTCTACCTGAACCCGATGTCGATCGGCATCGGCCTCGGCTTCCTCGTCATCGCGGTCGCCGTCCACCTGATCACCCGCGCCAAGGAGAAAGCACATGCGTAGCCGCATCCTGATCGTCTCCCTCGCCCTCCTCGCCGCGGGCTGCGGCGGCAAACGAACCGACACGGCCACCACCGGCGGCGCGGGCGACTGCGAAGCGGGCGACGGCCGCATCACCATCGCCACCGGCAACACCGGCGGCGTCTACTACGCACTCGGCGGCGGCCTCGCCAAACTGATCAGCGACAACTCCAAGCTCAAGGCCACCGCGGCCGAGACCGGCGCGTCCGTGCAGAACATCCAGCAACTCGTCGGCGGCGACTACGACCTGGCCTTCTCCCTCGCCGACACCGCCGCCGACGCCGTCAACGGCAAGGGCGCGTTCGAGGGCAAGCCGGTCAAGGTCCGCGCCCTGGCCCGCATCTACCCGAACGCGACCCAGGTCGTCGTCCGGGGCAGCAGCGGCATCAAGTCGATCGCCGACATGCGCGGCAAGAACATCTCCACCGGCTCACCCAAGTCCGGCACCGAGGTCATCGCCACCCGCCTGCTCAAAGCGGCGGGCCTCAACCCCGACACCGACGTCTCCGCCCAGCGGCTCGCCCTGCGGCCCACCGTCGACGGGATGAAGGCGGGCCAGATCGACGGCCTGGTGTGGTCCGGCGGCCTGCCCACGCCCGAACTCACCGACCTGTTCACGTCGATGAAGGGCCAGGTCGAGTTCATCGACGTCACCGGCCACCTCGAAGACCTCAAGAAGATCAACCCGGTGTACGACGCCGGCACCATCCCGGCTGCGACCTACGGCACAGCCGAAGCCAAGACCATCGTCGTGCCGAACGTGCTCCTGGTCCGCGAGGACTTCCCGGCCGCCAACGCCTGTGCGATCACCAAGCTGGTCCTCGACAAGAAGGACGACCTGGTCAAGGTGCACCCCGCCGCGGGCGGCATCGACAAGGCCACCGCGGGCGACACCGACCCGGTGCCGCTGCACGACGGGTCGCGCAAGGCCCTCGGCGGCTGACACCGATTACCGGTCGCGGGCGCCCAGCATCTAGTCTCAGTCCTCGTGCGTGTCCTGGTTATCGGGTCTGGCGCCCGCGAGCATGCCCTGGTCCTTGCTATGTCCAAGGACGCCGAGGTGACGGCGCTGGCGTGTGCGCCCGGGAACGCGGGCACCGCCTCGCTTTCCGAGAGCTACGGGGTCGACCCCGCGGACCCGGCGGCGGTCACGGTGCTGGCCCGCAAGTGGGAAGCCGACCTCGTCGTCATCGGGCCTGAGGGCCCGCTGGTCGCGGGCGTGGCCGACGCGGTCCGCGCGGAGGGAATCCCCGTGTTCGGCCCCAGCGCCGCCGCGGCCCGCATCGAGGGCTCGAAGGCGTTCGCCAAGGACATCATGACCACGGCGGGTGTCCCCACCGCGCACAGCGAGATCGTCGACAACCCCGCCCGCCTCGACGCGGCCCTGTCCCGCTTCGGCCCCACCTGGGTCGTCAAGGACGACGGGCTCGCCGCGGGCAAGGGCGTCGTCGTCACCAGCGACCTCAGCAAGGCCCGCGCGCACGCGATGACCCTGCTCGACGGCGGTCACCCGGTGCTGCTGGAGTCGTTCCTCGACGGCCCCGAGGTCTCCCTGTTCTGCGTGATCGACGAAGCGGGCACCGTCGTGCCGCTCCTCCCCGCCCAGGACTTCAAGCGCGTCGGCGACAACGACGCGGGCCCGAACACGGGCGGCATGGGCGCTTACGCCCCGCTGCCCTGGACCCCCGACGGCATGGTCGACGACGTCGTCGCCCGCATCATCCAGCCCGTCGTCGACGAAATGGCCAAGCGCGGCGCACCGTTCTCCGGCCTCCTCTACGCCGGGTTGGCGCTGACCAGCAACGGCTCCGAGGTCATCGAGTTCAACTGCCGCTTCGGCGACCCCGAGACCCAGTCGGTCCTCGCCCTGCTCCGCAGCCCCCTGTCGGCCCTGCTGCTCGCGTCCGCGCGCAACGAGCTGGCCGCGCACCCGCCGCTGGAATGGGCCGACGGCTCGTCCGTGACGGTTGTCATAGCGGCGGACGGCTACCCCGGCCGCCCACGCACCGGCGACTTGATCACCGGGGCCGAGGCTGAAGGCATCCTGCACGCGGGCACCCGCCGCCGCGAAGACGGCGCGCTCGTGTCCGCGGGCGGCCGTGTCCTGGCCGTGGTCGGCATGGGCGATGACCTGGAAGCGGCCCGCGCCGACGCCTACCGCAAGGTCGACGCCGTGCACCTGGCGGGCTCCCACCACCGCACCGACATCGGCCTGCGCGCCCTCCGCGGCGAGATCGGCATCCCCGTCGCGGGCTGAGGGAACCGAACCGCCGGTTTCTCCGTCAAAGTTCAGGTGGGCCTTACCGCGCCATTGGTAGCCTGCGAAACGAGACGACATCGTCACGATGCGTACGGGGGTGCGTGAGATGGACATCGGCGCTTCACTGGGTGGCACGGTAAGCGCGATAGCAGGCGCTGCCTTCGACGCCGCCCGCGCCATCATGGGCGGCAGCCCGGCGAGCGGCCGGTTCGTCGTGAACCACGACAACGTCCTCGCCGCCGCCAAGATCATCCAAACCCAGGCCGACTCGCTCGGCGACCTGGTGCGCGATGCGCGTGGCGACCTTCGCGTCGACCAGCCAGGCGAGGACATCGTCAGCACGAAGGTTGCTGAAGCCTGGAATGATTTACTTCTGATCAACGACGATTCCTATGTGGCAAGAATCGGCGACTACGTCGCGGGCTTGAACAACCTCGTGCAGCAGTTGATCGATAGCGCGAAGGCTTACGGTTACAACGAGCAAGACATCGCTGCGGCGCTTGGGGGCGAACAGCGTGCGTAGTCGCATACTCCTGGCAGGTGCTTGTGCCGTTCTGCTCGGGATATCCGCGTGCACCACGAGCGAGGCCGGCAGCCCGACGACGACGCCCACCGGGCAGGAGGGGTCGGCCACTTCGAAGCCGACTTCGACGAAATCTGCTTCGCCGACTGTCGAGATCCCAGCTCGTCCCAAGGAGTTCAAGCTCGACGCGGTCGATCCTTGTGCCCTGTTCACCGAGGCGCAGCGCGGCCAGCTGAAGATCAACCGTTCGCGGTTGACGACCAATAACAGCGACATCTGGCGCGGCTCAAAGGAGTGCGTGCTGAATGTGCAAGCGCAGCAACCCTATTATGACTATTCCGCGCTGCTGATCACTTCCGAAGGCATTGGCCCCTGGCTCACCGGAAAACGGAATGTGGACGCTGATTTGATTTCGGTGGCTGGATTCGCTGCCGCGAAAACCGTGTTCAAGGGCGCGAGTAACGAGCGGAACAGTCAGGAATGCGCGGTGTCCGTCGACGTGGCGGAAGGTCAGCAACTCATGGTTTCCATGAGCTTGACGAGCAGGAACGCGTTCACGCAGGACCAGATTTGCCAAATGACCGAGCAGGCCGCGGGGATGGCCGTGACCACGTTGCAGACTCTGGCGTGAGGAGCTGACATGGCAGGCGACAACGGGCTGGGCGATCTGCGCTTCGAGGGCTACAGCCACCAGCAATTGGCTGATGAACTGGACAAACTCCGTCAAGGGCCGGGTTCTGAGAGCCTGCACAAGGCGGTTCGCGCACTCAAATCCATCGCCGAGGGCTTGGCCGAGACCGACCAGGTTCTCCGCGAAGAGCTCGGCAAGATCGGTGTCACCTGGGAGGGCAGCGCCTCCGAAGGCGGTACCGAGGCGACCAAGAACGCTGCTATCTATGCCTCGGACGCCACACCCGCGGTCGAGCAGTCCGCCGGTGGTGTGAGCGAGCAGGGCGACGCCTTCTCCACCACCCGCAACGGTGCTCCCGACGGCGGTGACCTGCGCGGGCCGACCAAGCTCGACGGTATGGACCGGTTCCTCGGGGCCTTCGGCCACACGACCGACAACGCCAAGCAGGTGCAGCAGACCAACGCCGCCCACGAGCAGGCCGTGACCTCGATGAACGGCTACAGCCAGGGCAGCCAGTCCGCCCTCGGCAGCTACCAGTCGCTTCCCGTGCCGCCCGGCATGAGTCTCGTCGCCACCCCGTACCAGGGGCACGGCACGACGTCCGCGCAGACCTTCAACGGCAACTCCAGCGCCTACACCCCGACCGGCTCGCCGGGCGCTCCCGGTGTCCCCGGCCAGACCGGCTTGCCCGGTGGCGGCGGCCACGGCCTCACCGGAATCCCCGACGGCCCCGGCGGCGGCGGTCCCGGTGGCACGAACAACAACCAGCCCGGCGGCGGCAGGCTCAGCACCGTCGGCCCGCTGGGCCCGAACATCGGCGGACTTCCCAATCCCACCAACGTCCCCGGTGGACTCCGCCCAGGCTTCCCCATGGGCATGCTGAACGACATGTCGGCCCTCGCCGGCCTGACCGGCGCCGGTGCCGGTGGTGCCGCCGCGGGTGAGAACGCGCGGAAGGACCGGCTGGTCCGTGGTGCCGGTGCTTTCCCCGACACCCCCGAGGGCCGCGCGGCCAGGGCTGCGGCCCGGGGTGCGGCGCCGATCACCGACCTGCCCGAGGAGCAGTCCCGCGCCGCCAAGAACGCCGAGCGCATCGGGGCCAGGCCGGGCAAGGCGGGTGCGTCGCTGATGCAGCCCGCGGCCGCGGGCGCCAAGGGCGAGGAAGACGAAGAGCACGTGCGCAAGTACGGCATCGACTCCGAGGACGTCTTCGGCGACGAACGCATGGTGGTCTCGCCAGTCCTCGGGCAGGACGACTGACCTTGTCCAACAGCGTTGTCCTCTCCACCCTCGAGTTCGACGTGCTCTGGGAGTCCGAGCGACTCCCGGAGCGCCACGTCGCGCTCGACGTGCCGAGCCCGGGCCGCACTCACACCGAGCGTCGAGAGCTGGTCGCGGCCGCGTTCGCCGGGTTGGAGCAGCGCGGGCTGGCTGAGGCGGGCCGCGCGGCGCCCGAACTGGCCGACTCGCTCAGCCTGGTCGCGCACGCGCCGATCACGGTGGACAGCTGGGTGTGGACCGACCACGAGATCACCGCGCTCTCCGTGGCGAACGGCGACCAGGGGATGCTCGCGGTCGTCGACGGCGCCGAGGTGTGGCTGATCCCGGCCCGCGGCACCGCTTTCGCCGAAGCCGCCGTGTCCATCGCGGGCGATGTCCCGGCCGGTCCAGGGCGCTCCGTCAGCCTGCCGACCGACATCCTCACGAAGTCCGACCACGCCGACCCGCAGCTGATGATCAACGCGCTGACCGAGCACGGCGTGAGCCTCAGCGACGCGCAGATGCTGGGCTCGATGGTCACGGGCATGACCACCCGCGGCCAGTTCGGCGCCGAACGCGCCCAGCGCGGCAGGCGGCGCGACCGGGCCGAGCGGGTCGTCGCCTTCCACGACACCGACGCAGGTCGCTACCTCTACCTGACGCGACCGAGCGCCGACGGCCGCATGTGGAGCACGATCACCCCAGCCGACAACGCGCGTCTCGCCACCTGCGTGCGCGAGTTACTCGACGAGCTCTGACGGAACCACCGCGGACCGTCAGGCGTTCGAACCGGACGAGCTGAGGGGATGGGGCAGTGGACTACAACCTGCGGGCGATCGAGCAGCGCCGCACCGCCGCCGCGCTGGCCCAAGCCGTGCAGGCCCATCGCCCGCACCGCCAGTGACGAACTCGACCGCGCCGGCGCCGCCGACGCGGCGAAGACCGTGAGCACCTCGGTCGGCGAACTCGACGGCGCCTGGCAAGGCGCCTCGGCGGACGCATTCGTCGCGTACATGACGACAAGCTGCCCGGCCACGATGACATCTGGAACCCGGTCGACAACATCTGTGCGGGCGTGAACTACGCGATCTCCCGATACGGCTCGCCGGCGAATGTCCCCGGCATCAAGGCCACCCACGGCGGCGGCGGATATGTCGGGTACTGACAAGTCCTAGTCTGGCGGCATGCACGCTCGCCTGCTCAAAGTCGCCAACCGCGCCGCCGTCCCGCCGTTCCACGTGATGGATGTCCTCGCCGCCGCGAACGCGCGGCAGCGGGCACACGGCGACGTCGTCTCGCTCGCCGCGGGGCAGCCGTCGACCGGGGCGCCGAAGGCCGTGCGGTTCGCCGCGGCGGAGGCACTCGGCACGCAGGCGCTCGGGTACACCGAGCAGCTGGGGATTCCCGAGCTGCGCGAAGCCATCGCCGGTCACTACGAGCGGCTGCACTCTCTCGACGTCTCCCCGCAGGACGTCGTGATCACCACCGGGTCCTCCGGCGGTTTCCTGCTCGCGTTCCTCTCGGCGTTCGACGCGGGCGACCGGGTCGCGCTCGCGCGACCCGGATATCCGGCCTACCGCAACATCCTCAACGCGCTGGGCTGCGAGGTGGTCGAGCTGCCGTGCGATGAGAGCACCCGGTTCCAGCCGACCGTGGCGATGCTCGACGAGCTGGGCCCGATCGACGGCCTGATCGTCGCCAGCCCGGCCAACCCCACCGGCACCGTCCTCGATCCCGCCGAGCTGGCCGCGATCGCCGGTTGGTGCGCCGAGCGCGGGGTGCAGCTGGTCAGCGACGAGATCTACCACGGCATCTCCTACGGCGCCGAGACCAGCACGGCCTGGCAGTACTCCCGCGAGTCGATCGTGGTGAACTCGTTCTCCAAGTACTTCGCGATGACCGGGTGGCGGCTGGGCTGGCTGCTCGTCCCGCAGCGACTACAGCGCGCGGTCAGCGCGTTGACCGGAAATTTCACCATCTGCGCTCCCGCGATCTCCCAGCTCGCCGCCGTCGCCGCGTTCGAGCCGGAGAGCTACGACGAGCTCGACGGCCACGTCGCCCGCTACGCGACGAACCGCGAGCTGCTGCTCACCGGCCTCCCCGAGCTCGGCATCGACCGGATCGCGCCCGCCGACGGCGCGTTCTACGCCTACGCCGACGTCACCCACCTCACCCACGACTCGATGAGCTTCTGCCAGCGCCTGCTCGCCGACACGGGCCTCGCGATCGTGCCCGGCATCGACTTCGACCCGGTCGACGGCAACCGGTTCGTCCGCCTGTCGTTCGCCGGCGCCACCGCCGACATCGAGGAAGCACTCCGCCGCCTGCGCTCCTGGGAACCAGTGGCCGCCCGCGGGCGTTGACCAGGAAACGGCTTGAGGGGGCGGCATGGTTATCAAGATCATCGGCGCGGTGCTCGCGATCTGGCTGGCGTTCTGGCTGATCGGAGTCCTGTTCAAGGCCGTGGTGTGGCTGCTGGTAGCCGCCGCGATACTCACCGTCGGTGCCGCGGCATATGGAGCGATCAAGGGCAAGGCTGATCGGCCCAGAATCGGCCGCTGACCCCTGGCGGATCAGGCACGTTCGGCGATGATGTCGGTGTGTCCGACACCTACGCGCCCGGCGTGCGCCACAGCGACCCGCTCGAGCCCCGATTAAGCACCTGGGAAGAGCGCACCGATCTGCCGCTGACCGCGCTGGCCGTGATCTTCCTGTGCGGTTACGCGTGGCAGGTGCTGCACACGACGGCGTCGCCGACGGTGGTGCTGTGGCAGGAGATCGGGCTCTGGGCGATCTGGGCCGTGTTCGCCGTCGAGTACGTCATCCGGTTCACCCTCGCGCAGCGAAAAGGCCGGTTCCTCTGGCGGCACATGTTCGACCTGATCGTGGTGGCCCTGCCGATGGTCCGCCAGCTGCGGGCCTTGCGGCTGATCACCGTGCTCAAGGTGCTCAACCGCAGGGTCGGCACCACCTTCCGCGGCCGCATCGGCATCTACGTCGCCGGGACCATCCTGCTGGTGGGCCTGTCCGCCTCCCTCGCCGTGCTCGACGCCGAACGGCACGACCCGGACGCCAACATCACCGACTTCGGCGACGCCGTCTGGTGGACCATGACCACGATCTCCACTGTCGGCTATGGCGACCGCTACCCGGTCACCGTCGAGGGCAGGCTGGTCGCCGCCGCCCTGATGATCGGCGGTATCGCCCTGCTCGGTGTGGTCACCGGTGTGATCGCCTCCTGGTTCGTGCAGAAGATCGCCGGCGCCGAGGAGTCGATCGAGGAGTCCATCCAGAGCGAGGTCAAGGGACTGCGTTCGGAGATCGCCGAACTGCGCGGCGAGCTCAAGCGGACCGGGAACGAGATCAGCCGGTCTTGATCCGACCGAGCGCCTCGGCGATGTCGGCCGCCGACACGTCCCGGTGGGTCACGAACCGGACCCCGCCCGGCACCGCGACCGCGGGAACAGCCACCCGGTCGAGCATCCGCAGCGTCGTCGGCACGTCCGGCACCGAGGCCAGCACGATGTTGGTCTCCGGCGCGGTCACCTCCCAGCCGAGGTCCGCGAGCCCCGCCGCCAGGGTGGCCGCGTTCGCGTTGTCGGTGGCCACGTCGCCCATGCGGTCCAGCGCGACGAGTCCGGCCGCCGCGAGCACCCCGCCCTGACGGACGCCGCCGCCGAGCATCTTGCGCACCCGGCGCGCCTCGGCGACGAACGCCGCCGACCCGCCGACCAGCGACCCGACCGGCGCGCCCAGGCCCTTGCTCAGGC
>NZ_JBOHGC010000484.1:0-1052 GCF_050699995.1 Actinokineospora sp. | reverse complement strand
GTCGTCGGCCGCACCCTCACAGGTCCTGGGTGAGGTTGACCTTGTTCCCGTCGGGGTCGTGCACGTGCGCGACGCGCTGGCCCCACGGCATGTCGTTCGACGGGCCGAGCACGCTTCCGCCGGCTGCCTCGACCTGGTCGAGCAGGAGGTCCACGTCGTCGACGGCGACGCTGAGCAGCATCCGCTGCGGGGCCGAGAGGTCGGCCGTGTCCTTGGCGACGAGGCCCAGTTCCGAGTCGCCCAGCTTCATGCCGATGAAGAACACCGGGCCGTCGTCCGGGAACCTGCGGACCTCCACCGCGCCGAACAGCCGCTCGTAGAACGCCCGCAGGCGGGGCAGGTCGGGGGTGGTGATCATGGGCTGGATGGTCGTCACGACCGTGCCTCCGAGTGTGTCGAAACCGCTTGTCGATGGTGATACGGACGGGCGATCCCGAACTAATCGGTGGGCGGGCCGAACAGTGGGAGCAGTCGTTCGACGTCAAGGAAGGTGGTGATTCCAGTGATCAGTCCGTCGCGTACGTCGAGGAAGACAAGACCGAACGGCTCATGGACGCCGTCCGCGCCCGGTCGGGTCTGCCAGAACGCAGGCGAACCGTTCGCCGCGACCGGGACCAGCCGGGCGCCCGCGCAGGGCGAGTCCGTGGTCCGCAGCGTCCGCTCGATCTGGTCGCGGCCACACAGCCACCAGGTGAACGGCGGCATCGACATCGTGGCGTCCGAGTGCAGCAGTGAGACGAGGGCGTCGACGTCGTGGCGCTCGAACGCTTCACAGTAGCGCGCGAGCAGATCGCGCTGTGCGACGTCGAAGGGCTGGAGCGGGTCGCCCGGTTCGGGAGCGACGGCGGAGAGCGTCGCCCGCGCCCGCTGCAGCGCGCTGGTCACGGCCGCGACGCTGGTTTCCAGTAGGTCCGCGGCCTCCTCGGCCGTGAACCGCAGGACGTCTCGCAGGATGAGCACCGCGCGCTGCCGGGGCGGCAGGTGCTGCAACGCCGCGACGAACGCCAGCCGGATCGTCTCGCGCAGGACCGCTATCTCGCCCGGGTCGCCGG
>NZ_JBOHGC010000483.1:0-1280 GCF_050699995.1 Actinokineospora sp. | reverse complement strand
ACGCCAAGGACATCGCCAACGGCAACCCCGTCGTGCTCTACGCCGAGGACCTGGTCCGCGGCTACCGGGTCGACGTCCACGACGGGCTCACCTGGCGGTCGCTGATGCACCGGCAGGTCCGCTACGTCGACGCGGACACCGGCGCCGAGCAACTGGCCGCCGTCGATGAGGCGTACCTGAAGGCCTCGACGCTGACCCAGACCCCCAAGGTGGCCAAGCCTCCCGCCTACTTGCATGAGGCGTTGTTCGGCTGGGACGGCTGGTCGCTGGCCGTGCCCCGGCCCGGCGGACACCTGCCCACCGACACCCCCGCCGACGGGGAGTCCCCGGTCAGCGACGGCCCGGGCGAGGAGTTCCCCGGACAGCTCCGGCTGCACGTGGAAACCGGTCTGGTCAAAAAAACTCTTCCTCGGCTGCGGTACGGCGCGGGCTATCGGATGCGGGTGCGCACGGTCGATCTGAGCGGGAAGTCCACGGATCACGCGGACGACAAGCACGCGACGACCACCCACGTGTTCCGCCGGTTCCAACCGATCGCCCATCCCGTCGTCGTCCAGCGGCACGCGGTGACCGAGGGCGAGTCCACCCTGCGGCTGGTGGTCCGCTCCGGGGTCGAGGTCGACACCGACGACCTGACCGCCGCGCCGACCCCGATCGCGCCCGGGACGTTCGCGGGCACCCTGGACTCGTTGGCGCCCAGGCGGTTCGCGACCTACCGCGCCCGCGCCGAACGGCACCTGGCGCCGCCGAAGATCGGCCAGACCGACGCGGAGCTGCTGGGCCGGTTCGATCCCGACGCGATCGGGGTTCCCCCCGCAGCCGCGGACTACCGCCGGGCATACGCGCGGGGGACGATGAGGATCCGCTCCGTCGCGAAGTCGAACGGGGCGGGAGGTGACGAGGCCTCGCGCACCGGGATCCACCCGCTGGGCTCGCCACCATCGTCGGTGTCGTTGGCGACGGACTTGCCGTGGAGCATCCCGGCTTCGAACACGACGTTCGGGTTGTCCTCGTAGGCGACAGCTGGGTCCAGCGAGCTCTTGGCCGGCTCCGACAGGTAGCAGATGCCGAAGCGCGACCGGGTGATCTCGCGGGCGATCTGCGTGTTGATGTTGCCTGCCTCGTCGATGACCGACCAGTCGGTGAACTCGAGCCTGTCGGCGAGACCGTGCAGGACCTCGGTGATCACGTTGACCACCTGCTCGTCGGCCCGCTTCGAGAAGGCCACGAAGAAATGCGGCCTCGTCAACCGGGGGAACTTGGCCTTCTCCAACCGCTCC
>NZ_JBOHGC010000482.1:0-5348 GCF_050699995.1 Actinokineospora sp. | reverse complement strand
AGTCGCTCGCGGTCCTGCTGATGCGCCACCGTGCGGCGATGCACGCGGTTGCGGCCTCGGTGCTGAGCGCGGGGCCGGAGGTCGAAGACGTCGTGCAGGATGCCACGCTGGTCGCGATCGCGGATCTCGGCAAGATCAGGGACCCTTCGCTCGCGCGGGCATGGTTGACGGGGGTAACCAGGAATCTGGCCCGTGCCCGGCTCCGCCGCCGCGATCCGCTTCCCGTAGACCTCGCCGACCTCCCGGCAGCCGACAGCCTCGAACGCCGGATCGAGGAGGCGGCACTGCGGGACTGGGTCTGGGAGGCGATCGGCGGGCTCTCGGAGCCACTCCACGACGTCGTGATCCTGCGCTATTTCAGTGGGGTCACCAGTTACGAGGCGATGGCGGCTGCCCTGGGCATCCCGGTGGGCACGGTGCGCAGCCGCCTGCATGATGCCCGTGCGGCACTCGTGCCGCGGCTGCGCGAACTGGAGTTCTCCGCCGCCGACGACCACACGCGAGTGACGCGAGCGAGCGAGCGGCTCTTCGCCGCGATAGTCGAGGAATACAACAGCGGCCGTGAACCCACCCTGCTGGCAGGCGCGCTGGCTGAGGAAGCCCGACTCACAGTGACCGGCAGCGACGACCAGATCGTAGGACGAGCCGCCATCGTCGGCAGCCTCGCCGAGGAGGTGGCGGCGGGGGTCCGCCTGCGGCTGGTCCGCGTCGTGCCCGGTGCCGGGCTCACCGTGGTCGAGGGCACGTTCCAGAACCCGTGCGACGCTCCCGATCACTGCCCACCGTTCACCACCCAGATCTACCGGCACCATGGTGAGGAAATCGTGAGCCTCCATCTGGCGTACGCGTTCGGCTGAGCGGCGAACTTTTCGGCCCGCCGACCACACCAGTAGGCATGACAACTTCCACATATCCCACATTGGTGTCCCTGGAGGACTTCCCGTTCCCGGTGTTCGTCAGCCGCGGCTCCGAGGAGCGCGGCCTGCTTCTCGCCGCCCGGGCCACTCAAGCACTCGACTGGCTGGGCGAGGTGACCGGCAGGGTGCGCCGCCCGACCCTCGTGGTGGCCGACGAGCAGGACTGGCCCAGCGTGTGCGAGGTGCCCATCTACGGGATGCCGTTCTCGATCCCGGACAAGCTCGGCACGTCACCGACCCCGGCGCGCTGGTGGCAGGACTACTTCGACGCGCTGCGGCCGCACCTGGGCGAAACCGCGTCCACCTCGATCAAGGCCACTTTCGGGGATCCGCCGGACTTCACCGGGATCGCCGACTTGATCATCACCCACGAGGCCACCCACCTGTTCCACGAGATCCACCCGGTGACCTGGGCGTCGGAGTTCCCGGCCGACTGGGTGATGGAGTTGTTCGCCAACCTCGGCATGCACGGCTACCTCGCCACCCACGAACCCGACCAGCTGCGTCTGCTCGCTGCCATGGCAGACGCGACCATCGATGCCGGGCACGAGATCTGGGATTTGCAGGACCTCGCGCTGATGGGCGAAAGCATGCAGACCGGAGTCACCAACTACGTGTGGTTCGAGTTCCGGCTGATCCGCTTCGCCGAGCAGTTGTGGACCGCGGGCGGTGAGGACGGGCTGCGGGACTACCAACGGCTGCTCGGCCATCCGGAGCTGACGCACGACCAAGTCGTGAACCGGCTGTCCCAGCTGGAGCCCGAAGTGGCCGACGCAGTCCGGCGGTGGCCCGCACCCTGACCAGACAGCGGCGCCGGGCCTGACTCGCCCGCCCTCAGGTGCCTGGTTCTGTCGTGGTCGTAGCCGAATGTCACTCCTGTTGGCTGGTGAGCCTGCCCTCGGCCATCCGCTTCTGGACGTCCTGGCGCAGCCAGAGCATCCACGCCCACGCCAGCCCGAAGATCACGCCGATAGCGCCCAGAGCAGGCAGCGCGAAGAAGCACAGGATCATCACGCCCTGCAGGCCGACAGCGACCCACGTGCCCCACGGTTTGCCGACAACCCCGCACGCCAGGATCAGGGCCACGCCAAGCGACCCGACGAGCCAGCCCTGCCAGGTGGCCAGGCCGCCCTCGGTCTTGGCGATGATCAGCAGGGCCAGCATGACCACGATGGCTTCGAGGATGAGCATCGCGGACATCACGCCGCGGAAGCCCTTCATGGGGTCGGGGGCGCTCATGCGGGCTCCTTGCCGAACATCGCACGGACCTCGCCCGCGGTGACGACCGAGCCGGTGGCGACCACTCCGCCGCCGGTCATCGGTTCGCGGGGGTCCTCGGTGGTCTCGGCGAGCGTCACGGCCGCGTCGATGGCGTCGAGGAGGCGGTGGTGGACGATGACCCGGTCCTCGCCGAAGACCTCGATGGCGGCCTCGCCGAGCTGGTCCGGGTCCATCGCCCGCGGAGACGAGTTGGCGGTGATGACGACCTCGCTGAACACCGGCTCCAGCGCCGTCAGGATGCCCGCGACGTCTTTGTCGCCCATCACGCCGAGGACGCCGACCAGCTTGCGGAACCCGAACTCGTCTTCCAGGGCCGCGGCGAGGGCGGCGGCGCCGTGGGGGTTGTGGGCGGCGTCGACGAAGACCGTCGGGGAGGAGCGCAGGCGCTCCAGGCGGCCGGGGACCACGACTGAGGCGAAGCCTTCGCGGATGGCGTCGACGTCGAGCTGCCGTTCGGTTCCGGCGCCGAAGAACGCCTCGACGGCGGCCAGCGCGAGCGCGGCGTTGGCGGCCTGGTGGGCGCCGTGCAGGGGCAGGAAGATCTCGTCATAGACGCCGCCGAGGCCCTGCAGCTTGAGCATCTGGCCGCCGATCGCGACGCCGCGCTCCAACACCCCGAACTCCAGGCCCTGCCGGGCGACGACCGCGTCGACCTCGGTGGCGCGCTCGATCAGGACTCGGGCGACCTCGTTGGTCTGCTCGGCGAGCAGGGCGATCGAGTTGGGCTTGATGATGCCCGCCTTCTCCCGCGCGATGCCGAGGATGTCCGGGCCCAGGTAGTCGACGTGGTCGATGCCGATCGGACAGACGACGGCGATCCGAGCGTCGGCGACGTTGGTCGCGTCCCAGCTGCCGCCGAGGCCGACCTCGACCACGGCCGCGTCGACCGGGGCGTCGGCGAACGCGGCGAACGCCATCGCGGTGAGGATCTCGAACTTGCTCAGCTTGACGTCGTTCTTGGCGTCGACCATCGCGATGTACGGCTCAAGGTCGCGGTAGACCTCGACGTAGCGCTCCGGGGTGATCGGCTCGTTGTCGAGGCTGATGCGCTCGGTGACCGACTGCAGGTGCGGGCTGGTGAACCGGCCGGTGCGCAGGCCGATCCGGGTGAGCAGCGCGTCGACCATGCGGGTCGTGGAGCTCTTGCCGTTGGTCCCGGCGATGTGCAGCACGGGGTACGCCAGCTGCGGCTGGGCGATCACGTCGAGGAGCGCGGAGATGCGGTCGAGCGACGGCTCGATCTTCGTCTCGGGCCAGCGGGTGTCCAGTTCGGACTCGACCTGCTGCAGTTCCTCCAGCGCCCCGGGGTCAAGCTTGGGCACGCGCGTTCTCCTCGGAGGTTGCCGACATTTGACCCCGCGAGTCTACGCGCGCCCTTAACGGCCACTCCCGGTCACCGTCCACGTGTCCCACGTCACCTACCTGCCGGAGTGACAAGTTACTGAAAATGATTACCATTCCTTTGTTTGCCGGCGGTAGGGCGAGGGAGTGTGGCGTGGCGCATCTGTTGATGATCGAGAGCTGGGTCGGGGCGATGAGCACGCTGCTCCCCCGGGCCATCCGCGAGTCCGGTCACCGCTTCACCTTCCTCACCCGGGACCTGCACCACTACCTGCGCTCCGCGCCCACCGAGGGCACACATCCGTTGCTGGCGGCCGAGAACGTGCTGACCACCGAGACCAACGACGTGCCCGCCCTGCTGTCCTATGTGGAATGTATGCACGCCGCACTGGGGTTCGACGGCGTCATCTCCTCCTGCGACTACTACCTCCCGGCCGTCGCCAGGGTCGCCGCCCATCTCGGGCTGCCGGGGCCCACCCCCGACGCCGTGGAGCGCGCCAACCGCAAGGACCGCACCCGGACCACGCTCGACGCCGCGGGAGTTCCGGGGCCGAGGTACGCCCTGACCACGGGATGGCCGCAGACCGCTGACGCGGCGCAGTCGCTCGGCTACCCGCTCGTGGTGAAGCCGGTGGACCTGTGCGGCGGGATGTTCGTGCGCAAGGTCGCGGGCGAGGCGGAGCTGCGCGAGGCGTTCGCCGCGCTGGAGTCGTTCCCGGTCAACGCCCGCGACCAGCCCCGGCTGCCGACCGTGCTGCTCGAAGAGCTGCTCGACGGCGCGGAGGTCAGCGTCGAGACGGTGACGGTGGCGGGCGTGACCCACATCGTCGGGGTGACCGACAAGAGCATCGCCGGCGAGCCGTGGTTCGTCGAGAGCGGGCACATGTTCCCCGCCGACCTCGACGGCGCCGAGGCGGCGGAGGTCGCCGTGGCCGCCATCGAGGCGCTCGGCCTCGACGACATCGTCGCGCACACCGAGATCAAGCTGACCTCGACCGGGCCGAAGCTCATCGAGGTCAACCCGCGTCCGGCGGGCAACCAGATCACCGAGTTGGTGCGCCGCGTGACCGGCATCGACCTGCCCGCCGCGTACGCGCAGCTCGCCGTCGGGCAGCGACCGGACCTGACACACGCCGAGACCGGGGTGCGCAGCGCGGCGATCTCGTTCCTGCTGCCGCCGCGGTCCGGGGTGGTCGCCGAGATCGTGGGCGACGTCGACGCGCCCGGGGTCGTGGAGTGCAAGCTCAAGGCCCCCGGACACCGGGCGGGCGAGCCGACCAGCAACAACACCTACCTCGGGCACGTGATGGTCGTCGACCACGACGGCCCCGGTGCGCGGGCCACCGCCGACAAGCTCGTCGACGGCCTGGACGTGCGCTACGCCGAGGACGCCGCGTGACGGCCTTCTCGTCCCTCGCCGACCTGGTCGACCACGTCCGCGCGGGCAAACTCGGGCCCGACCCGGCCGGTGCGCGGATCAGTGTCGGGTTCAGCACCCAGCAGGGCGTCCGGCACGCGTCGCGGGACCAGTCGTACCGCAACAGTGTGGTCAGCCTGCGGATCGGGCAGGCCGTCGGCTCGTGCGCGGTCGAGCCGGGCACCCTCGCCGACGACGACGTCTACGACTGTGTCGGCGCGAGTGTGGCGGAGTTGCTGGAGCACCCGAACTCGGCGATCCGGACCGCCGCGCTCGACGCGTACCTGATGACCGCGCACCCGCACGAGACTTCCGGCGCCGAGCAGGTGACCATCCCCGCTGGGAGTTCGCTGGACAAGTCCATGGCGCGCGCGGCGGCCGTCGTCGACCTG
>NZ_JBOHGC010000481.1:0-3215 GCF_050699995.1 Actinokineospora sp. | reverse complement strand
CGAGGTGATGCTGCACCTCGAGGCCATCCGGCTTGACGGGACTGTGACGCACACATCGCTCCAGGTCGTCCGGTTCACGACCGAGGCACGGTTGAACGACATCATCGCGTACCACGAGGATCACGGAGTGACCATCTTCAACCCGCACACGCACATCCTCGAGGACGGCGGGTTGAAGAAAGTCGATGAGAACCAGTTGGCCTTCAAGCGGCTCGTCGATCCGCACGGCCTCATGAACCCCGGAAAGATGCGCGGCTGGTGGGAACGCTGATGACTACCAAGAGGACGATGACCGCCACACGGATCTTCGCCCGCACGCGCCTCACTCCGACGCCTGGCCGAGCGGCACGTAGTTGAAGTCGAGTCCGAAGTGGCGAGGACCCAACAGCGCCAGCCCGGCCGGCGTGTACCACTCGGCGTCAAGCCCTTTCATCGCAAATACCGTGACGCGGCGGCCCGGCGTGACCTCACCCAACGTCGTGAGAGGGCGAAACGTCTCGGCGTCGAGCACCGCGATCACGTCGGGGCTGGTCGCGATCACCTCCCCGTCACGCCACACCGCGTGGTGCTCGTTCTTGACCCAGATCCTATAGGAAGCTCCGGCGAAGCGCCCGGTCCCCTTCATCCGGTATGTGAGTTCCCGGAACGTGTACGGCTCGGTGCTGCGCCAGTCGGTGGCCCCGGCCTCCGCTTCAAAGAGGACCAGGCCGCCGGTCAGCTCGATGAGCGGCGCCAGGTCCCGCGCGGCCGCGCTGCGGCGAAGCGCAGCGCCCGCTCTAATCGCCGCCAGGAGACTGCCGCGCACCAGTGCAGACTTTGCTTCGGCCACCCGGACCAGGTGGCCGGTGGTACCGATGCCGCGCCCGTAGGCCGCCCTGCTCAGCATGCGGCCCAGGCGGTCGGTCATGGCGGCGGTCACCGCGGACTTCACGATCGTCGTGTTGCCCCAGCGGTCGATCATTGCCACCGGCGTGGGCGCCCGTCCACGCAGCTCCATCTTGGACAGAGGCAGTTCCGGGATCGCGCGCCCGACGTAGTCGCTGTCGAGCGTCGGGATCCCGAGCTCGATGCCGGTGGCGATCGTCGCCGCCGTGGCCGCTGCGCTGAGCTCCATGGAGACCAGTGCGCCGAGCGTCACGCCCGCGAAAGCCGACAATTCGCGCGCCGACTGGACCAGGCGCGGTACGAGGGCATAGCGTTCCTCGCGCAGTCCCAACTGCGCAAGCTCGTCGGCCGGCGGGGGTTCGTCAGGATCCTTGCCGCCGACGATAATGGCCCAGCACGTCCACGTCTCGTCGGGCAGTTCGTCCGGGCTGACAAGAGTAATCGGTCGCCCCGCGCGGATGACGGGCGCGAGGAGATCGACCCCCGCCTCCACCCGACCGCCCCCGCCGGTGCCGAAGAAGCAGAGACCCACGCAGAAGTCCTGGACGGTGGCAAGATCGGCAATGAGGGTCGGCATGGTCGTGATCACCTGCTCATCCCATGATATTTGGCGATGATCGTACTGTCACGCGAAGGACCAAGGCCCGTGAGGGGAGAAACAAAGCGCCGTCAGGAGAGGTCTTACCACCCGACCACCTGCGTCACGGAACATCCGACGAGGCGAGAGTCCTGGGCATGGGACCGGATGGTGCTGCGATAAGTGCTGACGGCCGGGCAACCTGGGTCGGGCTGGGCCTGAAGCGCCGTGAGGATCCCGAACTCCTCGCTGGAAAAGGGCAGTTCATTGGCGACCTCGTCCGTCCTGGAATGTTGCACGCGGTGTTCCTGCGCAGCCCTCACCCGCACGCCCGCATTCGCTCAATCGACGTCGGGCGAGCCCTGGCTCTCCCAGGCGTGCACGCCGCCCTGACCGGGCGGGACCTGCCGGCGACCCTGCGGGCGCAGCCCGTGACGCACGTCTTTACCGACCGCCAAACCCCCAACTACGCTCTGGCCAGGGACCGTGTTCGGTACGTCGGCGAGCCCGTCGCGATGGTGGCCGCCGAATCGCCGTATGTCGCGGAGGACGCCCTCGACTGCATCGAAGTCGAGTGGGATCCGATGCCCGCCGTGGCGGATGTCGAGGCCGCCCTGCGCCCCGACGCGCCGCGTTTGTACGACGAGTGGCCGGACAACATCGCCGGCGTTTTCCAGACCGAGATGGGCGACCCGGACCGCGCGCTCGCCGAGGCCGACGTCAAGATCACCGAGCGGTTCCGGATCCAGCGGCAATTCGCCTGCCCTCTGGAGCCACGCGGCGTGCTGGCGGAATGGGACGTCCACCGGGGCGAACTCGTCCTCTGGAGTTCGACCCAGATTCTCCACATCGCGCGCGACTGCCTGGCCGAAGTGCTCGGCATTCCCGAGCATCGAATCCGCGTGCTGGTGCCCAGGATTGGCGGCGCGTTCGGCTGCAAGTTCCACTTCTACGCCGAAGAGGTCGCGATCGCCCTGCTCGCCCAGAAGGCCCGGCGCCCGGTGCGCTGGCTCGAGGACCGGCTCGAGTCGTTCGTGGCCACGGTGCACGCGCGCGAGCAGGTCGTGCAAGCGACCATGGCGGCGAAGAGCGACGGCACGATCATCGCGGTCACCGCCGAGATCTTGGGCGACATGGGGGCCCACCTCCACACCGTGAGTTACGGCCCGGTCTGGCTCACGGCCGTGATGATGACGAACGCGTACCTGATTCCTAATGCGCGCGTGCGCGCCCGCGCCATTGTCACCAACAAGACGCCGCTGGGATCGTTCCGAGGCTGGGGACAGCCGCAGGCCAACTTCGTTGTCGAGCGCCTCGTCGACCGGCTGGCACGTGCGCTGCACCAGGATCCTGCTGAGCTCCGGCGGAAGAACTTTATCCCGCCGGATCGCTTTCCGTACAAGAGTCTCCACCACACCTTCGACAGCGGCGACTACGAAAAGTGCCTGGACAAGGCCCTGCAGGTACTGGACTACGGGGGCTGGCGCGAGCGGCAGGCGGCGTCCCGCCGGCAGGGCCGTCACGTCGGCATCGGCCTGTCGTTCTACGTCGAGAACACGGCCTTGGGCCCGTCGCGAATGCTGAACCAAGGCGGGGTGTTGCAGGGGGGCTACGACATCGCCCGCGTGCGAATGGAGCCCAGCGGCGACGTCACCATCTACACTGGCCTCTGCGAGATGGGTCAGGGGTTCACGAACGGCATCGCCCAGATCTGCGCCCAAACGCTGGGGATCGACCCAGAGCACATCACGGT
>NZ_JBOHGC010000480.1:0-4546 GCF_050699995.1 Actinokineospora sp. | reverse complement strand
GCCCGCGCCGTCGCAGCCCGCGCAGCCGCCCGCCGCGCAGCCGCCCGCCGCGGAGAACGCCTGCACGAAGTACACCGCCCTGGCGCAGGACAACAAGACGCCGGTCGGCCAGCTGATCACCGCCGCCAAGGCGTGCCGCCAGGACCCGAAGCTCGCGCCGGGCAAGGGCCCCGACGGCGCTGAGGTCCCCGCGGACGCCGCGCTGCAGCAGGCCGCGCTGGCCACGCTCGACTGCGGCAAGAAGGACCCGCTGATCGGCAACGACGACCCGAAGCTCCCGTTGGCCACCTGTGACCAGGACGGTCTCGAGAAGTTCATCCTCGGCCCGTCGTTCCTCGAGGGCAGCGAGATCGACAACGCCATCTCGCAGCCAGACCCGCAGGGTGTCGGCAACGTCGTCAGCGTCAGCTTCAAGAGCGAGGGCGGCCGGATCTGGTCGGAGTACACCGCCGCCCACATCCAGCAGCGTGCCGCGTTCGTGCTCGACACCGCGGTCGTCTCCGCGCCGACGATCCAGGGCGCCATCAGCGGCGACACCCAGATCACCGGCGGCGAGGGCGGCTTCAAGACCGCCGAGGCGCAGAAGCTGGCCAACGTGCTGAAGTTCGGCTCGCTGCCGCTGTCCTTCGAGTCCTCCGAGGCCGAGACCGTGTCGGCGACGCTGGGCCTGGCCTCGATGCAGGCCGGTCTGATCGCCGGTGGCATCGGCCTGCTGCTGGTCTTCCTCTACTGCTTGTTCTACTACCGCGTGCTCGGTGTGCTGACGATCCTGTCGCTGGTGCTCTCCGGGGCGATCGTCTTCGCGGTCCTCGTGCTGTTGGGCCGCTGGGTCGGGTTCACCCTCGACCTCGCGGGCATCGCCGGGTTCATCGTGGCGATCGGTATCACCGCGGACTCGTTCGTCATCTTCTTCGAACGACTCAAGGACGAAGTGCGCGAAGGCAGGTCCTTCCGGTCCGGCGTGCCACGCGCGTGGGTCCGGGCCCGGCGCACGATCCTCTCCGCCGACGCGATCCAGTTCCTGGCCGCGGCGGTCCTGTACGTGCTGGCCGTCGGCCAGGTCAAGGGGTTCGCGTTCACCCTGGGCATGGCCACCGTGCTCGACCTGATCGTGGTCTTCCTGGTGACCCACCCGCTGGTGGCGCTCGCCTCGAAGTCCAAGTGGCTGTCCAACTCGAAGCTCTCCGGCCTCGGAGCAGTCCAGCGGAACCAGCAGACCCTGCGCGCGGCGCGGGTCGGCGCGGGCACCGCCGCGAAGGAAGTGTGACGTGTCCACCCCCAAGAAGCAGAGCATCTTCGAGCGGCTCCACGTCGGCAACGGCGCGTTCGACATCGTCGGCAAGCGCAAACGCTGGTATTTGACCTTCGGTGCGCTGATGCTCGTGTGCGTCGCGTCGATCATCTTCCGGTGGTTCAACCTCGGCATCGACTTCGAGGGCGGCACCAAGATCCAGCTGCCGTCGGCGAGCGCGTCCGGGCAGATCTCGGTCGAGCGCGTGGAGACCGTCTTCAAGGAGGCGATCAACAAGGACGCGGCCGCGGTCCAGCAGGTCGGCACCGGCGCCAACTCGACCATCCAGATCAAGTCGGAGGCGCTGACCGTCGACGAGGTCCGACTGGTCAAGAACGCGCTGTTCGAGCAGCTCAAGCCGCAATCGCCCAGTGGTGAGTCCACTGTCTCGGTGATCAGCGACAGCGCTGTGTCGGGCACCTGGGGCGGGGAGATCTCGCGGCAGGCGCTGATCGCGCTCGGCGTGTTCATGGTCCTGGTGACGATCTTCCTCGCGCTGTACTTCGAGAAGTGGATGGCCGTCTCGGCACTCGTCGCGCTGTTCCACGACGTCATCGTTGCCGCGGGCATCTATTCGATCGTCGGCTTCGAGGTCACGCCCGCCACGGTGATCGGTCTGCTGACGATCCTCGGCTTCTCGCTCTACGACACGGTCGTGGTGTTCGACAAGGTCAAGGAGAACACCCGCGGCCTGCTCGGACTGACCCGGCGCACCTACGCCGAGACGGCGAACCTGGCGCTGAACCAGGTGCTGATGCGGTCGATCAACACCTCGATCATCGCGCTGCTCCCGGTTGTCGGGCTGCTGGCGATCGGTGTCGGTGTGCTCGGTGTCGGCACCCTCGGCGACCTGGCGCTCATCATGGCCGCGGGCATGCTCGCGGGTGTGCTGTCGTCGATCTTCCTGGCGACCCCGCTCCTGGTCGACCTGAAGATGACCGAGCCGAAGTACAAGCAGCAGGCTGAGCGCGTGGCCCAGCGCCGCGCGAACGTGGCCCGCAAGGCGGAGACAGCCGAAAGCGCCGAGGGCGTCGAGGCCGAGACCGACCTGTCCGACGACGAGGCGCTCAACGCCGAACTGCGTCGGGAGAAGGCCATGGCGATCGCGGCGGGTGTCCCCTCGCGCACGCCGAAGGCCTCCGACGCCCGACGCAAGTCCACGGGTAGGCCGACGGGCAAGAAGCGGCGCTGACGTGCGCCTGGAAGACGCGCTCACCCTGGTCCGGGAAGTCCCCGACTTCCCGGAACCAGGGGTGCTCTTCCGCGACCTGAGTCCGCTGCTGGCGGACTCGGCCGCGTTCCGCGCGGTCACCGACGCTTTCGCCGCCGAGATCCCCGACGGCGTCAGCACGGTGGTCGCGTTGGAGGCCCGAGGCTTCCTCTTCGGCGCCGCACTCGCCGCGGTGCACGGATTCGGGCTGGTGACGGTGCGCAAGCCCGGCAAGCTGCCCGTCGTGGCCGACAGCGTCACCTACTCCCTCGAATACGGCACGGCCACCTTCGAGCTGCCGCGGGGCGTGGTCGAGCCCGGCGCGAACGTCGTCATCATCGATGACGTGCTGGCCACCGGGGGCACGATCGAGGCCGCCGCGGGGCTGGTCGACCGGGCGGGCGCCAAGGTCGCGGCGGTGGCGGTCGTCGTGGAAATCGCCGCGCTGGGCGGTCGTGAGCGACTTGCAGGGCACAACTTGCGGTCGCTGCTCGTCGTCTGACATGGGCGGTTCGCCGCCCCAGCGGAAACTCGTCACCCGTTCCGGCGTTATCCTCGGTATCCGGGTCACACGAGTGACCCGGGAGTCGTTCGCCATCGGCGACCGAACTTGCCGGGAGCACGGTTGTCCCATGAGGTAGACAGCGCGGCCCCAGGGGCCCATGAGCCGCTGACGCCCGCAGGACGGGAGCCGTCCGCCACCCGCCGGGTTCGCGCACGGCTGGCCCGCCGCATCACCGCGCAGCGCGCCGCCCCGGTCAAGCAGGTGCTGGAGCCGCTGGCCGCGGTCCACCGCGAGCTGCACCCCAAGGCCGACCTGGCGCTGCTGCAGCACGCCTACGACGTGGCCGAGGAGGCGCACCGCAGTCAGCGGCGCAAGTCCGGCGACCCGTACATCACCCACCCGCTGGCCGTGGCGACGATCCTGGCCGAGTTGGGCATGGACACCACGACGCTGGTCGCGGCCCTGCTGCACGACACGGTCGAGGACACCGACTACTCGATCGACAGCCTGCGCGCCGACTTCGGCGACGAGGTCGCGCACCTGGTCGACGGCGTCACCAAGCTCGACAAGGTGCAACTGGGCTCCGCCGCCGAGGCCGAGACCATCCGCAAGATGGTCATCGCCATGGCGAGGGACCCTCGCGTGCTGGTCATCAAGCTTGCCGACCGGCTGCACAACATGCGCACCATGCGGTTCCTGCCGCCGGAGAAGCAGGCCAAGAAGGCCCGCGAGACCCTCGAGGTGCTCGCGCCGCTGGCCCACCGCCTGGGCATGGCCACGGTCAAGTGGGAGCTGGAGGACCTGGCGTTCGCCATCCTGCAGCCCAAGAAGTACGACGAGATCGTCCGGCTCGTGGCGAACCGGGCACCCTCGCGGGACACGTACCTGCGCACCGTGGTCGAGCAGCTCGGCGCCGACCTGCAGGGCTCGCGGATCACCGCGAAGGTCGAGGGCAGGCCCAAGCACTACTACTCGATCCACCAGAAGATGATCGTCCGCGGCCGGGACTTCGACGACATCCACGACCTGGTCGGCGTGCGCATCCTGGTCGAGGACGTGCGCGACTGCTACGCCGCCATGGGGGTTGTCCACGCGTTGTGGCAGCCGATGCCGGGCCGGTTCAAGGACTACATCGCCCAGCCCCGCTTCGGCGTCTACCAGTCGCTGCACACCACGGTGATCGGCCCGGACGGCAAGCCGCTGGAAGTGCAGATCCGCACGCACGAGATGCACCGCACCGCCGAGTACGGCATCGCCGCGCACTGGCGATACAAGGAGACCAGGGGCACCCACAGCGGCGCCGACGTCGACGAGATGGCCTGGATGCGCCAGCTGCTCGACTGGCAGCGCGAGGCCGCGGACCCCGGCGACTTCCTCGAGTCGCTGCGCTTCGACCTGGCCGCCAAGGAGATCTTCGTCTTCACGCCCAAGGGCGACGTGATCAGCCTGCCGGGGGAGTCCACTCCGGTCGACTTCGCCTTCGCGGTGCACACCGAGGTCGGGTACCGCACGATCGGCGCCCGGGTGAACGGCTCACTGG
>NZ_JBOHGC010000479.1:0-22329 GCF_050699995.1 Actinokineospora sp. | reverse complement strand
GGTGGCGCAGTACGCGCACTGGAGCTGGGTGTTCTGGGGTGCGCTGCCGGTCGTGGCCTGCTGTCTGGCGGTGTTGCCGCCCGCCGGTCCGACTCGGGCCCGCCGCACGGACGCGGTCGGTGCCGGGCTCGCCGCGCTGGCGATGCTCCTGGTCACCGCCGCCCTGCTCGACTTCGCCGAGGGCGGCTCGGCCGCGCCCGCCCTCACCATCGCCGCAGTGCTGGTCGCCGCCCTTTTCGCGTTCCGGGAACGCGCGAGCGCGGCCCCACTTCTGCCGCCCGCGTTGCTGCGACTTCCGGTCTTTCGGACCGCCCTCATCGTGCAGTTGCTGTGGGGGCTGGGTGTCACCGGCGTGTGTGTGGTGACGCCGCTGGCGCATCAGCGAATCCTCGGTCTCGGCCCGGCGGACGCGGCGTTGCCGCTGGTCGCGGTGGCGGTCGCGCTGATCGTGACGGCGCCGTGGGTGCCACGGGTGCTCGCCGCGGTCGGTCCGGGTGTCACGGTCGCGAGTGGCTTGGCCATGGTCGCGGCCGGGTTGGTCATGGTCGCGGCGGTCAACCACGTGCCGCTGGTGTGGCCGCGCCTGCCCGGCCTGGTCCTGGTCGGCATCGGCTCGGCGTTCACGGTCCCCCTCACGACGCTCGCGCTGGACGTGGCGGGCGACGACCAGACCGGGGCCGCGTCCGGGCTGCTCAGCTCGACCCGGGAGTTCGCGGGCGCGCTCGGGGTGGCCGCGGTGGCGGTCCTCATGGGCGGTCAGGCCGACGCTCTCGCGGCCGGGTACACCGACGCCCTCCGCGGTGCCGCGGTGCTGCAGCTGGCGGCGGCGGCGCTCGCGGTCCGACTTAGTCGAATTCACACGGTAAACCGGCGGAGTTCTCGGACCACTGATAAAAACGGTGACCGAATAATCGCTCGGTTGACCTCAAATGAGACGCGGGCTTAACTTGGCGCGGCGAGCATTTCTCCCGGCGGGGATCGAAAGTCGCCTCTTATCGCCTGGTGTCAAGTCGCCCCACGGGTGAGGACGGTGCAGATGAATTCCACTTCTTTCGGCGACGGTGCGACCACCGCCGAAGACCTCGCGGGCCTGCTCGCGGGGTGGGCGCGGCGGTGTCCCGACGCCCCGGCGGTGAGCCACCTCGATTACCGGGTGAACCCGCGCGGCGTCCTGTCGAAGTGGTCGTGGCGCGAACTCGACGACCGGGTCGACGCCGTGGCGTCGTGGCTGGGCGGCCGGGTCCGCCCGGGCGGGACCGTGGCAGTCCTGATCGGACAACACCGGACTACCACGCCGCGTTCCTCGGCGCCCTGCGCGCGGGCATGGTGGCCGTGCCGCTGTTCCCGCCCGGCCTGCCGGGTCACGGTGAGCGGCTCGCATCGGTGCTGCGCGACTGCGGTGCGAAAACGGTCCTGACCACTCAGGACACCGCCGTCGAGGTCGAGGACTTCCTGCGCACCCACGGTCTGGTGGTCGGCCAGATCGTCTCGGTCGACAAGCTGCCCGCGACCTTCGGCGCGGGCTTCGCGCCGATGCCGCCCGCCCCGGACTCGATCGCCTACCTGCAGTACACCTCGGGTTCCACCGGCGACCCGCGCGGGGTGATGATCACCCACGCCAACGTCGTCGCCAACGCGCGTCAAGCCTGCGCGGCCTACGGGGTGCGGCAGGACTCGGTGTCGGTGAGCTGGTTGCCGCTGTTCCACGACATGGGTCTCGTCCTGTCGATCGCCGCGCCGCTGACCAGCGGGATGCGCGCGGTCCTCATGGACCCCATGGCGTTCCTGGAGAAGCCGGAACGGTGGCTGCAGGCGCTCTCGGCCAACCCGGGCGCGATCACCGCCGCCCCGAGCTTCGCCTACGGCTACTGCGCCGCGCGGGTGTCCGACTGGGAGAAGGCGCGGCTGCGGCTCGACACCGTGCTGGCGCTCATCGACGGCAGCGAACCCGTGCAGGCGGGTGTGATCGAGCGGTTCTACGCCGCGTTCGCCGAGTGCGGGCTCAAGCCGGACGCGTACAGCCCGTCCTTCGGGCTCGCCGAGGCCACCGTGTTCGTCTCCGCGGGCCGCGGCGGGTTGATCCGCAGGCTCGACCGGGCCGAACTCGCCGCCGGACACGCGGTGGAGGTGCCCGCGAACCACCCCGACGCGATCCGGCTGGTCTCGTGTGGACAGTCCATCGGGCAGCGGGTGTTCGTCGTCGACCCGGACACCGGCATCCCGCGTCCCTCCGGTGTGGTCGGCGAGATCTGGGTGGCCGGCCCGAACGTCGGCCAGGGCTACTGGGGCAGGCCAGACGAGTCGCGGCGCACCTTCGGCAACACCGTGCCCGGCTACGAGGGGTCCTGGCTGGCCACCGGCGACTTGGGCGTGTGGTGCGACGGCGAGCTGTTCGTGACCGGCCGCATCAAGGACCTCATCGTCGTCGACGGCCGCAACCACTACCCGCAGGACGTGGAGCGCACCGCGGAGTCCGCGCACGGCGCGATCCGCCCACGCAACGTCGTGGCCTTCTCCGTGGCGGGCTCCGATGGGGAGAGCGCGGTCGTGCTGGCCGAGCGGGCCAAGGCGGTGAACGGCGTCGACCCGGACGAGGTCGCCGCAGCGGTTCGCGCCGCGGTCTCGCGCGCCCACGGCCTTGCCCTGCGTGAGGTTCGGCTGGTCGAGCCGGAGGCCTTGCCGCGCACCACCAGCGGCAAGATCTCCCGCAGCGCCTGCCGTACCCGCTACCTCGCCGACATTCTGACTGAGGCGGTATGAGCACCCGGGAGTTGGTGCGGTGGCTCGTGGGTCGGGTCGCCGACGCCACGGGAATCGCGTCCATCGATCCGGACCGGCCGCTGCAGGAGTACGGACTGTCCTCACGCGACACCGTGGCCTTGGTCGCTGAGCTCGGTGAGCGGGTCGGGCGGGTGCTGCCGGCCACCTTCGCCTACGAGCACCCGACCATCGCCGCCCTCGCCGCCGCAGCGACCGACGGCGTCGTCGCGGTGCTCGCGGCGCCGAGCATCGCGCCGGGTGAGCCGATCGCCGTGGTGGGCCTCGGCGTCAGGCTGCCAGGTGGTGTGGACTCGCCCGCCGAGTTCTGGGACCTGTTGGAAACCGGACGCGACGCCGTCGGCACCCGACCGCGGGGACGTTGGCCCGACGGTGCCGAGGACGTCCCGGCCGCCGGGGGCTACCTCGACGACGTGGCGGGGTTCGACGCGACGTTCTTCGGGATCAGCCCGCGTGAGGCCGCCGTCATGGACCCGCAGCAGCGGATCGTGCTGGAAGTGGCCTGGGCCGCGCTGGAGCACGCCGGGATCGCGCCCGGCATGCTGCGTGGCAGCCGCACGGGTGTCTACATGGGAGTGTCGGCGGCCGAGTACGGCACGATGACCATGGCCGACCACACCGCCGTCGACGCCTGGTCGGGCACCGGGGCCGCCGCGTCCATCGTGGCGAACCGTCTGTCGTACCTGCTCGACCTGCGCGGACCGAGCCTGGTGACCGACACAGCGTGCTCGTCGTCGCTGGTCGCGGTGCATCAGGCGGTCCAAGGGCTGCGCCACGGCGACGCCGACCTCGCCGTGGTCGGCGGCGTCAACGTGCTGCTCACCCCCGGGATCACCGCCACCTTCGAGCGGGCCGGGGTACTCGCGCCGGACGGTCGGTGCAAGGCGTTCGACGCCGCCGCCGACGGCATCGTCCGCGGCGAGGGCTGCGGTGTGGTCGTGCTACGCAGGCTCACCGACGCGCGCAAGGCGGGGGACCGGGTGCTCGCGGTGATCCGCGGCAGCGCCACCAACTCCGACGGCCGCTCCAACGGCCTGATGGCGCCGAGCCCGGCCGCGCAGCACGCGCTGCTCGCCCAAGCGTACCCGGCCGCCGAGGTCGATCCGTCCACTGTGGACTATGTGGAGGCGCACGGCACCGGCACCCTGCTCGGCGACCCGATCGAGGCCGCGGCGCTGGGCGCTGTCCTCGGCGCGGGCCGCGGCGAGGAGCGTCCGCTGCTGATCGGCTCGGTGAAGACGAACCTGGGCCACCTGGAGGGCGCGGCCGGAATCGTCGGCCTGATCAAGGTTGTGCTGTCGCTGGCGCACGGCCGGATCCCCCCGACGCTGCACTACCGCTCGCCCAACCCGCACATCGACTTCGACGCGCTGGGCCTGCGGGTGGCCGCGAGCGCGGGCGAGTGGCCGCGCTACAGCGGCCTGGCGACCGCCGGGGTATCGGCTTTCGGGTTCGGCGGCAGCAATGCCCACGTGGTCCTCGAGGAATGGCCCGCGGCGCCTGCCGGGGTTGTGGCCGAGAGCGTGCGGCCGGAAGTGTTCGCCTTGTCGGCGCCGACCGCGGAAGGAGTGCGGGCCCGCGCCGAGCGCTTGGCCGACTGGCTGGAGTCGCCCGCCGGGCAGAAGGTCGCGCCTGCTGACGTCGCCGGGACCCTTGCCGTGCGGCGTGACCATCTTCCGTCGCGCGCGGCCGTGGTCGCCGATGACCGCGCGGACCTGGTGGCCGGGTTGCGGGCGTTGCGTTCGCCGGTCACGGCTTCCTTCCAGGAACCGCCGGTGTTCGTGTTCTCCGGGTTCGGGTCGTCATGGCCGGGTATGGGCAAGGCGCTGCTCGCCGAACCCGCATTCGCCGCCGCCGTCGACCAGGCGGACCTGCTGTTCCGGGCCGAGGCGGGTTTCTCGCTGCGCGAAGCGCTCTGCGCCGACACCATCGGTGAGTTCGCCGTGGCCGCGCCCGCGCTGTTCGGCATGCAGGTGGCGCTGGCGGAACTCTGGCGGGCCAACGGGGTGGTGCCCGCGGCCGTGCTCGGCCACTCGGTGGGCGAGGTGGCCGCCGCGGTGGTCGCAGGCGCGCTGGATCTGGCCCAGGGGCTGCGGATCGTGGTCGCGCGCACGGCGCTGCTGGCCGGGATCAACGACTCCGGTGCGGGCGCGATGGCCGCGGTGGAACTGTCCGAGGCCGAGTTCACCGCCGTGGCCAACCGGTTCCCCGGGGTCGGGATCGCCGTGCACGCCTCGCCCGAACAGCTGACGGTTACCGGCGAGCCGGCCTCGGTCGCCGACCTTGTCGCCTATGTGGACGGTCTGGGCAGGCTGGCGAAGGCGCTGAAGGTCGGCGGCGCGGGCCACTCGGCCGCGGTCGACCCGTTTCTCGACGATCTCCGCGCCGGGCTCGACGGTTTCCGTCCCGGCGAGGCGCGGGTGCCCTGCTTCTCCGGCGTCGCCGACGAGCCGCCCGCGTTCGACGTCGACTACTGGGCCGCCAACCTGCGCAGACCGGTCCGCTTCACCCAGGCCGTCGCCGCCGCGCTCGCCGCGGGGCACCGGGCTTTCGTGGAGATCGCGCCGCATCCGATCGCGACCGCTGCCGTCGAGCAGACCGCCGCCGCTGCGGGGGTGCCCGTGCTCGCGGTGCCGAGCCTGCGCCGTGACACCGGGCCCGCCTGCTGGCTCGACGCGGCGGCGACCCTGCACGTCAACGGACACCCGAAGGTGCTGGCCGCTCGGTACCCGCGCCGGCCGGTGATCGACCTGCCCGGACCGGTCTGGCGGCACGAGCCGCACTGGGTGAGCGCCCGCCGCGCCCCTGACCATCGGCACCCGCTGCTCGGGGAACACGTCGAACTGCCCGACGACGGCAGGCACGTGTGGCAGGCCGACCTCGGCGCGGACCCGCTGCCCTGGCTCGCCGACCACCGCGCCTACGGCGTTGTCGTGCTGCCGGGGACCGCGTTCGTCGAGGTGGCGCTGTCCGCCGCCCGCCGGGCCCTCGGGTCCGACCGGGTGGCCGTCACCGACCTCGTGCTCGCCGAGTTCCTGGTGCCGGGGCCGGACACCAAGCTCACGACGGTCGTCGAGTCGGACGGCCGGATCACCATCTCGGCGCGCTCGGACGGCGGCTGGGTCACCCACGCCACGGCCACCGCCCGCCGCGACGAGACCCCGCTGACCCCGCTGCCGTCACCGCCCGCGGGCGAACCGACCGACGTCTACGCCGCCCTCGCCGCCGGCGGGCAGGAGTATGGGCCCGCATTCCTTGGGCTGACTGAGGTTGTCGCCTCGCCGGGACACGCGGTCGCGCGGGTTCGGCTGCCCGCGGAGGCAGGTGGGCACCGCGGGTTCGCGGTGCATCCGGCGCTGGCCGACGCCTGCCTGCAGACGCTGGTGGCCGCCGCGCTCGGGCTGCCCGGGGTGCACGGCCGGTATGTGCCGACCGCGATCGGCGGCGTGCGGGTCGTCGGGGAGCCGGCGACCGGCGTCCGCTGTGTGGCCACCCTGCGCCCGGACGGCGGGACGCTGCTGGGCACCGTGCACCTGCTCGACGAGGCGGGCGGTGTCGTCGTCGAGCTGTCGGGCGTGCGCGCCTCCGCGCTCGGCAGCGCGCCGGGAACCTGGCCGGAACTGGCCATGGAACGGCGGTGGGACCCGGCTCCGCTGCCGGCGGTCGCCGTCCGACCCCGCTCGTGGGTGGTCGTCTCCGACGAGGACTCCCCGGCGCTTGCCGCCGGACTGGTCGACCGGGTGGTCACGGCCGACCCGTCGCTGGTCCCGTCCCTGCTCGACGGCCGCGCGGGGGTCGTGCTGATCGCCGACGCGGCAACGGACCCGGCGGCGGCCGAGCGACTGGTGCTGACCGCCGCGCGAACGGCGGCGAACGCGGGGGAGAGCAGGCTGTGGATTGTCATCAGCGGCGACGATCCCGGTGTCGCCTGTCTGCGTGGGCTGGTCCGGGTCCTGGCGTTCGAGCACCCGCGGCTGCGGGCGACGCTGCTCGATGTGGACAGTCCTGAGGCTGTCGCCGCGGAACTGAACGCCGACCGCGACGACGACGAAGTCCGCTGGCACGACGGCAAGCGGCTGCGGGCGCGGCTGGCCCGGGCCCAGGTCGAGACCGCCGAGAAACTCCCGGTGCGTGACGGCGCCTACCTGGTGACCGGCGGCCTCGGCGAACTGGGTGTCCAGGTCGCCCGGCTGCTCGGCGACGGGGGAGCGACCAGGATCGTGCTGTGCGGGCGCACCGCCCGCCCCGCGGCCTTGGCGGCGCTGCGGGGGGTGGACGTCGAGGTGTTCCTCGGCGACGTCGCCGCCCCCGGCTTCGCCGAACAAGCCGTCACCCACGCCACCCGGGACGGCCTGCCCCTGCGCGGAGTCATCCACGCGGCGGGCGTCCTCGACGACGGCCCCGCCGCCCACCTCACCGCCGAAAGCATCACCCGCGTCTGGCACCCCAAGGTCCACGGCGCCCAACGCCTCCACGAGGCGACCCGGCACCTGCCGCTCGATTGGTGGGTCGCCTTCTCGTCCCTGGCGGCCCTGGTCGGCTCACCCGGTCAGGCCGCCTACGCCACCGCCAACGCCTGGCTGGACGCCCTGGCAGCCCAGCGCCGAGCCGAGGGCCTCCCCGCGGTCACCATCAACTGGGGCGCCTGGACCGCCACCTCCGGCGAAGGCGAGTCGAGTCGTGGTGGGGTTCGTGCGGCGGCTTCGCTTGCCGAACTTGAAACCTCGCAAGGGCTTGCGGCGCTCGCTGGCTTGGTGACACATGATCGGTCCGAGATCGGTGTGGCCCGGCTCGACACCGCGCGAACGCTTGCGTTGTTCCCTGACCTCGCCCGCCGTCCCTTCCTCTCCGGGCTCGTCGGCGCGGTTCCCACCGTCGTGGAACCCAATGGCTGGGCCGGAATCGCCGCCCTTCGCGAGCGGCCGGACCCCCGGGCCGTCCTGCAGGACCACCTCGCCGCCGTCCTGGCCGCCCTGATCGGCGCCACACCGGACACAGTGGACCGTTCGGCCCCGCTCACCGGCCTCGGCCTCGATTCCCTCATGGCGATGCGTCTGCGGGCCGCGATGCAGCGTGACCTTGGCACCACCCCACCGGTCTCGCTGCTGTTGCGGGGCGCCGGCCTGGCCGCGATCACCGACCACCTCGGCGACGAGTTGAAACTCCCCGCGTCCGGCGCGGTCACCGTGCCCGTGATCATCGGCCCCCGCGACCCCAGCGAACGCTGGCTGGCCCTGGCCTGGGCCGACGCGCTCGGCGGCGACCCCGGCGGCGTGCACCGGGAACTCACCGACGAGGACGCCCAGCGGCGCGTGTACGAGGCGATCGGCAACCGGATCGCCGAGCCGCCACCGCCGGAGGTCCTGTTCAAGCGCCCGACCATCGCCGCGATGGCCGACCTGCTGCGCGCCGACCTCGAAGGCGCCACCGACGGCGTGGTCAACGTCTTGCGCGCCGAAGGTGACGGCAGGCCGCTACACCTGTTCCACCCGGCGGGCGGCCCGACCAGCGTCTACCGCCCGCTCGTCGCCGAACTCCGTCCCGGCTTCCCCGTCCATGGCTACGAGAGGATCGACGACGAGTCCACAGTGGAGGGCAAAGCTGTCCGCTATGTCGAGCTCCTCAAGCAGAACCAACCCCAAGGCCCGTACCGGCTCGGCGGCTGGTCGTTCGGCGGCTGCCTGGCCTACGAGATCGCCCACCTGCTGACCGAGGTCGGCGAGACCGTCGAACAGGTCGTCCTCATCGACACGATCCTGCCCAAGGTCGGCGGCGACCACGACCGGCTGCTGCTCGACCGTTTCGCCCGGTTCGCCGAGCACGTCGAGTCCACCTACGGGGTCGCCCTCGACCTGCCCGACGACCTGGACAGCCTCGACGAGGACGCCCAGATCGGCGTCGTCATGCGCAGGCTCGCCGCGGTCCCCGGCATCGGCGAGGCCGTCCTGCACCACCAGTACACGTCCTATGTGGACGCACGGGTGGCCGAGCGTTACCGCCCGCGCCCTTACGGCGGGCCCGTGCTCCTGTTGCGCGCCACCGACCCCCACCCCCTGACCACCACCCTCGACCCGCGCTACCTGCGCGAGGACGAAGCCCTCGGCTGGGACGAGCTGTGCTCCGACCTGCGCGTGGTCCGGGTCCCCGGCGACCACCTCAGCATGATCGACCCGCCGGGCGTGACCACGCTCGCCGCCGCGTTGGCCGAGACGGAGGCGCCATGGCCGACCTGACCAGGGAGCTCATCGACGACCTGCTGCTGCGCCGCGAGGAAGCCGTCCGCCTCGCCGAGAAACGCGCCGCCGAACGCCAACACCCCAAGGGAAAGCTCACCGCACGCGAGCGGATCGCCCTGCTGGCCGACCCCGGCTCGTTCGTCGAGATCGACGAGTTCGCCCGGCACGGCTCCGGCCCCCACGGCGACGGCCTCGTCATCGGGCACGCCACCGTCGACGGCCGCCGGATCTGTGTGCACGCCCAGGACTTCAGCGTCTTCGGCGGCAGCCTCGGCGAGGCGTCCGGGGCGAAGGTGAACAAGCTCATGGACTTCGCCATCCGCACCGGAGTGCCGGTCGTCGGCATCAACGACGGCGGCGGCGCCCGCATCCAGGAAGGTGTCACGTCGCTCGCCCGGTACGCCGAGCTGGCCGTGCGGCACACCAACGCGTCCGGCGTGATCCCGCAGATCTCCCTGATCCTCGGCCCCTGCGCGGGCGGCGCGGTGTACGCGCCCGCGCTGACCGACTTCACCGTCGTCGTCGACAAGCTCTCCCAGATGGTCGTCACCGGCCCCGACGTCCTGCGCGCCGCGACCGGCGAGGAGATCACGCTGGACGACCTCGGCGGCGCCCGCGTCAACGCGACCGTCTCCGGCAACGCGCACTACCTGGCCACCGACGAGCCCGACGCCATCGACTGGGTCAAGACCCTGCTCGGCTACCTGCCCGCCAACAACCGCGACACCGCACCGGACTACGACGACGACACCGCCCCCGAGCTGACCGCGTCGGACCTCGAACTCAACCGGATCGTGCCCGACGGGGTGAACCAGGGCTACGACATGACCGACGTCCTCACCCGCGTGGTCGACGACGGCGACCTGCTGCAGGTGCACACCGGCTTCGCGCCCAACATGATCTGCGCGTTCGCCCGGGTCGGCGGCCGCTCGGTCGGAGTCGTGGCCAACCAGCCGCGCTTCGGCGCGGGCGCGATCGACATCGACGCCTCGGAGAAGGCGGCGCGGTTCGTCCGCTTCTGCGACGCGTTCAACCTGCCGCTGCTGACCTTCGCCGACGTCCCCGGCTACCTCCCCGGCCTCGACCAGGAACGCGGCGGGATCATCCGCCGCGGCGCGAAGCTGATCTACGCCTACGCCGAGGCGACCGTCCCGAAGGTGACCGTGGTGGTGCGCAAGGCCTACGGCGGCGGCTACGCCGTCATGGGCTCCAAGCACCTGGGCGCCGACGTGAACCTGGCCTGGCCCACCGCGCGGATCGCCGTCGTCGGCCCGGAAGGCACGGTGCAGGTGCTGCACCGGCGCGAACTGGCCGCGCTGTCCGGTGCCGAGCGCGCCGCACGGGAACGCGAACTGGTCGCCCAGCACCAGGACAGCCCGTACCCGGCGGCCGAACGCGGGTACGTCGACAGCGTCATCGAACCCGCCCGCACCCGCCTCGCCGTGACCGCGGCGCTGCGTGCCCTGCGCGGCAAGACCACGTCCGTCCCCGCCCGCAAACACGGAAACATCCCCCTCTAGCAGCAGTGGCAACGAAAGAGGTCCGGCCGATGTTACGCAGATCCAAGTGGGTAGCCGCGGTGTGCGCCGCCGTGGTCGCGGCGGCCGTGGTGGTGGCGCTGCCCAACGGGCCCGCCGAGGCCCAGCCGGTGTCGCGCGCGCGGACCACCGCAGTCGCCGATGACGGCGCCCGCGTCGCCGAGGAGATCCGGGTCGACGAGCGCACCCTCGACCTGCGGATCACCTCGCCCGCCCTGGGCACGTCAGGCTGGGTGCGACTGCTGCTGCCGCGCGGCTGGGACACCCAGACCCGCACGTGGCCGGTGCTCTACCTGCTGCACGGCGCCGGTGAGGTCGAGGACTACAAGTCGTGGACGGCCTTCACCGACGCCGCCGCGTTCACCGCTGACAAGGACGTCCTGATGGTGCTGCCCAGCGACGGCAAGGCGGGCATGTACTCGGCGTGGTGGAACTTCGGCGGTTCGAACAAGCCGGACTGGGAGACCTTCCACGTCACCGAGATCCGCCAGCTGCTCGAACGCGGCTACGCCGCGGGCACCGTGCGCGCGGTCGCCGGGCTGTCCATCGGCGGCTACGGCGCGATGGCCTACGCGTTCCGCCACCCCGGCATGTTCAAGGCCGCCGCCAGCTACAGCGGCGTGCTGAACACGACCATCTACGGCATCCCGAACTTCATCCAGATGATCCTCATGCGGGAGGGCCTGAACTTCTACAGCCTGTGGGGCAACGAGTTCATGCAGCGCTCCATCTGGACGGCCCACAACCCGTACGACAACGTCGAGAAGCTGCGTGGCACCAGGCTCTACGTGTCCTCGGGCGACGGCGGCACCGGACCGCTGGACCCACCCGGCAACAGCCCCGACGTTATGATCGAGCCGCTCGCGAAGCTGTCGTCGAGCACCTTCACCGACCGCCTGAAGCGGGCGGGCATCCCGGTGACGACCAACTTCTACGGCGGCGGCAGCCACATCTGGCCCTACTGGCAGCGGGAGTTCAAAGCCTCGTGGCCGGTCCTGGCCGCCAGCCTCGGCCTGCCCGCCTAGCCTTCGCTTTCCGGCTTTTCCACCGTCTCGGAGTCCCTTTCGTCCGCCACGACATCGGAGAACGCGTCCATCCACACCATCAGGCGCCTCGCTGTCCCGTCGGTCCCGTCGCCCTTCACTGCCTAGACCGGCCGAACCCCCACAAGGTTGCTGTGTGGCCTCTGGAAAGTGGGTACCGCGGCGGGCTCGGGACGCCCTCAGCAAGCCCGCCGCGGTCGATCAGGGTGCGGTTCGTGACGCCGACCACACTTATCGGTCAATACTGTCCGGTAACCATCGGGCTCGCAAGACGCTCCCGACATGCTGTTGTTGCCGGTTATTTCCCGGTGTGGACGCCGCCAAGGCGGTCAGAGCGCCTGGGACACGGTGTCGCACGCACTTTCCTCAGCCGGTCGCACGAACTACCGTTCGTCGGGTGACGGACGAGCCAGTCCCCGCCAGACCGTTCGCCGAGGCGCTCCGGTCGGCGATCCATGCGGGCGGACTGACCCTCGACCGGCTGGCCGAGCGGCTGCGCGAGCGCGGCACCCCGGTGAGCCTGGCGACCCTGAGCTACTGGCAGTCCGGTCGCAGCCAGCCCGAACGCCCCCAGTCGCTGGCCGCGCTGGCCAATGTCGAACGCCTGCTCGGCCTGCCCGCGGGCGAACTCGGCAAGCTCCTGGAATCGCCCAAACCACGCGGCCGCACCGTCCACCGCCTGCCCGAGCCGATCGACAGCGCCGCGCCGTGGTCTGACCCCGAGGGCTTCGACCGGATGGTCGTCGGCGTCGACATCAGCCAGGACAACCAGCTCACCCGGCTCAGCGTGCACGACCTGATCGTCGTGGGCCCCGACCGCGCCAAACACGTCCAGCGCACGCGCCAGGTCCTGCGCGCCGAACAGGACGGCGTCGACCGGCTGGTCATCGTGGCGTGGGGGGAGAGCCCGGACGAGCCGCTGCCCGAACTCGTCCCGGTCCGCAACTGCTCCATCGGCCGGATCAGCCGCGACGAGCGCACCGGGCAGGTCGCCACCGAACTGCTCTTCGGGCACACCCTCGCCAAGCGCGAGACCGTGCTCATCGAGCACGAGATCCGCTGCCCCGAGCCGCTGTCGCAGGCCTACGACCACGAACGGGTGAGCAGGCTGCCGGTCCGCGACTACCTGATCGAGGTGCGGTTCGACCCGGCCGCGCTGCCCGCGCACGTCGTGCGGTTCTCCGACGTCGACGGCAAGGAGCGGGTCAAGGCGCTGACCCTCGACTCGACGCACACCGCGCACGCGCTGGCCATGGACCTCGAACCGGGCCGCTACGGCATCCGCTGGTCCTGGCGCTGAACACCCATTGGGGTGACGTCGGACAGGGAGGCGTCACCTGCCCCGGACGGGCTCGTTGGACCTGCCAGTGGATCTCACCCGAGTGGATCTTGGGATCACGCGTGCGTGATCGTCTGCGTCCGACCGGGGCGGAGTTCTCCACGAGTGCCCGGGACAGGCGTCGAGGCTGGTCACGCTCGGTGACGAATCGGGTGTCGGCGGCGCTTTCCGGGGGAGCGGGGACAGCCTTCGGACGACGACAAACGGCTGATCCGGATACCCAGCGATCACGCCATGTCCTACTGTGTATACGTTCTGTTGTTCAGGTCACTTCGGGGAGCCGCCAGATGCCCTCAGCCGACCGGTCGTCGTGGGACACCGTCCCGCGGCTCACACCGCTCGACTTCGAACGGCCGAACATGGCCAGGCTCACCGACGCCCTGCTTGGCGGCCGTGACCATTACGCGTCCGACCGGGCCGTGATGGACCAGCTCCTGCGGGTTGCCCCGGGAGCCCGCCAACTCGCCCGTGACCACCGCGACTGGATCATCCGGGTGCTGCGGCTGCTGGTCGGCGAGCGCAAGATCGACCAGTTCGTCGACCTCGGCTCGGGCATGCCCACGGTGGACAACACCCACCAGGTCGTCCAGCGGTACAACCCCGAGGCCAGGGTCATCTACGTCGACAACGACCCGGTTGTCCAGGCGCACGGCCGGGCCATCCTGGAGGAGAACGACCGCACGCACGTCGCGGGCTGCGACTTCACCGAGTTGGAGAAGGCGCTCGAGCACCCCGACCTGCGGCCGCACCTCGATCTCACCCGCCCGGTCGCGCTGATGATGTGCTCGGTCGTGCACCACATCCATGACCACGCGCACGCCGCCGAGGTCGTCCAGGCGTGGATGAAGGTGGTCCCGTCGGGGTCCTACCTGATGCTCAGCCACCAGTACGACCCCGCCGACCAGTCCGAGGCCAGCGCTCTGGTGCGCACCCTGGAGAAGATGTTCGCAGGCACGCCGATCAGCACCACGCCCCGCACCCGCGAACAGATCCAGGCGTTTTTCCAAGGCCTCGAATACGTGCCCCCCGGCCTGACGCACCCCCACGACTGGTGGCCGTCGGGCCCGCGCCTGCTGCCATTGTCGGCGTTGAACTTCGCGATGCTCGGGGCGGTCGCGCGCAAGCCCTAGTGGGCGCGCGCACAACTAGACCACCGGAATTCTTGAGGTCGTGACAACGTTGCGACCCATTTCCCGGCCGTTCGCCCGGTCCGTTGTCGCCCCCATGACACGTGGGTAACGTACCGCCGAGTAGCCGCGCGCTGAATTGCCCGCGGGCAATTCACTTTCTCGAGTCTGGCAGGTGAGCAGCGCCCCCATGAAGCTACTTCGGTCGTTCGGTGTCGCACTCGGAGTAAGTGGCGTGGTCGGCGCGACCATGCTCGCCTCGGCCCCGCTGGAGAAGCCGGACGCGGGCTCCCAGCAGGCGGACGTGCGGGTAGTAGCGGCCATCCCACCTCCTAAGCCCGGGGACTTCAAGTCCGTGCTGCGGGTCGAGGGGATGACCAAGATCGCCAAGCTGGGTCAGGCGATGTCGATCGGTCGCGGGATGTTCAAGGCGCTGATCACGCCTGTCCCCGATGCGCCGAGCCCGCTCATCGGTGAGATGTTGATGCCACCCGCTCCGGGCTACTTCGTGGTCTTCCGGTTCATGCCGGTCACCAACAACACCTCCTTCGTCCAGGTCGGCGACGCGATCGGAACCATCGACATCGAGGATTTCGCCGCGGCCGAGACGAAGGTCAAGGTCAAGCTCAACCTGGTGATCAGCGAGGTCAAGCAGAACGGCGTGCCGCTCGACGTCGGTGCCAACTGCCGCACGGTCACCCCGGTCGATCTCAACCTGTCCGGGACGGTCAACCTGGGTCTTCCCAAGGTAACCCCGGACGGGCCCGTGGTTGACAAGGACCACCTCGCGGCCACGATCAACACGAGTTACGCGATCCCGGCGTTCACCGGATGCGGTGTGACCGAGAACCTCTCGCCGCTGATGACCGGCCTCGTGTCCGGTCCCGGCAATGATCTGATCATCAAGTTGTACAACATCTGCTTCGGCACCAAACAGTGCGACCCGTACTGGTAGTCGCCGCCGGACAGTGGTGATGGCGCAAACTGTCACTAGCGCTATGGCCAACCACCCACCGCCCGTCGGCGACGGCTACCGGGCGACGCTGTGGACGACCAGCTGACTCCGCTGAACTGACCTGAGGACCCGGTGTTCCGACGCGCGGCATGTCGGAACACCGGGTCGTCGTCATCAGCGAGAAGACCGCGCCGGCAACCGGTGCGCCAGGATCGTCCCCGCCGCCATCGCGGCCGGAAACACGACCACCGCCGCCAACGGAATCAGGCACACGAGATAGACCGGGACGCTGAACCCCAGTGTCATCGCCCGCCCGCTCTTCAACGTCGCCCGCCGGGTCTTCAGGTCCCGGCCGCGCCGGATGAACGGGATCGCCGTCAGTTCGACCGCGAGCAGCCACGCGCCGACCGCCACCGCGAGGACCGGCACCACCGTCTGCCCGATGACCGGGATGAACCCCATGGCGAACAGGAGAATCGCCCACACCAGCGCCCGCAGTACCAGCCGGACCGTGTCGCGCAGGCCGATCCACGCAGCCCGCGCCCAGCCGATCGTCTCCGCCTCGGGCACGCCGCCCAGGACGGTGTCCTCCACTTGCTCGGCGATGCTTTCATAGAACGGTCCGCCGATCGCCAGGGTCAGCCCGGCGAACAGCACCACCGACACCGCGACCGCGGCGACCACCGTGACCAGACCGGCCGCGATCCGCACCCCCTGCTGCCAGGTCTGCGCCCAGTGGTCGGCGAACGGCGTCGCCCAGGTGACGATCCCGCCCAGGTTGACCGCGAGCACCGTCAGCCCGGTGAACATCAACGCGCTGGTCAGCAGGACCGGCAGGGCCCCGCGCAGCAGCATCGAGCGGTTGCCCAGCACGATGCGGAATCCCTGAAGCAGAAGGCCGAACCCGGTCCCGAAGTCTTTGATCACGCGCGCAGTCTATGGCGGACTTGACCTCTAGATTACTTGAGGTCTTACCGTGATCGCGTGGACATGCAGATGACAGCGTTTACGTCGCTCTACAAGGCGATGAACGCCTCCGACGACCACCGCGGGATCTCCCGCGACACCGTGCGGCGGATCTTCGGCTTCGCCCGCCCGCACCGTGCGACGATCACCTGGTTCCTGGTGGTCAGCGTCGCGCTCTCGGCCATGGCGGTGGTGACCCCGGTGCTCGCGGGCCGAGTGGTCAACGCGATCGTCGGCAAGGCCGACAGCGGGGTGGTCCTCACGCTCGCCGGGATCATCGCGGTCGTCGCGATCCTGGAAGCAGGCCTGGGACTGGTATCGCGGTGGCTCTCGTCGAACGTCGGCGAAGGGCTGATCCTCGACCTGCGCACCCGGGTCTTCGACCACGTCCAGCGCCAGCCCGTCGCCTTCTTCACCCGCACCCGCACCGGCGCGCTGGTCAGCAGGCTCAACAACGACGTCATCGGCGCGCAGCGCGCGTTCAGCGACACGCTCTCCGGTGTGGTCGGCAACCTGGTGACGCTGGCCCTGACGCTCGTGGTGATGATCGGGATCTCCTGGCAGATCACCTTGCTCGCGCTCGTGCTGCTGCCGGTGTTCGTCATCCCCGCCCGCCGGATGGGCGCGCGCCTCGCGGGCCTGCAGCGCGCCGCGGCCGAACACAACGCCGCCATGAGCACTCAGATGACCGAGCGGTTCTCCGCGCCCGGCGCGACCCTGGTCAAGCTGTTCGGCAGGCCCGCCGAGGAGTCCCGTGAGTTCGCCGTCCGCGCGGGCCGCGTGCGCGACATCGGTGTGCGGACCGCGATGCTGCAGTGGGTCTTCTTCACCGCGCTCACCCTGGTCTCCGCGCTCGCCCTCGCCTTGGTCTACGGACTCGGCGGCGTCCTCGCCATCAGCGGCTCACTCGACCCCGGCGCCGTCGTCGCGCTCGCTCTGCTGCTCACCCGGCTCTACGCGCCCCTGACCGCGCTCGCGGGCGCGCGCGTAGAGGTGATGACCGCGCTGGTGAGCTTCGAGCGGGTCTTCGAGATCCTCGACCTCACACCCCTCATCTCCGACCGCCCCGACGCACGCGAGGTGCCGGACGGCCCGGTCTCGGTGGAGTTCGACAAGGTCACCTTCTCCTACCCGGCGGCGGACAAGGTCTCCCTCGCCTCGCTCGAAGAGGTCGCCACGCTGGACAACCGCGGCGGGGTTGAGGTGCTGCACGAGGTGTCGTTCCGGGCCGAACCCGGTCAGCTCATCGCGCTCGTCGGTTCCTCCGGCGCGGGCAAGTCGACCATCGCCCAGCTCACGCCCCGGCTCTACGACGTCGACTCCGGCGCCATCCGGCTCTCCGGGGTCGACGTGCGCGACCTGAGCGCCGACTCGATCCGGGCCACCCTCGGCATGGTCACCCAGGACGGCCACCTGTTCCACGAGTCCATCCGCTCCAACCTGCTGCTGGCTCGCCCGGAGGCGACCGAGGACGAACTGTGGGACGCGCTGCTGCGGTCACGGCTCGACAAGCTGGTGCGGTCGCTGCCCGACGGGCTGGACACGGTGGTGGGGGAGCGCGGCTACCGGCTCTCCGGCGGCGAACGTCAGCGGCTCACCATCGCCCGGCTGCTGCTGGCACAGCAGCGGGTGGTCATCCTCGACGAGGCCACCGCGCACCTGGACTCGACCTCCGAGGCCGACGTCCAGGAAGCCCTCGGCGAGGCGCTGGAGGGACGGACGGCCATCGTCATCGCGCACCGCCTCTCGACCGTGCGCGCGGCGGACCTGATCCTGGTGATCGAGGACGGCCGGGTGGTGCAGCGCGGCACCCACGAGGGCCTGCTCGCCGCGGGTGGCCGCTACGAGGAGCTGTACCGCACCCAGTTCGACGAGCGAACGGCTCCCGCCGCCGCCTGAGCGCGCTGCGCCATCCGGTTGTACGAGGACGGTTCGGCCGCGGTGAAGGTTCACCATCAGAGCGGCCGAACCCGCGCGCCCGGAGGGCGCGCCATGTTTCAGACGCCCGCGACGCTGCGGATCCAGCTGCGGTATGAGGTCACGTTTGTGTAGTTGGTGACCGACTGCCGGTCACTCGTCGACGCCACGCCGACCTGCTTGCCGGAGGCGAACATCGGGCCGCCCGAGTCGCCACCCGCTGTGATGCCGTCGATGCGGGTCGCGCGAACCGCCACGCCGCCGTAGTAGTCACGCGCGTTGACCGAGCTGACGCGCACGTTGGCGTACTTCAGGTAGCGCGACTGGCAGTTGATCTCCGGCTGGTTGGTGCAGGTCGCGCCCCAGCCGTAGACCTGCACGGTCTGGCCGACCGACACGTCGCTGGAGGTGCCCAGCGGTGCGTAGGTCGCCGAGACGCCGCGGTCGAGGCGGGCGATCGCCAGGTCCGAACCGGAGTGCCGGGTGATCGAGACCGCGTTGGCCATGGTGCCGCCGCTGGTCTGGTCCAGGCTGCCGATCCGGAAGGAGATCGCCCCACTGGCGACGCAGTGCTTCGCGGTGAGCACGTACTGCGGGGCGATGATCGTCGCCGAGCAGGCCTGCCTGCCGTTGGCGAACAGCCGCGCGGCCCACGGGGCGTTGCTCGCCGTGTTGCCGTCGATGATCATCGGGCTGACGGTCGGCTCCGGTTCGGGAGCCGCGACCGCGGACGGAGCGGCGCCGAGCAGGGCCATCGCCGCGCCCGCCACGGTCAGCAGAATCTTCGTCTTGAACATGCGAGGTTTCTCGATTCGTTTGCAGGGAGAATCGGGAACCCGATCGGGTGACGATCGGGGCGAGCGGCAGCCCATGTCGTCCGGGGGTTGACCTGGGCGGATCTCTGTCAGCGACAGGTTGATCACCGTTCGATGGTTACTTTTTCACTCGATCGTGGACACGACAAGTCTCTCTTTTTCCCACCGCGTTCCCACCGCGCGCGACGCATTAGCATCGGGATCGCGGGCAGGCGACGAAGCCGCCCGCCGGACTCAGGAGGTCGAACTCGATGGCGCTTCTGCGCAGCTACGTCTCAGGCCGGTGGCACACCGCCGCCTCGGACGGAGCACCCCTGCACGACGCGGTGACCGGTGAGGAGATCGCCAGGATCTCCTCCGATGGCGTCGACATGGCCGCCGCGCTCGACTACGGCAGGCGCACCGGCGGCCCCGCCCTGCGGGAACTGACCTTCCACCAGCGCGCCGCGCTGCTCAAGGTGCTGGCCTCACACTTGTCGGAGCACAAGGACGAGCTCTACGCGCTCTCCGCCAAGACCGGCGCCACCAGCCGCGACTCCCTGGTCGACGTCGACGGCGGCATCGGTGTCCTGTTCGCCTACAGCGGCAAGGGCCGCCGCGAACTGCCCAACGCCAAGGTCTACGTCGAGGGCCCGGTCGAGCCGCTGAGCAAGGGCGGCACCTTCGTCGGGCAGCACATCGCCGCGCCGCTGCGCGGGGTCGCGGTGCAGATCAACGCGTTCAACTTCCCCGTGTGGGGTCCGCTGGAGAAGTTCGCCCCCGCGTTCGTCGCGGGCGTGCCCAGCCTGATCAAGCCCGGTAGCCAGACCGCGTACCTCACCGAGAAGCTCGTCGAGCTGATCGTGAACTCCGGCATCATCCCGGAGGGCAGCGTCCAGCTCGTCTGCGGCAGCGCGGGCGACCTGCTCGACCACGTCACCGCGCAGGACCTCGTGTCCTTCACCGGCTCGGCCTCCACCGCGCTGCGCCTGCGCACCCATGACGCCGTCGTCCGCAACTCCGTGCGGTTCAACGCCGAGGCCGACTCGCTCAACTGCAGCATCCTCGGCCCCGACGCCACGCCCGGCACCACCGAGTTCGACCTGTTCGTCAAGCAGCTCGTCGCCGAGATGACGACCAAGGCGGGACAGAAGTGCACCGCCATCCGGCGCGCGTTCGTCCCCGCCGCGCTGCTCGACGACGTCGCCCAGGCGACCGCCGAGCGCCTCGCCAAGGTCACCATCGGCAACCCGGCCAACCCCGATGTGCGGATGGGCGCCCTCGCGGGCCTCGAACAGCGCGAAGAGGTCCGCCGCTCCCTCAAGGCCCTCCTCGACGCGGGCGACATCGTCTACGGCGACCTGGAGAAGGTCGACGTCGTCGACGCCGACGCCGAACGCGGCGCCTTCCTGTCCCCGGTCCTGCTGCGCGCGGACGCCGACCGCGCCGAGCCGCACGAGGTCGAGGCCTTCGGCCCGGTCAGCACCCTGATGCCGTACACATCGACCGACCACGTGGTCGACCTGGCGGCCCGCGGCCGCGGCAGCCTGGTGGGCTCCATCGTCACCGCCGACGCCGACTTCGCCCGCGAGGTCGCCCACGGCGTCGCACCCTGGCACGGCCGCCTGCTGGTCCTCGACGCCGAGGACGCCAAGGAGTCCACCGGACACGGCTCCCCGCTGCCCGGCCTCATCCACGGCGGCCCCGGCCGCGCGGGTGGCGGCGAGGAGATGGGCGGCATCCGCGGCGTCCTGCACCACCTGCAGCGCACGGCCATCCAGGGCAGCCCCCGGATGCTCGCCGAGATCACCGGCCAGTGGGTCGCGGGCGCGCCTCGGCGCACCGAGGACGTCCACCCGTTCCGCAAGTCCCTCGCGGACCTCCGCGTCGGCGACTCGGTCGTGGCGGGCCCGAGGACGGTCACCCAGGCCGACATCGACCACTTCTCCGAGTTCACCGGCGACACCTTCTACGCACACACCGACCCGGTGGCGGCGGCCGCGAACGAGTTCTTCGGCGGCATCGTCGCCCACGGCTACCTCATCGTCTCGTTCGCCGCGGGCCTGTTCGTCTCCCCGGAGCCCGGCCCGGTCCTGGCCAACTACGGCCTGGAGAACCTCAGGTTCCTCACCCCGGTCTTCCCGGGTGACGAGCTCACGGTGACGCTGACCGCCAAGCAGATCACCCCGCGGGAGAACGCCGAGTACGGCGAGGTCCGCTGGGACGCCGACGTGACCAAGCAGGGCGGCGAGTCGGTCGCCAAGTACGACGTCCTCACCCTGGTCGCCAAGCAGTAGGCACGACAGACAGACAACAGGGGCGGTGTCCAGGTGAACTGGACACCGCCCCTGTCACGTTCCGGGGAGACCGCCTATGCGGCGTCCACCAGGATGACCTCCCGCGCGGGGGCCTGGGTCACCGCCGTCGCGTAGTTCCGCTGCACCTGCGAGGCCTCGGTCGTGCTCGGCTTCGCGTTGGTGCACGACGTGGGCGCGGAACTCCCGGACATCAGGTCCGAGCACAGCCCGGTCCGCCGGTCCGGCAGCCCGAGGATGTGCCCGAACTCGTGCGCGGCGATCCGGATCGCGTTGTAGCCCTGTTGGGTCGCCTGACGACCCATCCACACCGTCCCGCTCCCGCCGGGGCGAACCGGCCCCAGCGTGGCTCGGGGCCAGTTGTTGTCCGCGATGACGCGGACGTTGGCGCGGGTGCCGACCGCGGCCTTCACGATGCGGACATTGGTGACCGACTGGTTCCAGATGGCGACGCCCGCGGCGACCGCCTCCTTGAACTCGGCGGCGGCGCTGTCGTCGTAGGTGATGGTGACCGCCGCCAAGGGAGCTGCCGTGGCGATGGGCGCGGCGGTGGCGGGCGCGGCGCCCAGGACCACCGCGGCTCCGACCGCGGCGTTGGCCGCGACCAGGGCGAGTGTTCGTCGGAACATGCAGGGACTCCTCTGAGTATTGGCCCGCCGGGTGGGCGGACCGAGGCCTGGACCGGGTGCGCAGGGCCGGTCGGCCGCAGGGACGGCGGCGAGATCGATCGCCGCCGCTTTCCAACCTAGGAGCGTCTCCACCAGCCGCAATACGGCTAACGGGTGGCGCCTGGTCGCGGTGAGTACCCGGGCATTGGGCCAACTCAGTCGGAAAGTGACCGCGATCACAAACACTTCATTCACGGAGTTGCCGTGGAGTCCATAGTGGACACAACGGGCGCGCGGAGGGTCGATGATCAGCGGGAACGTGCCCCGACGGCCGATCCGACGGGGGAGCGGCGGCTCTCGCGCCGCCGCTCGGCGGTCGGTCCGGCCCGTTCTGTGGATCCGTTGCGGCACAAGGGAAACACGGTTGACGGAACACCGGGCGACGGCCTATGTGACCCCCGATTTGATCCCCCGTTAGGCGCCGTGTAACTTTATCCAAGTCAGCGCGGAACGGGCCGGACAAACCGGAACGAGCGAGGGCCAACAAAGCCTCTAGAAGAAGCCCCGATAGACTGTGGCCGAATCAGATGTGCGTGTGTTGTTTGAGAACTCAACAGTGTGCCGATTTAAGCCAGTAGAGCTTAAATATAGAACCCCTTAGTGGGTTCCTTTGAGATGAATTGATGCCAGTTTTGGTGTCTGTTTGTCAGGTT
>NZ_JBOHGC010000478.1:0-6093 GCF_050699995.1 Actinokineospora sp. | reverse complement strand
GCCAGGCCTCGAGGTACAGCAGCCCGACGTGCACATTGCTGCGCAACCCCGCCGCAGTGACGGATCCGGGCGTCGACCGTACGTCTAGCAGCTGGTCGGCGGTGACGGTGACATCGTCTCGCTGACGGTCGACCTGGTTCGGCCGATCACCGAGGACCCCGTCGAACACTTCGCGGCAGAGCGGGACCAGGTCGGGATGCGCCACCCAGGAGCCGTCGAATCCGTAGCCTGCTTCACGTTCCTTGTCCTCGCGGACCTTCGCGAAGGCGCGTTCGTTAACCTCCGGGTCCTTGCGGCTCGGGATGAACGCGGCCATCCCGCCCATCGCGAACGCGCCGCGGCGGTGACACGTCTTCACCAGGAGCTGCGCGTAGGCCCGCATGAAGGGCGACGCCATCCCCACCACGTTGCGGTCGGGCAGCACGAAGTCGGCGCCCGAGTCGCGGAAGTACTTGATCACGCTGAACAGGTAGTCCCAGCGGCCCGCGTTCAGCCCCGAGGCGTGGTCGCGCAGCTCGTACAGGATCTCGTCCATCTCGAACGCCGCCGGGATCGTCTCGATCAGCACGGTCGCACGGACCGTGCCTTGCGGGATCCCGAGTCGTTCCTGGGCGAGGGTGAACACGTCGTTCCACAGCCGCGCCTCGAGGTGGCTCTCCATCTTCGGCAGGTAGAAGTACGGTCCGCCGCCGCGCTCGATCAGCTCACGCGCGTTGTGGAAGAAGTACAAACCGAAGTCGACCAGCGCGGCGACCGCCGGGCGCCCGTCGACCACCACGTGCCGCTCGGGCAGGTGCCAGCCGCGTGGGCGCATCACGATCGTCGCGAGTCGGACGTCCTCCCGCAGCCGGTACCGCGTGCCGAAGGTGAGCTTCTTGCGGACCGCGTCGGCGAGGGTGACCTGGGCGGAGACGACGTTGGCCCAGTGCGGGGTGCTGGCGTCCTCCAGGTCGGCGAGCCAGACCCGGGCGCCGGAGTTGAGCGCGTTGATCGCCATCTTCGCCTCGGCCGGGCCGGTGATCTCCACCCGCCGGTCGGTCAGGTCCGCGGGCGCCCCGGCGACGGTCCAGTCGCTCTCACGGACATCCCTTGTGGCGTCGAGGAAGTCGAGCCTGCCCGTGCGGGCGACCTCGGTGCGGCGCTCAGCGCGCGCGGCCACCAGCGCGTCGCGAGTGCCGCCGAAGCGGCGCTGCAGGTCGGCGACGAAGTCGAGGGCCGCCGGGGTCAGGATTTCGTCGCCGCGCTCGACGGGGGCGCCGTTGATCCGGATGTCAGTCACGTCAGTCCTTCAGGTCGGTGTTTCGTATCTCGAACAATAACTTTCGCCATACGAAATCGCCAGAAGTTTTCGCATCATGGAATGATGCTTCCGTGGCATCCTCAGACACCGAGAAGACCAAGGCATCCCAATCCGGTGGCGTGCAGTCCCTCGAACGTGCCTTCGACCTGCTCGAACACATGGCGGACGCGGGCCGCGAAGTGCCGCTCAGCGAGCTCGCGAAGCTCTCGGGCCTGCCGATGCCGACGATCTACCGGCTCGTCCGGACCATGGTCAACCGCGGCTACGTGCGCCAGGAGCAGTCCCGGCAGTACGCGCTCGGCCCCCGGCTGATCCGCCTCGGCGAGACAGCCAGCAGGCTCGTCGGCACCTGGGCGCGCCCGCACCTGACCCGGCTGGTCGACGAGATCGGCGAGACGGCGAACATGGCGATGCTCGACGGCGACGAGATCGTCTACGTCGCGCAGATCCCGTCGAAGCACTCGATGCGGATGTTCACCGAGGTCGGCAGGCGGGTCCTGCCGCACTCCACCGCCGTCGGCAAAGTCCTGCTCGCCCAGCTCCCCGAACGCCAGGTCACCGACCTGCTGCGGCGCACCGGGATGCCCGCGCACACCGAGCACACCATCACCACGCCCGCCGCCTTCGTCGAGCAACTCGCCGCGATCCGCGAGCAGGGCTACGCCGTCGACGACGGCGAACAGGAACTCGGCGTGCGATGCATCGCCGTCGCCGTCCCCAACGCGCCGACCATGACCGCGATCTCCATCTCCGGCCCGGCCGCCCGCGTCAGCGAATCCCGCTACGGCGAAGTGGTGCCCGCACTCAAGGGCATTGCCGCGGAACTGTCCGCCGCGCTGGGGTAGTCGCCACTGCCTATGATCAGCCGCGCGCGACCGGAACGAAACGGCCCGGACGTGCGTCGGAGTGCGAAACACAGGTCGTCAACTCGGGGGTAGCGCGTGGTCGCCCAGATGGACATCGACGGGGTGCGCCGGATCGCAGGCGACGCGCGCAAGGCGTTGGCCGCCGTGCCGCCCGCGACCGCCGGTGAGGAGCAGGTCAAAGCCGGGTCCGCGCTGATCCGCCACGAAGGCGCGACACCGACGATGAACACGATGGCCGAGCGGTTGCAGGAAGCGATCGCCGAGTTGTCCGCGCTCACCGACGACGTGATCGACGCCCTGGCGCGCTCGGCGGACCTGCTGGAGAAGACCGAGCAGTCCAACACGCACAGCCTCACCGCCCGGACTTGCTCATGACCACCCCCGGCCCCTGGACGTGGGACCTCGTCCTGATCTCCGACCCCGAGGGCGGCGAGCAGGCCGCCAAGGGGTTCGGCGCGATCGCCGCCAGTGCCGACGGCATCACCAACGTCATCGAGCAACTCGAACGCGCCCCCTGGGAAGGCCCGGCCGCCGAGGCCTACCGCGCGTACCTCAGCGAGCTGCGCGGGACTGTCCTCAAGACGATGGCCATCGCCGAGGACAGCCACCACGCCACCGTCGGCGCCGCGGGAACCCTTGAGGCACTGCGGAACCCGGCCACCGAGACCGCTGACGAGCTCAACCGGTTCCACGCCGCCGTCGACAAGATGAACGGGCCCAACAACGACGACCTGGACTTCGTCGAGGTCACCCAGGTCGCGGTGATGCGCGGTCAGGCGATGGGCGCGCTCGGCCGGGTCCGCGGCCAGCGCGATGAAGCGCTGAAGCTGCTGACCGAACTGCTCAAGGCGCAGGAGGAAACCCTCCTCGGTGTGCGCCCACCGCGCGGCCCGGACGCCTCGCAGATCGCCGACCCGGTGCAGCGCGCGGCCGTCGAGGCCCTGTCCGGCGAGATCGACGAGACGCTGAACAAGACCGGCGACAGCGAACGCGCCCGCGACTTCGCCGACAAGTTCGACAACGCCGACAGCGACCTCGCCCGCCGGTTGCTGCTGCTGCAGGCCGCCGACGACCTCACCGCAGCCGAACTCGACTACCTGCTCGACCACCTCGACACCGACGACCTGCACAACGCGATGGCCGTCGACTGGATGCCCTTCGGCGGCGGCCCCGAGGACACCGCCGCGCAGCGCGAGTTCTACAACAAGCTCGCGAGCAAGGTCGACCTCGACACCCTCAACGGTCTCGCCGATCAACTCCCCGAGGACTACTGGCACCCGGACCCGTACGGCGACATCCCGCAACTCGGCGACGACCTGCGCCCCGACGGCACGAACCTGAGCTGGCAGCCGCTGCCCGACGCGGGCAAACCGGTCACCGCCGACACGATCGACCCCAACGACGTGCAGCAGCGCGGCCTCGGCGACTGCCACCTGCAGGCCACCCTGTACTCGCTGGCGAGCACGCCGGAGGGCAGGCAGCAGCTCGCCGACAACATCCAGCTCAACCCCAACGGCACCTACACGGTGACGCTGTACCGCAACGACGGCACCCCGGTGCCAGTCGTGGTCACCCCCGACACCCCCGTGCAGCGCAACGGCGCCGGCTGGCAGTCGACCTACGACGGCAACCAGGCCAACTGGGTGCAGCTCTACGAGAAGGCCCTCGCCCAGACCAACGCGGAGCTCTCGCAGCAACCGTCGATCGAAAGCGGCCACGGGCAGAACGAGACCCGCGGCTACCCCGGCCTCAACGGCGGCTTCCCCGAGGAGGACATGGCCCGGGTCACCGGCGAACGCCCCGAGAAGGTCGACAGCCCCAACGTCACCGACGACCAGCTCCGCCAGATGGAACGCGACGGCAAACCGGTCACGGTCACCATCCTCGGGGAGGAGCCGTACAAGGACCCCAACGGCACCAACCTGGTCAACAACCACGTGTACTCGCTCGAACGCGTCGACTGGAGCACCAACCCGCCGACCGCGCACCTGCGCAACCCGTGGGGCAGCGAGCACCTCGCGATGCCGCTCAACGACCTGCGCGAGCACACGACGTACATGACGGTGGGGAAGTGATGGACGACTACACCAAGCACGTGGGCGCACCCCAGGGCCTGCTGATCCCCCTCGGCGGTGTCGCCACCGACCCCGACGGCGTGAACTACGCCGTCGCCGCCATCGACGGCGACACCGTCGAACTGCGCTGCTGGCACGGGGAGGAGCCCGCCACCACGGTCCACGCGGTCAAGGGTGTCCCAGTGCGGGTGGGGGAGCGCGACGTGCTGATCTCCGCGGTGCTGACCGAGGAGGGGAAGCGGCCATGGGTAGTGCTCGGACCCGCCTGACCGGCGCCCTGCTCGGCCTGCTCACTCTCACCGCGTGCGCCACCGTGGACTCAGGTGAGCCGATCCCGGCGAAGACCACGCCGCCGCCCACGACGACCACTGCCGCGCCACAGACCCACGGATACCGGCTGCCCCAAGGCGAACAGATCGTGCTGCACACCGGGAAGGCCGGCGCCGTCAGCATGAAGGTCGGCGACACCCTGGTCGTGCAACGCACCCGCGAGGTAGGCCAGCACCCCGACACCGCTGTCCTGACCCTCGCCGAGTCCCGCGAGGACGGCAAACTCGTGTTCCAGGCCACCGGCCCCGGCCGAACCACCCTCTACACCGAAGACCCCCGCCGCGCGGCGTGCACGTCCGACCCGTGTCCACCGGGAGCCGGCGCACCGCCCAGCGTGACTGTCGAGGTCACCTAGGCCGTGTTTCGAAGTCCTGACCAGCCAGCATCCCGAGTGATGCGCCGTATCGGCGTGTCGTTGATCAAATAGACGAGGTCTCCGGTAGATCGATCTACGACCAAGCAGATCGAGAACACCGGAGACCTCGTGGCCAGCGTAGCGGTGACGGGACGGGCGGACTTGACCGACGCGCAGTGGGCGGTGCTGGAGCCGTTGCTGCCGGTCGGGAAGAAGTCCGGCCGGCCGTCGCAGTGGACCAAACGGCAGCTCATCGACGGGATCCGCTGGCGGGCGCGAACCGGCGGACCGTGGCGGGACGTCCCACCCGCTTATGGGTCGTGGCAGGCGGTGTACGGGCTGTTTCGGCGGTGGCAACGCGCCGGAGTGTGGGCAGCGATCTTGGCACTGTTACAAGCGCGGGCCGATGCCATCGGGTTGATCACTTGGGATGTCAGCGTCGACTCAACCATCGCCCGCGCGCACCAGCACGCCGCCGGAGCGCGACGAGACGGGGATGCCCAGAAGGAACCACCCGGCGGAGTGGGCGAATCCGAGCCGGCTGATCACGCGCTGGGGCGGTCACGGGGTGGCTGGACCACCAAGCTGCATCTGGCCACCGAGCAGGCGCAGAAGCCGCTCTCGCTGGTCGTGACCGCTGGCCAGCGCGGCGACTCACCCCAGTTTCAGGTGGTGTTGGGGCGAATCCGAGTCGCTCGGGTGGGGTGTGGCCGGCCTCGCACCCGACCAGACCGGGTGCTGGCGGACAAGGCGTACGGCTCGCGGGCCAACCGTGCCTACCTGCGGGGACGGGGTATCCGGTGCACCATCCCGGAGAAGGCAGATCAGGTGCGCCACCGCAAGGCCCGGGGCCGAGCCGGTGGACGGCCCCCGACTTTTGACGCGGAGGTCTACAGGCAGCGTCACGCTGTGGAGTGCGGGATCAATCGCCTCAAGCGCAACCGTGCCGTGGCCGCGAGGTACGACAAGCTTGCCGTTCGATATGAGGCCACGGTTCAGGTCGCGGCGATCAACGAGTGGCTACGACTTTGAAACACGGCCTAGGGCCGAAGGGCCGCAGGCGGCAGCGGCCGGCAGGTTCAGCGGGTCGAAGCATCTGATCTTGGTACTCGTCAGGGGACTGATCGGGTGTGATCTGTCGTTGCCGTGTCACCCGTGGCAGCAGCG
>NZ_JBOHGC010000477.1:0-9497 GCF_050699995.1 Actinokineospora sp. | reverse complement strand
CCTCTGGATCGTGGTCACCGCGCTCGCCTCGGGGTCGGTGGTGATCGTGTGGGCGGGGGTGCGCCCCGGCGAGGCGGCCCCGCCGAGCGTCGAGCCCGACCGGGCCTCCGTGCCGCCGTGGCATCGGTCCGGCCTGCCGCCGTGGCATACCGGGACCGTCGTCGCCGAGCCCCCGCGGCTGCTGCGCGACCCCCGGCTGCGGCTGCTCTGCGGTCTGGGGCTGATGGCCGGGCTCACCGCGCACATGACGCACGGCATGTTCCAGATCATCGCCGTCGAGGTGGCCGGGCTCAGCGCGGCGCAGATCGGCCTGATCTACTCCGCCTCCGTCGCGGTCCTGCTCGTCGTCGGCCCACTGGCCGGATGGCTGTCCGACCGGCGCGGACCGGGCCCGCTGGCGGGAGCGCGGGGCATCGCCAACGCCGTGTCCTCGCTGACCTACCTCGTCTCGCCGACCATGGCGGGGATGCTCGCCGGGCGCATGGTGGACGACACGGGCAAGGCGGCGTTCCGGCCGACCTGGGCCACCCACCTCGCCCAGGCGTCGACCACCGCAGGCCCGCGCGCGGGCCGGGTCACCGCCAATCTGGATAGCGCGCTGTCGGTGGGTGAGGCCGTCGGTCCACTGCTCGCCGCCCTGCTGTGGGACGTGTGGGGTCTCGCCGCGTTCCTGCTCACGCGGGCCGCGCTCGGTGTCGGCACCGAACTCGTCCTCTCCCGCAGGCTCCGCGTGCTCGATCGTGCCGGGGGGACGTGACCGTGGGCGCCGGGCGGGTCGTGTTCGTGTTGGGCCGCGCGCCTGGGCCGCGCTCGGTGCTGCCCGCGGTCGTCGAGGGGCTGCGCGAGCGGCGGTTCACGGTGGACTGCTGCCCCGTCGGTGCCGCGCCCAGCCTGATGGCCACGGCGGACCTCGTGGTGGGCCGGTCCCTCTCGCCCGAGGACGCGGCAGGGTTGGCCGAGTGGACCGCGGCGGGCACGCGCTGGTGTTCTCCGCCGCCCGCGCTCGCGGCGGCCGGTGATCGTCTCGTGGTGTGGCGCCGACTGTGCGCGGCCGGGGTCGACGTGCCCACGGGCCGCGTGGTGTGTGACGCGGGCGAACTGACCGCCCGGCCCGCCGCCACGCCGATGGTGGTTAAGTCGGCGCGCGGCAGCCGCGGCCGCGGTGTGTCGCTGGTCGGCGCAGGCGCACAGGTGTCGCCCGAGGGCGCCGGGCCGTGGCTGGTGCAGGAGCGCGTGCCGGGTGACGGATGGGACCGCAAGCTCTACGTGATCGGGTCCGCGGTGGTCGGACGGCTGCGCCGCTGGCCGCCGCTGACCCCCGCCGACACCCACGGCAGGCCCTTGGTGGTCACCGCCGACCTGGCCGCGGCGGCGTCGGAGGCCCGCGCGGCGCTGGGGCTGTGCGTGTGCGGGGTGGATGTCGTGTCCGGCCCCCGAGGACCGGTCGTGGTCGATGTCAATGGGATGCCCGGTTTCAAGGGTGTTCCCGGCGTGGTCGGCTTGCTGGTCGAGCATCTGGCGCGCCACCTGGACGGATGAGCTCCCTTTCATCGGCGGTTCATCGAGCGCTCACCGCCGAGTCACATGCTGTTCGCCTGTGGAAGGAGATGTCATGGCACGCCTGCTGGTCGTCGAGGACGAGCCACGCATCGCGGCCCTCATCGCGAAGGCGCTGCGTCTGGACGGCCACGAGGTGGTTGTAGCCGAGGACGGCGACCTCGGGCTGTTCCTGGCGATGGCGGACCGTGTCGACGCCGTGGTGCTCGACCTCGGCCTGCCCGGCATGTCGGGGCGCGAGGTGCTGCGGCGGTTGCGCACAGCCAAGCCCGGCCTGCCGGTGGTCGTGCTGACCGCCCGCGACGACCCAGCCAGCCGGGCGGCCTGCCTTGCCGCCGGCGCGACGGTCTACCTGACCAAACCGTTCCTGGCAGGCGAATTGCGCACGGCTGTCGCCGGAAGCGCGAACCAGCGCGGGATGGTCCGCGTGGTGCGGCAATGACGGCGAGGGCACGCCGATCGTCGCGGGTGGTGATCATCGGTGCGGGCCGGATCGGGTGCGGCTACCTGGCCCCGCTGTTCCGAACCGCCGGTTACCAGGTGAGTCTGGGCTGCCGAACCGAGGAGACGGCCAAGCGGGTGGCCGACGAGGGCGGCTGGCTGGTCCGCGAGACCGGCGAGCCCGGTCGCCTGGACTCGGTATCCGGGGTGGTGCCGGTGTGGGGGCCGGACCTGGACGACGCGCTGGCCGAGGCCGATCTCGTGGTGACCAGCGTCGGTGTCGGCAATGTCGGGCAGCTCGGCGACCCGCTGGCCACCGGACTGGCCAAACGGGGTGGCGCCAGGGTGGACATCTGGTCGGTGGAGAACGACGCCTGCGCCGGGCGGCTGCGGACCTCGATCGAGCGGGCGGCGCACGCGCGCGAGGTGGAGTTGCCCGCGTTCGGCGTGGCGGGGGCGGTCGCCTCGGTGGTGGTCGGCCGCGGTTCCTGGCATGGCGACGGGCGGCCGGAGTTCGTCGGCGACGCCCATCGCGGGCTCGTCGTCGACGAGGTGCCGCTGACCAGCGACCTTCCGCCGCTGCCAGGGGTCACGGGCAGTCGGCACTATCGCGCCCGGCTGCACGAGAAGATCTACGGGTTCAACGCCGGACACGCGCTGACCGCCTACCTCGGCTGGTTGCGCGGACACCAGACGCTCGACAGCGCGGTTGGGGATCCGTTCGTCCGCCCGGTCGTGGCGGGCGCACTGCTGGAGGCCCGACGGGCCACGCTGCACGCCTACCCGATGCTGACCCGATCAGCCACAGTGGACACGCAGCGGGACGTGCACCGGCCGGTCGGCGTGATCTTGGCCCGGTTCGCCGACGCCGAACTGGCCGACCCGATCACCAGGGTGGCCCGAGAGCCTATCCGCAAACTCGGGCCCCGCGACCGGCTGCTCGGACCGGTCCGGCTGCTGAGCCGGGTGGGCGGATCGCCCCGCCTGCCCGCCCACTTCGCGCTCGGCGTCGCCGCCGCGCTGCTCTACGGGTTCGCCGACGACCGGGTGACCGCGGTCGATCCGCAGACCAAGCGGTTGCGGGCGCTGATCGCCGAGCACGGAGTGCTCGACGCCCTGGGACTGGTCAGCGGACTGCGGCCGACTGGGACGTTCACCCGCGCGGTGGCCGACCGGTACTACCGATTCGCCTTCCTCGACGATGGCGTGCGGTTTCCGCCCGCCTGCCCGGACGACCTGGGCGTCGACCAGTGATCCGGGCGTGCGCGTTGGTCGAGGCGGGCGACGCGCCGGGACGCAACCCACTACTCGGCCCGCTCGGCCGCGCGCTGCGGGATCGCGCGGTCGAGTTGCTCGTCTTCGACGTCAGCAGGCCGTGGCGGCCGGAGATGATCCCGGCCGCGGACATCTATCTACTCAAGGGAGACGATGCGGGGGTGTGCGCGGTCGGCGGCTACGCCGCGGACCGCGGGGCGCGATGCCTGAACTCGGTCGAGGCCACCCTTCGGGTCGCGGACAAGGCACGTGTCCACCTCCTGCTCGACACGGCCCACCTGCCTGTCCCGGACACGTCGGTTGCCGGTGACGCGGCGGCGGTCGGCGAGTTGCTCGCGCGCGCGGACATCCCGAAGGTCGTCAAACCGCTGCGTGGGGCGCACGGGGTGGGCGTCGCGATCTGGCACCCGGGTGACGCCGCCCCGATGCCCGGGCCGGGGCCGTGGCTTGTCCAGGACCTGGTGGGGGGTGACGGGTTCGACGTCAAGGTGTACGGGGTCGGTGACCGCTACGCCGTCCGGCGGACCCGGTTCCATCCCGGCCGGGCCGACGGCCATCGCGAGGTGGTGGATCAGCCCGACCCCCGCGTGGGCGAGATCGCACGCGCGGCGGCGCGGGTATGCGGACTCCGGTGCTGGGGGGTCGATCTGTTGATCAATCCGGGCGGGCCGGTCATCGTCGACGTCAACTCGTTCCCCGGATATCGCACCGTCCCGGAAGCCGCGAACTGGGTGGCCACCGCGGTGGTGGACGTGCTGGACCAGCCGTATGGCATGACCGTGGGTGGGGCGGGGCGACATACTTGACGTGGCCGCGCGGAAGCGGCAATCGATTCCCTAGAATGGGCGTACGCAAATCTCGTATGTCCAAGGAGTGACCTTTTCCGTGCGTCAAGCACAATCACCGGGCCGCAGTACCGGGCCGGGAGAGAGTCCCGGCGACCATACCGGCCCGGTATCCAGGTGTGATGCCTGGTGACCGGTCCCCTGCTCAGCGTCCTCGGCCTGCTGGCCGTCTTCGCTCTCACACTCGGGACGGCGCTCTTCGTCGCCGCCGAGTTCTCCCTCACCACCCTGGAACGCAGCCAGGTCGACCACCACGCCGAGGAAGTCGGCGACCGGCGGGCCCTGGCCATCCAGAAGGCCCACCGGACCCTGTCGTTCCAGCTGTCCGGCGCGCAACTGGGCATCACGATCACCACGCTGATCACCGGCTACATCGCCGAGCCCGCGCTCGCGCGGCTCATCGAGCCGCTGCTCGCGCTGGTCGGCCTGCCCAAGGGCGCGGCCGACGCGGTGGCGATCACGATCGCGCTGATCGTGGCGACGTCGCTGTCGATGGTGTTCGGCGAGCTGGTCCCGAAGAACCTCGCCATCGCCCGCCCGCTGCCGACCGCGCGTGCCGTCGCCGGTCCGCAGGCACTGTTCTCCTCGGCGCTGCGCTGGCTGATCAACGCGCTCAACGGGTCGGCGAACTGGGTGGTGCGCCGCCTGGGCGTGGAGCCCCAGGAGGAGCTGCGGTCGGCCCGCTCCCCCGACGAGTTGGGCGGCCTGGTCCGCTCCAGCGAGGCCAAGGGAACGCTCGACACGGGCACGGCCGCGCTGCTGAGCCGGTCGCTGCGCTTCGGCGACCGCACGGCCGACGAGCTGATGACCCCGCGCGTGCAGGTGCAGGCGCTGCGCGCGGACGCCACTGCGCTCGACTTGATCGCGCTCGCGCGCGCGACCGGCTTCTCGCGGTTCCCGGTGCACGGCGGCGACTTGGACGAGATTCGCGGCGTGGTGCACGTGAAGCAGGTCTTCGGTGTCCCGCACGCGATGCGTGCGACGACGAAGGCCGCCTCACTGGCCCGCCCGGTGCCCACGGTCCCGGAGACGCTCAACGGCGACGTCCTGCTCGACCGGCTGCGCGGCTCCGGGTTGCAGGTCGCGGTCGTGGTCGACGAGTACGGCGGCACCGCCGGGCTGGTCACCCTGGAGGACCTGATCGAGGAGATCGTCGGCGACGTGCGCGACGAGCACGACCGCGGCGAGGTGAACCCGGTCCGCCCGCTGGGCAAGGACAGCTGGATGGTGTCCGGTCTGCTGCGCGACGACGAACTGGCCGACGCGACCGGTTTCCGGATGCCCCCGGGCGACTACGAGACGGTGGCGGGGTTCGTCCTCAACCGCCTCGGAAGGATTCCGTCGGTGAACGACGATCTGCGCTATGCCGGCTGGCTCATCACGGTGATGCGGATGGACCGCCACCGCGTCGCCGAGCTGCGCGTCGCCAAGGTTCGCGAGGTGACCGCATGACCGACATCCTCGCCCTGCTGGCGACCATCTTTCTGTTATTGGGCAACGGTTTCTTCGTCGGCGCCGAGTTCGCGATCATCACCGCCCGGCGCGACCGGCTCGAAGCGCTGGCCCGTGAGGGCAAGCACCGCGCGGCCGTGGCGATCGAGGCGGGCAGGCAGCTGCCACTGCTGATCGCGGGCGCGCAGCTGGGGATCACGGTGTGTTCGCTGGGGCTGGGCGCCCTGTCCGAGCCGGTGATCGCGAGCCTGCTGGAGCGCCCGTTCCACGCCCTCGACATCCCACCCGCGGTGCTGCACGGCGTCGCGTTCGCGATCGCGCTGGGCATAGTGGTCACGCTGCACACGGTGATCGGTGAGATGGTGCCGAAGAACCTGGCCATCGCCGGACCAGAAGGCGTGGCGATGGCGCTGGTGCCGGTGCACTACGCGTTCTGCAAGCTCGTCCGGCCGGTGCTGGCGCTGTTCACGCTGGCGTCGACGTTCGTGCTCAAGCTGTTCAAGGTGGAGCCGCGCGACGAGATGGAGACCGCCTACACGCGCGACGAACTGGCGAACCTGATCTCCGAGTCCCGGCGCGAGGGGCTGCTCGACGACTCCGAACACCGCAGGCTCACCCAGACGCTGTCCTCGGCGGAGCGGACCGTCGCCGACGTGATGGTGCCGCTGGACCAGCTCAAGACCGTGCCCTCGCCGCCGACCCTCGGCGACATCGAGCGCGCGGTCGCCGAGACCGGCTACTCGCGGTTCCCGGTGCGCATGTCCGACGGGTCGATCACCGGCTACGTGCACGTCAAGGACGTGCTCGACCAGGTCGACGCCGACCCGGCGACCCGGCTGCCCGCCTCGCGGGTCCGCGGGTTGCCGCAGCTGCCCGCGGACTCGCGGGTCGACGAGGCGCTCAGCGCGCTGCGGCGGGCGCACAGCCACCTGGCGACGGCGGTGGCCGCGGACCGCTCGGTGCTCGGCGTGGTCGCGCTGGAGGACCTCGTCGAGGAGTACGTGGGCACCGTGCGGGACGGGACGCACATCGCCAACGGTGGCTGAGATGATCTTGCTCGACGAGGCCGACTGGCACGCCCGACGCGACGCGCACGTCGAGCGGATGCGCGCGTGGACCGAGCCGCACCAGGCGCGGCGGGCGCGTGGCGAGAAGCACCCGGTGCTGGACTTCCTGTTCACGTACTACTCGCACCGGCCCGCGCACCTGGAGCGGTGGCACCCGGGCGCGGGCGTGGTGCTGGCGGGCGAGTCGGCGCGGGCGTACCTGCGCTGGCCCGCGTACACCGCCACCGACTCGGGTGTGACGGTCGATCTCGCCGCGTTGCCGGAGTCCAGGCGGCGCAGTGCCCGGTTCATCCGGGACCTGCTCGCCGCCACGGTGTCGAGGCCGCCTCGGCTGGGCTGCTTCGGGTTGCACGAGTGGGCGATGGTCTACCGGCAGCCGGAGTCGGAGATCCGGCACGTCGACTGGCCGCTGCGGCTCGGCGCTGCGGGCACCGACGAGGTCGTCGAGACGCAGACGATCAAGTGCAGCCACTTCGACGCGTTCCGGTTCTTCACCGAGCCCGCGCGACCGCTCAACACCCTGGAGCCGGGCCGGGACCGGCAGATCGCGATGGAGCAGCCGGGCTGTCTCCACGCGACGATGGATTTGTTCAAGTGGGCGTACAAGCTCGATCCGTACACCCCGTCGGACCTGCTGGCCGACTGCTTCGACCTGGCATCGGACGTGCGTGAGCTGGACATGCGGGCGAGCCCGTACGACCTGTCCCCGCTGGGCTACGAGCCGGTGCGGATCGAAACCGAGCGTGGCCGCGCCGAGTACGCGCGCAGGCAGTCGGAGTTCGTCCGACGCGCCGAACCCTTGCGGCTCAAGCTGATCGCGTTGTGCGACGTCCTACTGGAGAGTTCTACTCACAGTTAGACCCTTGACGCGCGCAGTTCACCTAATAGAGTGCCTCTGCCGGGCGCCGACTACGGACAGCATCTCTGTCCGCGAGCGCACGAAAGGGTTGGCAACTGTTGTCCGGTGAGGGAGCGGTGGTGTGTGTAGGTGACCTTGAGAGAGCGGCGTTTTGTCGCAGGCTCCCTCAAGGTTCTTGTCGGTCCCTGCCGTTACGGTCGTCGTCGTGGAGCACTGTGATCGGTTGGTGTGGTTCGGGTTCGAGGATCGGGCGGCGTCGCTGGCCGCGTGTGGTCGCCGGGTCGTGGTGTTGGACGCGGCTGAGACCGGTGATTCGGCTGATTGACATGGTTGTGGTGCACGCGTACCGGTTCGCCCTGGACCCGACCCCGGGGCAGACCAGGGACCTTGAACGACACGCCGGGGCGGCGCGGTTCGCCTACAACTGGGCGTTGGCCCGGGTGAAAGCCAACATCGGGCAGCGGGCCGCGGAACGCACCTACGGCCTTGACGGCGATCAGCTGACCCCGGGGGTGGGCTGGAACCTGCCTGCGTTGCGTCGGGCCTGGAACCAGGCGAAGGGTGAGGTCGCACCGTGGTGGGGTGAGTGCTCCAAGGAGGCGTTCAACACCGGTTTGGACGGGGTGGCCCGGGGGTTGAAGAACTTCGGCGACTCCAAGTCCGGCAAGCGCGCTGGCGGCAAGGTCGGGTTTCCCCGGTTCAAGTCCCGACGTCGGGCCACACCGAGCGTGCGGTTCACCACCGGGGTGATCCGGGTCGAGCCAGACCGCCACCATGTCACCCTGCCGAGGGTGGGGCGGATCAAGACCCACGAGTCCACGCGCAAACTGGCCCGCCGTTTAGAGGCGGGCACCGCCCGGATCTTGTCCGCGACGGTGCGCCGCGAAGCCGGCCGCTGGTATTGCGCGTTCACCGTCAAGATCCACCGAACCCAGGCAACACCGACCAGGCCCGCCCAGCGGGTCGGGGTGGACGTGGGCATCACCACCCTCGCCGTGCTCTCCACTGGGGAGTGTGTGCCCAACCCAAGGCACCTGAACAAGGCGCTGCGTGGACTGCGCAGGGCATCGCGGACCCTGTCGCGCCGCCAAGGACCCGACCGGCGCACCGGGGCCCGCCCCTCGAAACGCTGGGAAACCGCCCGCCGCAAGGTGACCCGCCTGCACACCCGGGTGGCCAACCAACGCCGTGATGAGCTGCACAAGCTCACCACGACCCTGGCCGGAATCTACGGCACGATCGTGGTGGAGGATCTCAACGTCGCTGGGATGCTCCGCAACCGGAAACTGGCCCGGCACCTGGCCGACGCCTGCTTCGGTGAGATCCGCCGCCAACTCGATTACAAGACCCGGTGGAACGGTGGCCTGGTTGAGGTCGCCGACCGGTGGTTCCCCTCCTCCAAGACGTGTTCGGCCTGTCAGACGGTGAAACCCAAGCTGTCGCTGGCCACGCGCGTGTTCACCTGCGATGCCTGCGGTGTGGTGCTCGATCGCGATCTCAACGCGGCGATCAATCTCAAGCAGTACGTCGCCCGGAGTGGCCGGGAGACGGTAAACGGACGTGGAGCCGACCAGAAGACCGAGCCTGGCTCGGCAGGTGGCTGTGAAGCGTCAACCCCGCACCATTTCGGTGGGCAAGACGGGGACCGCTCGCTGGTAACGGCGGGCTGCGAGAGATGAACTCACCAGAGGTCCCTCACTCGCAACGGTTGGCAATGCCTCGACAACGTGTGGTCGGCCGTCGTAGCGCGCTGCGGCGGTCGGTTCTCGTCCTGGGCCTCGTCGTGCTCATGATCGCCTTGTGGCTGGGCGCCAACTGGCTGCGCTACGTCGCCGACGAGCGCGCCGCCGAGCGAGGCCGCGAGTGCTCCCGCGGCCCGGCGACGCTCAAGGTCACCGTCGCGCCCAGCGTCGAGGAGCCGCTGCGCGAGATCGCCGGCCGGTGGAACGCCGCCGGCGCGGTGGTCGACGACTTCTGCGTCAAGGTCACGGTCGCGGCGAC
>NZ_JBOHGC010000476.1:0-26860 GCF_050699995.1 Actinokineospora sp. | reverse complement strand
AACCCATACCCGCCATGTTTTTGCCTGGGCTATTGGGCTGGTGTCGTTGTTATCAGGACTATCGTTGTTGTTAGTTCACAGGTTGCGCCCAGGGTGTCGCCTGTTACGCCGCCGAATCTTTTTATTGTGTGGCGGATGAATGCCGCCGCTGTTAGTGCGGCTATTGCGATTGCTGTGGGGGCCAGCCAGTAATTGTTCGGGATTGCTTGGGTTGCTGCTGCCGTGAGCACTGCGAGCCAGGCTGTGGGGATCCACCAGGGTTGGGTGCCTGCCACCAGGGCTCCCAGGCCTTCTGGTCTGGCTGGGTTCAAGCCTTTGAGGCAGCACGCGGTGAAAGCTGTGCGTCCTGCGGTGATGGCGAGTACTACTGCAGGCCAGCGGTCTGGGGTGAGTGCGGCGAGGGCTGTTGCTTGGGCGCCCAGGACGACTATCAGGGTGACTACGGCGAAAGGGCCCGCGCCGCCGTCCTTCATGACCGCCAGGGCCCGTTCCGGGGGGCCGTAGCAGCCGAGGCCGTCTGCTGTGTCCGCCAAGCCGTCGAGGTGCATTCCCCTGGTCGCCAACGCCAGGAAACCCACTGTGAGCAGGCCCGCCAGGAGTGGGGGCATTCCCGCTTTGTGGGCGGCGTAGAGCAGGCCTGCTGCGGTGAGGCCCAGCAGCAGGCCGACCAACGGGGCGACGGCTATCGCTGTGCGTGCGGCGGCTCGGTCGACCTTGTTCGTGTGGAACGGGAGGACCGTGAGCCAGGACAGCGCGAGCCGCATGCGACTACTCCGGCCGCTCGGTGACTCCGGCGTCGGTGAAGGTGGCCATTTCGGCCAGGATGCGGGTGGCCATTGTGACCAGGGGGATCGCCGCCGCGGCGCCGGAGCCCTCGCCCAGGCGCATGTCCATCTCCAGGAGCGGGGTCAGGTTGAGCTGGTCCAGGACCAGGGTGTGCGCGGGTTCGACCGAGCGGTGGCCCGCGACCCACCACAGGGATGAGCCGGGGGCGAGTTCCTCGGCGACCAGGGCGGCCGCGCCTGCTACGACGCCGTCGAGGATGACGGGGGTGCGGCGGACCGCGGCCTGGGCCAGGAAGGCGGCCATGGCGGCGATGTCGGCGCCCGCGGCGGTGCGCAGCAGGGCCACCGGGTCGGCGCTGACCTTGCGGGCTCGGCGTAGGCCGTCGCGGATGGCGGTGGCCTTGCGCATCCAGGCGTTGTCATCGATGCCGGTGCCTCGACCCACCACGGCCACCGGCTCGGCTCCGGTGAGGGCGGCGATCAGAATGGAGGACGGGGTGGTGTTGCCGATGCCCATGTCGCCCGCCACCAGCAGGTCGGCGCCCGCGTCGATCTCCTCGTCGGCGATGGCCCGACCCGCGGTGATGGCGGCCTCGACCTCGTCCTGGGTGAGGGCGTCCTCGCGGTCGACCGAACCCGACGAACGCCGGACCTTGTGGGCGGTGACCTGGTCGGGCAGGCCCTCACCGTCGGAGTCCACAGCCATGTCGACCACGCGCACGGTGGCGCCCGCGGTGGCGGCGAGGACGTTGATGGCGGCGCCGCCGGTGAGGAAGTTCGCGACCATCTGCGCGGTCACTTCGCTGGGGTAGGCCGAGACACCGTGCTTCGCGACGCCGTGGTCGCCCGCGAACACGACGATCCGCGGCCGGGTGAACGGCTTCGGCGGGCACACACCCTGGCAGGACGCGACCCAGACGCCGAGTTCCTCCAGCTTGCCGAGCGCCCCGAGCGGCTTCGTGAGGGTCTCGTGCCTGGCCACGGCCTCGCGTCGGGCGGCTTCGCTGGGGGGTTCGACGGATGGGAACACGGTGCTCACCGCGAGCTACCTCCGGGTGTCAGGAACTCACTTCAGCCGCAGCGGCAGGCCCGCGACCAGGAGCAGCACCTCGGTGCACACCTCGGCCAGGGACGCGTTGACCGCTCCGAGCTCATCACGGAAGAGCCTGCCAGAGCGGGTATCCGGGATGACACCCAGGCCGACCTCCGCCGAGACGATCACCAGCCGGGCCGCGCAGCGTGCGACGGCGGTGACCAGGCGGTCGCGCTCCGGTGTCAGGTCGACGGTCCTCTCCCACGCCTGGGCGTCGTCGAGGGCGCCGGTGAGCCAGGTCGCGACGTCGTCGACCAGCAGTGGCGGGTCGTCGGGCCGGGCCGCGTCTAGCGCCGCCACCAGGGCGTCCGTGTCCGGGGTCTCGACCGTGCGCCAGGACGCCGGCCGGGAGGCGATGTGCCGGTCGATGCGGGCGTCCCAGTCGGCGTCGCCGTCGATGCGCCGGGCGGTCGCCAGGTAGGTGGCCGCGGTGCCGGGCAGCAGGCCTTCGGCGTGCGCCGACTTTCCCGAGCGCGCGCCGCCCAGCACAAGCGTCCTGTTCACGGCGTGGCACGTTACCGTTGGTGTCGTGAGCTTCCGCTGGCGGTACGAGAACGCTTCAGGCACCGAGGTCGAGGGGCCCGAGAAGAGCTTCGACGGCCAGGCCGAGGCCGAGGAGTGGTTCAGCGCGACCTGGCCGCAACTCCTCGACCTCGGGGTCGATCAGGTCTACCTGGTGGAGGGCAACATCGAGATCTACGGCCCGATGAGCCTGCACCCACCCGCCTGACTCAGGGGGTTTCCCGCTCAGGGAGTCATGGTCAGGCGGGGGTCACGCTCGATCACGCCCTCGAGCACGTCGTCGATCTTGGCCAACAGGTCGGCGTCGAGCTTGACCCCGGCCGCCTTGACGTTCTCGGTGACCTGCTCCGGCCGCGACGCGCCGATGATCGCCGACGCCACGTTCGGGTTCTGCAGGACCCACGCCACCGCGAACTGGGCCAGGGAGAGGACCGCTTCCTTCGCCAGCGGCTCCAGGTTCTGCACGGCGGTGAGGACGTCGTCGCGCAGCCAGCGGGAGATCATGTTCTTGCCGCCGGACTCGTCGGTCGCGCGCGACCCGGCGGGCAGTTCGGCGCCCGGCTTGTACTTGCCGGTGAGCACGCCCTGGGCGATCGGCGACCAGACGATCTGCGAGATCCCCTCCCGCTCGCACGCGGGCACGACCTGCTCCTCGATGACCCGCCACAGCATCGAGTACTGCGGCTGGCTGGAGATCAGCGGGACGTTTAGCTCACGGGCGAGCGCCGCACCGCGGGTGATCTGCTCGGCGGTCCACTCGGAAACGCCGATGTAGAGGACCTTGCCCTGCCGCACCAGGTCGGCGAAGGCGAGCATCGTCTCCTCCAGCGGCACGGTCCGGTCGTACCGGTGGGCCTGGTAGAGGTCGACGTAGTCGGTCTCGAGCCTGCGCAGCGAGGCGTGCGCGGACTCCATGATGTGCTTGCGGCCCAAGCCTTTGTCGTTGGGACCGCCGGGGCCGGTCGGCCAGAAGACCTTGGTGAAGATCTCCAGCCCCTCGCGGCGCTCGCCCTTGAGCGCGCGACCGAGAACCGACTCCGCCTTCGTGTTCGCGTACACGTCAGCGGTGTCGAACGTGGTGATGCCCGAGTCGAGGGCCGCCCGCACACACGCGTGCGCGGCGTCTTCCTCCACTTGGGACCCGTGGGTCAGCCAGTTGCCGTACGAGATCTCACTGACATTGAGGCCGCTACGGCCAAGTCGACGAAACTCCATGTCCTCGACACTAGTGAGAATCGGCCGATCACGTCTTGCGAGAAATCAGCTGATGGGGTCGCCCGGGCCGACCCGCGGCTTCGGGGCGCGGAGCTTGCGGATCTGGGTGGCGCGCACGAAGGCGTACCAGCCGATCGAGGCGCCGCGGATGTTCTCCTTGGGGAACTTCGCGCGGACCAGGCGGGTGATGCGGCGGCCGTTGATGACGGCCTCGATCACCATCATGATCAGCATCGCCAGCGAGGCCAGGGTCGCGTACTGCTGCACCGCCAGCGACGGCACGACCATCGACACGATCACCACACCCGCGAGCGGCATGAACAGCCCGAGCAGGTTGCGCTTGGAGTCGACCAGGTCGCGCACGTAGGCCTTGACCGGCCCGCGGTCGCGCGGCATCAGGTACTTCTCGTCGCCCTCGAGCATCCGCCTGCGGCCTTCGAGGCGCTGCTCCTTGCGCTTGGCGGCGAGCGCCTTGCGCTCCTCCTTGTTGCCGCGCGCGCGCTTCATCGCCTCGCGCGTGGTCTTCGGCGGCGGCGCGACCGGCCCGCGCCTGCGCGCTTCGGCCTCGCGGCGCTTCGGGGTCGGCCTGCCCTTGCCCGGCGTGTGGGCCTTGGGGGCGTCCTCGCCGACGGCGACGGCAGCCTCCTCGACCTGCGAGTCGGTGCTGTCTGCTGAGTTACGGCGAAGGAACCTCACAGCGACAAGGGTAGGACAGTGCCGTTGATCGCTACGCTGCGGCTCATGCGAGTCGTCATCGCCCCGGACTGCTTCGGCGGCACCCTCACCGCCGCGCAGGCCGCGGACGCCATCGCCACCGGGTGGCGACGCGGCGCACCAGAGCACGAACTCATCCTCCGACCGCTGGCCGACGGGGGCCCCGGCTTCGTCGATGTGCTGCACACAGCCATCGGCGGAGTCCTGCACCGCACCGTCGTCACCGGTCCCTTGGGCACCCCCGTCGAAGCGAAGTGGCTGATGCACGCCGGGGTCGCCTACATCGAGTCCGCGGAGGCCGCGGGCCTGCACCTGGTCCCGCGCGAACAGCGGGCCGAGATGTGTGAACGGGCCACCACCCGGGGCGTCGGAGAGCTGATCGCCGCCGCACGGGACCTGGGCGCCCACGAGATCGCCATCGGACTCGGCGGGTCCGCCACGACCGATGGCGGTTCGGGCGCGCTCGCCGCCCTCGGCCTCGTCGCCGTCGACAAGGACGGCAACCCGGTGGAGTCGCTCGCCGAGTGCGTGCGGCTCGAAGGCGCCGCGGACCTCGGGCGCGCGCTCCTCATCGCCGCGTCCGACGTGGAGAACCCGCTCCTTGGCCCGCACGGCGCCGCCGTGACCTTCGGCCCGCAGAAGGGTGCCGACCCGGCCGCCGTCGAGCGGCTCGAACGCGCACTCACGGCCTGGGCCGACGTGGTCTCCGCCCGAACGGGACGTGATGAGCGCGACACTCCAGGCGCGGGCGCCGCGGGCGGCCTCGGCTTCGCCCTGCTGACCCTGGGCTGCGAGTCGGTCTCCGGCGCGAACCTCGTCAGCGGCGCGACCAACCTCGGCAGCGTGATCGGGCAGTCCCAGCTCGTCGTCACCGGCGAAGGCAGCTTCGACTGGCAGTCACTGCGCGGCAAGCTCGTGACCAGCGTGTCCGGCGTCGCCGCCGCCCACGGCGTGCCCTGCCTCGCGCTCGCCGGGCAGGTCGCGGTCGGCCGCAAACAGGCCGCCGCGGCCGGGATCGAAGCCGCGTACTCGGTCTCCGAGCACGTCGGATCGGTGAAGCGCTCCATGTCCGACCCGGGCGGAACGCTCGCCGAACTGGCCGAGCACGTGGCCAAGCAGTGGCGCTGACCGCACCGGGCCCGGCCACCCACTGTGACATCATGGAGGGTGGAACAAATCGGCACGTACCCTTGTTGGTGCCGGGTGTACCGCCCGCGTGGGACTTCGCTCCCGCGAGGAACCTGACTTAGGGAGAACGATGACGACCGCTCAGGAGAACACCGCCGAAGCGGCCACCACCCACGGTGTGGAGCTGACGGACGCCGCCGCGGCGAAGGCCAAGGCCCTGCTCGAGCAGGAAGGCCGCGACGACATGCACCTGCGCATCGCCGTGCAGCCGGGCGGCTGTGCGGGCCTGCGCTACCAGCTGTTCTTCGACGAGCGCTCGCTCGACGGCGACCTGCTGCGTGAGTTCGGCGGCATCAAGGTCGCGGTCGACCGGATGAGCGCCCCGTACGTCCAGGGTGCCGTCATCGACTTCGTCGACACGATCGAGAAGCAGGGCTTCACCATCGAGAACCCCAACGCCGGCGGCAGCTGCGCCTGCGGCGACAGCTTCCACTGATCTGACACACAAAGAGGGCCACGATCGCACTGATCGTGGCCCTCTTTGCTGGATTGCGGCCTTGTTGCGGGTGCTCTGGTGTTCTAGACGTACTCGTCCAGTTCCGCGACCTGTGCGGCGGTTTTCTCGTCCACAGACCAGTGCGCCGCGCGGGACCTGGGGATGACCGCCGGGTCGGCCATCAACGAGGACGGGATGGCCGCGCAGTCGGCGATCAGCTCGTCCATGGTGTCCGGGTCGGGTGTGCTCACGAACCCGACGTTAGGCACGTTGACGGGTCCGGCACAGAGGTACTAACCGGTAGTGTTCAACGGTGACCAAATGCCACCCGAGCGAGTGGCATCGACCAGATCGCGCCACCGATGTCGACACCGAAGTCGACCAGCCGACAGGGAGAAGGCCTCGTGCCCGTTGCCGTCACCGGAAGCATCGCGACCGATCACCTCATGCACTTTCCCGGGAGGTTCGCCGAGCAGCTCGTCGCGGAGCAGCTGCACCGGATCTCACTGAGCTTCCTCGTCGACGACCTGGTCGTGCGCCGCGGCGGCATCGGCGCCAACATCGCCTTCGGCATGGGCGTCCTGGGCTGCTCGCCGATCCTCGTCGGCGCCGTCGGCGACGACTTCGCCGACTACCGTTCCTGGCTTGAGCGCCACGGCGTCGACTGTTCCGGCGTGCGGGTCTCCGAGGTCGCGCACACCGCGCGCTTCGTCTGCACCACCGACGACGACATGTGCCAGATCGCGTCGTTCTACGCGGGCGCCATGTCGGAGTCCCGGCTCATCGAGCTGCTCCCGGTCGCCGAGCGGGCCGGGGGCCTCGACCTGGTCCTGATCAGCCCGGACGACCCCGAGGGCATGCAGCGCCACGCCGAGGAGTGCCGCACCCGCGGCTACACCTTCGGCGTCGACCCGTCGCAGCAGACGGCGTGGATGAACGGCGAGCAGCTCAAGACCTTCATCGACGGCGCCGACTACCTGTTCACCAACGACTACGAGTGGGAACTGCTGCGGCAGAAGACCGGCTGGTCCGAGGCGGAGATCATGTCCCGCGTCGGCATGCGCATCACCACCCTCGGCGAGAAGGGCGTGGAGATCGTCGGCTCGGACGGCTCCGTGCTGCACGTCAGCGCCGTGCCCGAGACGGCCAAGGCCGACCCGACCGGCGTCGGCGACGGCTTCCGCGCGGGCTTCCTGGCGGGCCTGACCCAGGGGCTCAGCCTTGAGCGGTCGGCCCAGCTCGGGTCGTTCATCGCCGTGCTGGTGCTGGAGACCGTCGGCCCGCAGGAGTGGACCTTCGACAAGGCCGAGGCGCTCACCCGCATCGGCGGCGCGTTCGGCCCCGAGGCCGCGGCCGAGATCGGCGCCGTGCTTCCGGGCTGACTCATCACCGCACGCAATCCGTCCCCGACTCGTGACGTGTCGGGGACGGATTGCTTTCTGGGACAGAGTCAGGCGGTGAGGATTCGTGGGCCGTCGCCGGTGATGGCGACGGTGTGTTCGGTGTGCGCGGCGCGGCTGCCGTCGGTGGTGCGCAGCGCCCAGCCGTCCGGGGCGACGCGGTAAGAGTCCTTGCCGCCCGCGTGGAACATCGGCTCGATGGCCAGCACCATGCCCGCGCGCAGGGTCATGCCGCGGCCGGGGTCGCCGTCGTTGGGCACGCTCGGCGGCTCGTGCATCGCCCGGCCGATGCCGTGTCCGCCGAAGTCCTCCGGGATGCCGTAGCCCGCCGCGCGGCCGATGGCGCCGATGGCGTGGGCGATGTCGCCGAGCCTGCGACCGGGCACGGCGACCCGGACCGCGGCCTGGAGCGCCTCGTTGGTGGTCCGGATGAGGTCGAGGTCGGCCGGATCGGCCTCGCCGACGACGAAGGAGACTGCCGAGTCGCCGTGCCAGCCGTCGATGTTGGCGCCGAAGTCGACGCTGACCAGGTCACCGTCGCCGAGCCGGTAGCCGTCGGGGATGCCGTGGACGATCACGTCGTTGACGGATGCGCAGATCACGGCCGGGAACGGCGTGGGCGCGAAGTGCGGGTGGTAGTCCAGGAACGACGATTTCGCCCCGTGTTCGGCCAGCACGGCCCTGGCGACCTCGTCGAGGTCGAGCAGCCGCACGCCCACCGCCGCGGCCTCGCGGACGGCGGCCAGCGCGGCCGACACCACCTTCCCCGCGGCTCGCATGGCGTCCAGTTCCGCGGGGGTCTTCAGCTCGATCATGCGGATAACTATACCGGTATTAGTATGACGGTATGGTGCGACCACCCCTGACGCCGTTCGAGCGTGACCGAGGCGAACTCCTGGGCCGGATTCTGCGCGACGCGCGGGCGGGCCGCAGCATGGTGGAGGTCGCGGCGGACGCGGGTATCTCGGTGGAGACCCTGCGCAAGATCGAGCGCGGCCGGGTGCCCACTCCCGCCTTCTTCACGGTGGCGGCGATCGCGACCGCGGTGGGACTGTCCCTTGAGGACTTGATCACCCAAACCGCGACCGACCCAGGACGCTTGAGCGCCTGACGTCGCCCACCGGGCCCGCGCAAGCGGGTTGTCCACAGTCCAGCCGAACCATCCACAGGAATCCGCACACCGACCGCAAAACCCCCACCCACCGATAGACTGGCCAAGGGCAGCCCCCCGTGGTGGGTGGGGGTTTTGTTGTCGCGCGGGGGCGGTGTCGCTAGAGCTTCACCGGGTAGTGCGGCTCCGGGATGACGGGGGCGATCCGGCGCTCGATGAAGATGCCGTGCCACAGCATGAACACCAGCAGCGCCCAGATGCGGCGGCTGTGGTCGAGGGTGCCCGACTTGTGCTCCTCCAGCAGGCGCAGGACCGCGTTCTTGTCGATCAGGGCGTCGGTCTGCGACGTCATCACGATGTCACGGGCCCACTCGTACATCTCCTCGCGCAGCCACAGCCGGATCGGCACCGGGAAGCCGAGCTTGCGGCGGTTCAGCACGTGCGCCGGGACCACCTTTCGCAGCGACTGGCGGAGGGCGAACTTGGTGGTCTCGCGGGTGATCTTCTGCTCCAGCGGCACCTGGGCGGCGATCTTGAACACCTCGGGGTCCAGGAACGGCACCCGCAGCTCGAGGCTGTTGGCCATGGTCATCTTGTCGGCCTTGACCAGGATGTCGCCGCGCAGCCACGTGTAGAGGTCGACGTGCTGCATGCGGGTCACCGGGTCCCAGCTCACCGAGTCGCGGTACGGGCCCGCGGTGATGTCCTTGTGGCTCACCGCCGGGTTGAAGGTGCGCAGGACCTTCTCCAACTGGTCGTCCCGGAAGATCCGCGCGTTGCCGTAGTAGCGCTCCTCGAGCGACAGCGCACCACGACGCAGCAGGTCCTTGCCTCGGGTGCCCTCGGGGATCTTTGTGGAGACCTTCCCCATGACCCGCCGCAGGGTGCCCGGGACGCGCTCGAACGGCGCCAGGGAGATCGGCTCGCGGTAGATCGTGTAGCCGCCGAACAGCTCGTCGGCGCCTTCGCCGGACAGCACGACCTTGACGTGCTTGCGGGCCTCGCGGGCGATGAACCACAGCGGGACCAGCGCCGGGTCGGCCACCGGGTCGTCGAGGTACCAGACGATCAGCGGCAGCGCGTCCATCATCTCCTGCGCGGAGACCGTCTTCACCACGTGCTTGACCCCGATCGCGGCGGCCGACTCGGCGGCCACGTCGATCTCGGAGTAGCCCTGGCGCTCGAACCCGGTGGTGAAGGTGATCAGGTCCGGGTTGTGCTCGCGGGCCAGCGCGGCGATCGCGGTCGAGTCGATGCCGCCGGAGAGGAAGGAGCCCACGGTCACGTCGGCGCGCATGTGCATGCGGACCGAGTCGCTCATCACATCGGCGATGCGCGAGTACAGCGCCTCGGCGTCGGCGGGGCCGTGCACCGGCTTCGGGGTGAACCGCGGCGCCCAGTAGCGCTTCGTCACCGGCTCCTCGCCGGGCGTCAGCGTGAACGACGTGCCCGACTCGATGCGGTGGATCTTGGTGTGCAGCGTCGCGGGCTCCGGCACGTACTGCAGCGTCAGGTAGTGCTGCAGGGCGCGGCGGTCGAGTTCCTGGTTGACGCCGATCAGGCCGGTGAGCTCCAGGATCGACTTCTTCTCACTGGAGAACGCCACGCCGCCGGGGCCCGCCGCGTAGAACAGCGGCTTGATACCGAACGGGTCGCGGGCGCCGAAGAGCACCTGCTTCTGCCCGTCCCAGATGAGGAACGCGAACATGCCGCGCAGCCGGGTGACGGCCTCTTCGCCCAGGTAGTGGTAGGCGGCGACGATCGTCTCGGAGTCGCCGTCGGTGGTGAACCGGGCGCCGAAGCGCTGGGTCAGCTCCGCCCGCAGCTCGAGGTAGTTGTAGATCTCGCCGTTGAAGAGCAGCGTGTACCGCTCCGGCGACTCGGGCGGACCCCACGGAAGCGGCTGGTGGGAGTGCTCGATGTCGATCATCGAGAGCCGGTTGAAGCCGAAGACCGCCTCTCCCCCCGTCCACGTCCCGCTCTCATCGGGCCCACGGTGCCGTTGGCAGCGCATCGCGGCGCCCACAGCCGACCGCGCAGCCACGGCATCCATCTCAGAAGGACAAACCAGACCAAGCAGACCGCACACGCTTCTCGCGCACCTCTCGTATCGAGCCGGAGTATCGCGGGGGAGTGGTCAGTATGCCGGTGCGCGAATCCACCGCGCCGCGCGGAGTGTGACCGACATAGCGCTCACCCTCCGGGGGTGTGGCGTGGGTCGCTGGGCTAGGCTCCGCAGTGCTCGACAGAGCGCTGTTCCTCCCTGCCCAGCGGGGTGGGAGCGCCGAAATCGGGCATGGGTACGAGATCGCCTTCCCGCGCGGGTTCCCCGGAACCGGCGAGGATCGCAATAGGAGGAGTCGAGCAGTGGGCACACCCATGGCCTCCGGTGCGGAAAAGCACCGGAACCGCACGTCGGTGACACGGCTGGCCAAGGTCGCCGGTCTCGCCGTGTTGGTCGTCCTCGCCGCCAGCGGCTGCTCCACCGACGAGGTGCTGCGCTTCGGCTGGCCGGAGGGCGTCACCCCACAGGCGCACCGCATGCGCGACTTCTGGACCTGGTCGGTCATCGCCTCGCTGGTGATCGGCGTGCTGACCTGGGCGCTGATGCTGTGGCCGGTCATCGCCCACCGCAAGCGCGGGGACAAGCTGCCCCGGCAGTTCCAGTACAACCACGTGTTGGAGATCATCTACACCGCGATCCCCGTGGTCATCGTCGTCGTGCTGTTCTACTTCACCGCGACCACCCAGAACTACGTCCAGGCCGAGACCGACAAGCCGGACGTGACCGTCGACGTCGTTGCCTTCCAGTGGAACTGGGAGTTCGACCACAAGTCGTACATCAACACCAAGGGCGCCCTCGACGTCCCCGCCGCGCCGGGTGACACGACCGTCCGCACGATCGGCAGCTCGACGGAGATCCCGCTGTTGGTCCTCCCGATCAACAAGAAGATCCACTACAATCTCCGCGCGACCGACGTCATCCACTCCTTCTTCATCCCGGAGTTCCTGTTCAAGCGGGACGCCTTCCCGCACCCGGACAAGAACAACCAGGACTCGACGTTCCAGAACGAGATCGACCGGACCGGGTCGTTCGTCGGCCGCTGCGCCGAGCTGTGCGGCACGTACCACTCGGCGATGAACTTCGAGATCCGGGCCATCACGCCGGAGCTGTTCGACCAGTACATGGCGCTGCGCACCAAGGTGAACCCGAAGACAGGCAAGGGCTACACCACGGCCGAGGCGCTGGCCCAGATGAACTGCGGCGAGCTGTGCACGCCGCACGCGGTGACCACGTCGCCGTTCAACACCGACCGCACTGCGCGCAAGGGTTCCGGCTGAGGCCGGGACCGGACAGCGGAATCAACGGTCGTCAGGTGAATGTGAGGACAGCATGAAGGTCGAAGCCAGGCTCTTCGACGTCACGACCATCTTCTTCTTTCTCTCCGCCATCCTCTATGGCGTGTGGGCGAAGGAGCCGGTGGGCACGGTCGGCCTGATCCTGACCGGCGGCCTGTCGCTGATCATCGGTTCGTACTTCCACTTCGTGGCACGCCGGATCACCCAGCGGCCCGAGGACAACCCCGAAGCCGAGGTCAGCGACGGCGCGGGCGAGCTGGGCTTCTTCAGCCCCGGCAGCTATTGGCCGGTCGCCCTGGCTGCCTCCGCGGCGCTGACCGGTGTCGCGATGGCGTTCTGGCAGATCTGGCTCCTCGTGATCGCGATCGTCCTCGTCCTGCTCACCATCGGCGGGCTGGTCTTCGAGTACCACACCAGGCCCGAGCACGACTGAGCTGCGCAATACGCTTGAACGCCGCCGAGATCTCGTCTCGGCGGCGTTTAACTTTTAACAGACCTTTCGTAATTCACGGTATCTCCGCTGATCGGGTGAATAGGCCTGTGCTTATTCCCCCAATTCGCGAGGACACCTTCTCGGTCGATACGCCCGACGCCGCAAACCTGGCACGATCGCGCTGACCTGTCCCTGCCCTCGTGGAGAACCCCCGGTGGCAGCCAGCAGAAGGAGCGTTCGTGAAACTTGCCCGTCGAATGGAGCGTCTCGGCACCGAGTCGGCGTTCGAGGTGCTCGCCAAGGCGAAAGTCCTGGAGAAGACCGGCCGTCAGATCATCCACATGGAGATCGGCGAGCCCGATTTCGACACCCCGGCGCACATCGAGAGCGCCGCTCAGGAAGCGCTGAGCAAAGGGCACACGCATTACGTGGCCGCGCCCGGAATTCCCGAACTCCGCACCTCGGTCGCCGATTTCCTCGAGCGCACGGGCAGGCTCACCACCACGCCGGACCGGGTGATCATCACGCCCGGCGCGAAGCCGATCATGTTCTTCGCGATCATGGCGCTGTGCGAGGAGGGCGACGAGGTCATCTACCCGGACCCCGGCTTCCCGATGTACGCCTCGATCACGTCGTTCGCGGGCGCCACCCCGGTGCCGATCCCGCTGCGCGAGTCCAACAACTTCACCATCGACCCCGACGAACTCGCGTCGCTGGTGACCGACCGGACCAAGCTGCTCATCCTCAACTCCCCGCACAACCCGTGCGGCAGCTCGCTCTCGCAGGAGCAGATCGAGGCCATCGCCAAGATCGCCATCGAGCGTGACCTGATCGTCCTCACCGACGAGGTGTACTGGGCGCTGCAGTACGACGGCGAGCACCGCAGCGTGCTGAGCGTGCCCGGCATGGCCGAGCGGACGATCCTGCTCGACGGCTGGTCGAAGACCTTCGCCATGACCGGCTGGCGGCTCGGCTTCGGGGTGTTCCCGGAGAAGCTGGTCGAGCCGATCAGCAGGCTCGTCATCAACTCGGTGTCCTGCACGTCGGCGTTCAGCCAGCACGCGGCCGTGGCCGCCCTTGACGGCCCGTGGGACGAGGTCGCCAGGATGAAGGCCGCCTTCGCCGAGCGGGCCGACATCATCGTCGACGGCCTCAACGCCATCCCCGGTGTGTCCTGCGTCCGGCCGGGCGGCGCGTTCTACGCGTTCCCCAACATCACCGGCCTGGGCAAGTCCTCGGGCGAGCTGTCGGACCTGCTGCTCAACAAGGCGGGCGTCGCGGCGCTGCCGGGAACCGCGTTCGGCGCTTATGGTGAGGGCTACCTGCGGTTCTCCTACGCCAACTCGCCGGAGAACATCCGCGCCGCGCTCGCCGCCTTCGCCGAACTCGCCGGAGAGGTCGCCCATGGCTGACTCGGAGATCCTGCTCACCCGAAGGCTCGTCGACGAGGCCATGGCGGCCCTGGACGGGACCTGTGCCGTGGACCTCTACGAGGGTCCGCCGACGGCCATCCCGCGCTCAGAGCTGCTGCGCCGGGTCAAGGGCAAGGACGGGCTGCTGACCCTGCTCACGGAGAAGGTCGACGCCGAACTCCTCGACGCGGCGGGCCCGCAGCTCAAGGTCGTGGCCAACTACGCGGTGGGTGTCGACAACATCGACATCCCCGAGTGCACGCGTCGGGGCATCCTGGTGACCAACACCCCGGATGTGCTGACCGAGGCCACCGCCGACCTGGCCTGGGCGCTGATCCTGTCCTGTGTGCGCCGGGTCGCTGAGGGGGACCGGTTCCTGCGTTCGCGCGAAGAGTGGATCTGGGATCCGCGGATGATGCTCGGCCAAGAGCTCTACGGCCGAACCATCGGCATCGTCGGCTGCGGCCGCATCGGCCAGGCCACGGCCCGCCGCGCGCTCGGCTTCGGGATGCGGGTGGTCTACCACAACTCGCGTCCGCTGCCCGCGGACATCGAGGGGGAGCTCAAGGCCGAGCTGCGCACGTTCGACCAGCTGGTGGCCGAGTCCGACGTGATTTCGGTCCACTGCCCGCTGACCCCGGCGACGCGGCACCTGTTCAACGCCGAAGTCTTCGCCAGGATGAAGCCGTCGGCCGTGCTGGTGAACACCGCCCGTGGCCCCGTCGTGGACGAGAAGGCGCTGGCCGACGCGGTTCGCGCGGGCGAGATCTTCGGCGCGGGCCTCGACGTGTTCGAGCGTGAGCCGATCGTCGAGGAGTCACTGCTCGACTTGGGCGCGGTCACGATCGTCCCGCACCTGGGCAGCGCCACCGTGCAGACCAGGGCGGCGATGGGCCTGCTGGCGGTGGAGAACCTGCTCGACGGTCTCGCGGGAACCAGGCCGCGGGCGCTGCTCAACCCGGAAGCACTCAGTGACTAGGAGGTAGAAGGTTTGACTACCTCGGCCGATGGGCATCCCGGCGCTGAGGAGGTAGAAGTCATGACAACCCTGTTATGGATCATCGCCGTGGTGCTCGTGATCGGTGGTGTTGTCACCCTGATTCGTGGACAGATGCTCTACGGCGCGCTACTGATCGTGCTCGGCCTGCTCATCGGACCCGGCGGCGTCAGCATCTTCACCTGACCTACCGCTACAAAGACGAAGCCCGTGCGCACTGCGCGCACGGGCTTCGTCGAGTCAGCCCGCCAGCTCCGTGGACCGCACGGTCCAGCGGTCCAGCAGAGTGCTCGCCGCGCCGGAGTCCAGGGCGAGCGTGGCCTGCCCGAGGGCGGCCTCCAAGTCGGCGTGCACATCGGCGGAAAGCCCGCGGAACGCAGCGATGGCGCCCGCGGCGTTGAGCACCACAGCGTCACGGACCGGGCCGGTCTTCCCGGCCACCAGATCCCGGATCACCTGGGCGTTGTACGTGGCGTCGCCGCCGCGCAGATCCTGCGGCTCGGCGGCCTGGATCCCCACCTTCGCCGGGTCGATCCGGTCCTCGCGGACCTTGCCGCCGCTGACCACCCACACCGAGGTGGTGGTGGTCGTGGTGATCTCGTCGAGGTTGTCGTCGCCGCGCACGACCAGCACGCTCGCGCCGCGCCGCGCGAACACCTCGGCCACGATCGGCGCCATCCGGGCGTTCGCGCAGCCCACCAGGCCCGCGGTCGGCTGGGCCGGGTTCGTCAGCGGCCCCAGCACGTTGAACGCCGTGGGCACTCCCAGCTCGCGCCGGGTCGGGCCGGCGAACCGGAGCGCCGGGTGGAACGCGGGAGCGAAGCAGAACCCGATGCCGACCTCGCGCACACAGGTGGCGACGGCGTCGGGGGACAGTTCGATCGCCACGCCGAGCTCTTCGAGGACGTCGGCGGTGCCGCACTGCGAGGACGCCGAGCGGTTGCCGTGCTTGGCCACCGGCACGCCCGCCGCGGCGGTCACCAAGGCGCTCATCGTGGAGATGTTCACCGTGTGGGCCTGGTCGCCGCCGGTGCCGACCACGTCGACGGCGTTGCCCCCGACATGGACGAGCTTGGCGTGCGCCAGCATGCCCTCGGCCATGCCCGCGATCTCCGCGGCCGTCTCGCCCTTGGCGCGCAGGCCGATCGCGAACCCGGCGATCTGCGACGGGGTCGCGCTGCCGGACATGATCTCGTTCATCGCCCAGGTGGTGTCCTCGGCGGCGAGGTCAACCCGGTCGATCAGCTGGTTGAGCAGGCGGGGCCAGGTTCGGTCGGTCATGTCAGCCACGCGCGACGGGAAGGCGCTTCGACCGCAGCACGTCGGCGACCGTCTCGGCGGCGGTCAGCGGGTCGAGCGGGTGCACGACCACCGCGTCGGCCTGCGACCACGTGGCCAGCCACCGGTCGTCCTTGCGGCGCACCGCGATGACGATCGGCGGGCACTCATCGATCTCGTTCTTGAGCTGACGGCACAAACCGATGCCGCCGGTCGGCTGCGACTCACCGTCGAGGATCGCGAGAGCGATGTCACCGCCGTCCATCTCCATCAGCACCTCGGCCACCGTGCCGACCTCGATATAGGCGACGCGGCCGATATCCGCGGCCGGACGTCGGCCGATGGCTGTGACGATGGTCTCCCGGACCTCGGGGCGGTGGCTGAACACCAGGATCTTCAGTGGCTGCGTGCTCATGCGCTGGGGTCCTTCGCTAGGCCAGGTGCTGGTGGACACGATGTTATCGGTCTCACGTCCGGGCCTGGGCCAAGGCGTCCAAGTGGGGCCCGACGTGCGGTTGTCCGGCCGAACGGCCGAAGGTTCGCCGGTCGGGGGGCATGCTCGCCCACGATCGTCAAGGTGTGACCGGCACGACGTGCGACCCGCCGTGGACCCGATACGGCATCGCGGTCACACGCACGACATAATGCGTCGCGTGACAACAGCAGCGCCCTCCATTGGTCAGCGTGTGCATTCGCTGAACCGGCCGAACATGGTCAGCGTCGGCACCATCGTGTGGCTGTCCAGCGAGCTCATGTTCTTCGCCGGCCTGTTCGCGATGTTCTTCACCGTCAAGGCGCAGAACGCGACCGGACACTGGCCCCCGCCCCTCGAGGCGGGCGGTGAGCCGATCCACCTGAACCTGCCCTTCGCGCTGCCGTTCACCATCATCCTGGTGGCGTCGTCGTTCACCTGTCAGCTCGGCGTGTTCGCCGCCGAGCGGGGCGACGTGTTCGGCCTGCGCCGGTGGTACATCCTGACGCTGATCATGGGTGCGATCTTCGTCGGCGGCCAGGCCTACGAGTACGTTCAGCTCGTGCACGAGGGTGTCACCATCCCCTCGGGCGGGTTCGGCACCGTGTTCTTCCTGACCACCGGGTTCCACGGCCTGCACGTCATCGGCGGTCTCGTCGCGTTCGTGTACCTGCTGATCAGGACGCGGCTGAGCAAGTTCACCCCGGCCCAGGCCACATCGGCGATCGTGGTCTCGTACTACTGGCACTTCGTCGACATCGTGTGGATCGGACTGTTCGCGGTCATCTACCTGGTGCCGTGATGGCCGCCTACCACCACAGCTTCGCCCGGCCCGCACTGACAGCAAGGGTTGCCGCTTAAATGACCAAGAAACAACGGAGCCACACCAAGGGCCGCAGGCGCGTCGCGGGCCTGCTGGCGCTCGGCATGGCGCTGATGACGCTCGGCCTGCTGTACTCGGCGTTCGCGCCGCAGCCGCAGGTCGCACAGGCCCAGGGCGACCCGGCCGCGCTGCGCAAGGGCGAGCAGATCTACAACAACACCTGCATCAGCTGCCACGGCGCCAACCTCGAGGGCGTGACCGACCGCGGTCCCAGCCTCATCGGTGTGGGCGAGGCGTCGGTGTACTTCCAGACCGCGACCGGGCGGATGCCCGCGACGCGTCAGGAAGCGCAGATCGAGCGCAAGCCCGCGAAGCTGACCCCAGAGGAGATCGACGCCCTGATGGCGTTCGTCCAGTCCAAGGGCGGCGGCACCCTGCTGCCCGAGGAGTCGGGCGAGAAGCTCGTCGGCGACAACCCCGCCCGCGGTGGCGAGCTGTTCCGGCTGAACTGCGCCTCGTGCCACAACTTCACCGGCCGCGGCGGAGCGCTGTCCTCGGGCAAGTTCGCGCCGTCGCTCGACGGTGTGAGCGAGACCGAGATCTACGCGGCGATGCTCGTCGGCCCGCAGAACATGCCGACGTTCTCCGACCGCCAGCTCAGCCCGGCTGAGAAGAAAGACATCATCGCCTACGTGAAGTCGGTGACCGACGGGAACAACAACCCCGGCGGAAACCCGATCGGCGGCCTTGGTCCGCAGTCCGAAGGCCTGATCGCGTTCATCGTGGGTATGGCGGCGCTGGTCGGCATCACCCTCTGGATTGGGGCGAAGTCATGAGTTCGAACACCCCCCAGGACCTGCCCAGCGACGAAGAGCTGGCCCAGATGTCCCGGGACGACCTGGTCAAGCTCGGCGCCAAGCTCGACGGCGTCGAACTGGTCGAATACCCCGACCCGTGGCCGGTCAAGGGCACCCGCGCGGAGAAGCGCGCCGAGCGCGCCGTCGCGCTGTGGTTCCTGATCGCGGCGCTCGCCGGGTTCGCGTTCATCGGTGTGTTCTTGTTCTGGCCGCACGCCTACGTCGCGCCGAACACCGACGGGTACCTCATGTACTCGCTGTTCACCCCGATGCTGGGCGCGACCCTGGGCCTGTCGGTCCTGGGTGTGGGTGTCGGCGCGCTGCTCTACATGAAGAAGTTCGTCCCGCACGAGGTCGCGGTGCAGCAGCGCAGCGACGGCGGCTCGTCCGAACTGGACAAGGCGACGATCCTCGCCGAGCTCGCCGACGCGGGTGACCGCACCACCATCGCCCGCCGCTCGCTGATCAAGCGTTCCGCAGGCCTCGGCGCGGGTGCTATGGGCCTCGGTATCGGCGTGTTCGCCATCGGCGGCCTGGTCCGCGACCCGTGGGCGCAGACCGACTCCAAGGACTCGCTCTGGCACACCGGCTGGAAGCAGGAGAAGCAGGGCGAGAAGGTCTTCCTGCGCCGCGCCACCGGCCACGCGCACGAGATCTCCCTGGTCCGCCCCGAAGACCTGTCCGCGGGCTCGATGGAAACGGTGTTCCCGTTCCGCGAGTCGGAGCGCGAGGACCACCACGCGCTGTCCAAGGCGCTCAAGCGCTCGGACAACCCGGTCATGCTGATCCGCCTGCGCTCCGAGGACGGCCGCAAGGTCGTCAAGCACCAGGGCCAGGAAGACTTCAACTACGGCGACTACTACGCGTACACGAAGATCTGCAGCCACCTCGGCTGCCCGACCTCGCTGTACGAGGACGCGACCAACCGGATCCTGTGCCCGTGCCACCAGTCGCAGTTCGACGCGTTGGCGTACGCCAAGCCCATTTTCGGTCCCGCGACCCGCAAGCTGGCCCAGTTGCCCATCGAAGTCGATGAGGAAACCGGCTACTTTATTGCCAGGAGCGATTTCATCGAGCCGGTCGGGCCCGCATTCTGGGAGCGGAAGTCATGAGCGCAATCACATCTCCCACCAAGGCCAACTCAGCCGCCTCGCGTGCCGCGGGTGGAGCTGCCAAGTGGGCGGACGACCGCTATCACCTGGCCAAGGGCATGCGCCACCAGATGAACAAGGTCTTCCCGACGCACTGGTCGTTCCTGCTTGGCGAGATCGCGCTCTACAGCTTCATCGTGCTGCTGCTCTCGGGCACCTACCTGGCGCTGTTCTTCGACCCCTCCATGCAGGAGGTCGTCTACCAGGGTTCGTTCGTCAACCTGCGTGGCCTGGAGATGTCGCGGGCCTACGAGTCGACGCTGATCATCACCTTCGATGTCCGCGGCGGCCTGTTCGCCCGGCAGGTCCACCACTGGGCGGCCCTGCTGTTCATGGCGGCGATCGTCTGCCACATGTTCCGGGTGTTCTTCACCGGCGCCTTCCGGCGCCCGCGTGAGGTCAACTGGGTCATCGGCGTGCTGCTGTTCCTGCTCGGCGCGTTCGAGGGCTTCGCGGGCTACTCGCTCCCCGACGACCTGCTCTCCGGCGCGGGCCTGCGGATCATGTCCGGCCTGCTGCTGTCGCTGCCGGTCGTGGGCACCTGGGTGCACTGGCTGCTCTTCGGCAGCGAGTTCCCCGGCGAGGACATCGTGCCGCGCCTCTACACGGTCCACATCCTGCTGCTGCCGGGCATCCTGCTCGCGCTCATCGGCGTCCACCTCGCGCTGGTCTGGTATCAGAAGCACACCCAGTTCCCGGGCGTGCGGCGCAAGGAGACCAACGTCGTCGGCGTCCGGATCATGCCGGTCTTCGCGATCAAGGGCGGCGCGTTCATGGCCGTCGTCGTCGGCGTCACCGCGGCCCTGGGTGGCCTGTTCCAGATCAACCCGATTTGGAACTTCGGACCGTTCAACGCGGCGCACATCTCCGCGGGGACGGTGCCCGACTGGTACATGGGCTGGACCGACGGGTTGATCCGACTCTGGCCCGCGTGGGAGATCTATCTCGGGGACTACACGATCCCGGCGGCGTTCTTCCCGTTCCAACTGGGTCTGCCGCTGCTCGGCGGCATCGCGGCGGCGTACCCGTGGATCGAGCGCTGGTTCACCAAGGACTACGCGCACCACAACCTGCTCCAGCGTCCGCGTGACGTCCCGGTCCGCACCAGCCTCGGCATAATGGCGATCACCTACTTCATGGTGTCGCTGCTGTCGGCCGCGAACGACGTGCTGGCCGAGAAGTTCGACATCTCGCTCAACGCGACGACGTGGATGGGCCGGATCGGCCTGCTCGTGCTGCCGCCGCTGGCGTACTTCATCACCTACCGGATCTGCCTGGGCCTGCAGCGCTCGGACCGCGAGGTGCTGGAGCACGGTGTCGAGACCGGCATCATCAAGCGGCTGCCGCACGGCGAGTTCATCGAGATCCACCAGCCGCTCGGCCCGGTGGACGACCACGGCCACCCGATCCCGCTGGAGTACCAGGGCGCGGCGGTGCCGAAGAAGATGAACAAGCTCGGCTCCGCGGGTGCGCCCGTCGCCGGTTCCTGGCTCACGCCGGACCCGGTCGAGGAGACCACGGCACTGGCCAGGGCCCGCGCTGCCCAGCACAACGGCCACACCGAGATCGAGGCGACCAAGGCCGAAGAGCCGAAGAGTCACTAGGTCAGTCGAATAGGGGCGGCACCTCATCAGGGGTGCCGCCCCTTTTCGTTTCCTGGGATCTTCGGAGGCGGCGCGCGGTAGCCTGCCGCGGTGCTGGGGTCGCGTTCAAGATGGCAGCGGTGGGTCGCGAGCGGAATCGCCGTGTCCGCCGTACTGTCCTGTGCACCCGCCCGATCAAGCACCCCGGAGACACTGCCCGTGACGAGCCACGTGCAGGCGGCGCACGCCGCGTGCCCCCTGCCCGAAACCGGTTTCGACTGTGACTTCCAGGGCCGCTTCGCCGCCGTGGAGACCTACCTGGCGGGCAGACCGGGAACAGTCGGCATCGTCGTGCGCGACCGCGTCACCGGCGCGGTGTGGCGCAACGGGCACGCCGAGGACCTGACGTGGACCGCGTCCACGATCAAACTCGCGATGGTCGTCGACCTGTTCGTGCGCTCGCGCGAACGCAAGATCCACCTGTCGCCCGCGGACCTCCGCGCGATCGACGCGATGCTGCACAGCTCCGACGACGAGTCGGCGACGGCACTGTGGTCGAAGTTCGGCGGCCGCGACCACCTGGCGTTCAACAATGCCTTCCCCGCCTTCGGCATGACGTCGCTGAAGCCGCAACCAGGCTTCGGGAAGGTGTTCCCGTACTGGGGTTTCCAGAAGTGCACGGCGAGCGACCTGGAACGGCTCATCAGCTACGTCCTGACCGACCTGCCCGCGGCCGACCGCAGGGCGATCGTCGACCGGATGCGGACCGTCGGACCCAACCAGCAGTGGGGCCTGTGGGCCGCGGGCCCGGCGGCCCGGCCAGGGGTGAAGGCGGGCTGGTCGGACGAGGAGGGCGGCTCGGTGATGAACAGCGTGGGCTTCGTCGGGCCGGACGAGCGCTACACGGTGGCGATCATGAACAACCTCGCGGGCCGCGGCGGCCAGGAAGACGGCCGGACAACGGTCAGCGAGGTCGCCAGGATGCTCTTCGACGGGCGCTTCTAGCCCTCGTCGACACCGATGTCGAACGCGGCGTCGGTGTCGCGGCTTGAGTACGAACGGAACGCGATGTGGGTGTCGGTGTCGAGGACACCGTCGACCTTGCTGATCTCATCGGGAATCAGCTGCGCCAACTCCTCGTGCTGGGCGACCCGGACGATGGCGACCAAGTCGACGTCACCCGCGCACGAGTACACCTCGGCGACACCCTCGATGTCCGCGATCGCCTGAGCGGTCTCGGGAATGCTGTCCGTCGCGGCCCGGATCAACACGATCGCGGTGATCATCTGACGCTCCCTTGTCGGTTCTCCTGAGCCTAGCCGCCGAAGACACTAGGCTCTCGACGGCGACCGTACGACAGGGGAGACAGACGTGCAGACTCCGGACGAGTGGCTGGCGGACTTCGAGCGGAAAGTGGCGGACCTGCAGCAGAAGGCGACCGAGTTCAAATCGCACGTCGAGGCCGCGGGGGCAACCGAGCGGTCCGAGTCGGTGACGGTGACGGTGGCGGCTTCCGGGGCCCTTTTGGACCTCAAGCTGGAGGACTCGGCTCTGCGGAAGTCGGCTTCGGAGTTGGCCTCGGAGATCCTCGCGCTGACACGGCAGGCTCGGCAGAGCGCGGCGGTGGGGGTGGCTCAGGCGTTCCAGCCGCTTGGTGGGGACGCTGCGGTGGTGCAGAGGATTCCGGTGCCGGAGCCCGTCGAAGCCGACAGCACGGCACCCAAGCGGCCTGTCGTTCGCGACGATGACGACTTCGGTGATGAGACGGTGGTGCTCCGCGACGCGGACAAGTGGTGATCGCGCCGTCACCTTTGCGGATCAGTCTCGGATCACCAGTGAGACTCGTGCGCGGTCGGCGATGTCCAGCCATGGGCGCCATCTCGCGGCGCATTCGGCGGGTTCGGCCCACGGTGAGGTGCAGCGGACCATTCGGGTTCCTGGGCGGTCGAGCCACCGTAAGACCACGCCCACCTCCTCGGCCGGTGCTCCCCTCAGTGGGCCCTCGCCGGGGATCACTGTTTCCGCCGAGGCCACCAAGTTCTCCACGACCGGCATCGGCTGCACCCCTCGCCTGGCCACCCCCGCCGAAGCGAGTCGGCCGTGGCGGACTACCGCGAACTCCCACCCGCCCGCCGAGTCCGGTCGGGCCGCGACCAGTTCGGCGACCGATGCGAGGGCCGCGAGTCGTTGGCCTCGGTCCAGGGCGCGGATAAGGGTGGACATTCTGTCTCGGCCGGTGCGCGCTTGTTCGAATCGTTCCTCGGTGGACAGTGCGGCTAGTCGGGATTCCAAGAGCCGCAACGGGTCCAGGTGTCTGCCTGCCACCAAGGCGTCCACGGCGTGGACCAGGGTTTTGTATTGCTCGACCGTCTGCCTTCCCGCGCACGGTGCGCCGCAGCGGTCCAGTTCCGCCAGGGCGCAAGGGCTTCCGGTGGCCGCCTTCGCGGGAATCCTTACCGTGCAAGGGCGAATGCCGGTGGCGTCCTGCAGAGCCAGTAGGGCTTCGTCGGCCATTCGCTTGCTGCGGAACGGGCCCAGGGCGCCATCTCTCGCTCGTCGGACGATCGAGAGGCGGGGGAACGGTTCCTCCGTCAGCGTGATCCACCACGAATTCCGGGCGTTCTTGGACCGCCGGTTGTACGCCGGCTTGTGGGCCGACAGCAGCCGCAGCTCCCGTACCTCCGCCTCCAGTGGGTGGGCGCAGGTGACCGTGTCGACCCGGACCGCGAGGCTGACCATCTCCCGCAGCCTGCGTCGAGTCTCGCCCGCGGTGAAGTACTGGCGGACCCGCCGTTTCAGGTCTGAGGCGGTGCCGACGTACAGGACTTCCTCGGACGGTCCTCTGAACAGGTAGACGCCGGGTTCGTTCGGCAGGTCCTCGGCGAGGGTGCGTTTGCGGCGCTGGGCGGCCGTGACCTCCGGCAGGTAGTCGAGCAGTTCCTCCAGCGACTGGACGCCGAGTGAGCCCACCCGCTCCAGCAGGCCGTGCAACACGTCGACTGTCGCGCGGGCGTCGGCCAGGGCTCGGTGGTTGGGCATCGTCGCGGCGCGGAACAGTGCGGCCAGGGCGGAGAGGCGGCAGCTGGGCGCCTCCTCTCGGGTCAGGACTCGGCGACCCAGCCGCACCGTGCAGACGACCGCGGGTTTCGGCCAGCGGTAGCCGAGCTTGCGGCAGGACGCCTTGATGAACCCGACGTCGAAGCCGGAGTTGTGCGCCACCAGCACCGACCCGGCGGCGAACTCCAGGAACGCGGGCAGCACCGCCTCGATCTTCGGCGCCGTGTAGACCATGGCGTCGGTGATGCCGGTCAGCGCGATGATCTCCGGTGGGATGCCCCGGCCCGGGTCGACCAGGGTGGCGAACTCGCCGATCACCTCGCCGCCGCGCACCTTGACGGCGCCGAACTCGGTGATCGCGTCGGTCTCCGCGCTGCCGCCCGTCGTCTCCAGGTCGAAGACGACGAAGGTGGTCTCGCGCAGTGGCGTTCCCAGCTCGTCGAAGGCGAGCTGGGTGCGGGTGGCGGATGCGGTGCTCATCACCGCCGAAGCTAGATCACACCACCGACACTTCCGCCGCGTCCCACGGCCGAGGAGCCGTCACGTCGCGCCCGGCCTCAGCCACTAGCCTTACCGAATGGCCACGCCGCCCCAGCCGGAAGACCCCGGCCCCGAACCGTCCACCGTGGACGGCGCGGAAAACGCGGCCGTGGACTGGTCGACCCTGCCCGACGCGGTCAGGAACCGGATCGCCGAGCTCGGCGCCGACGCGGTCGGGTCGCTGCCGCCGGTCGACATTCCGCAGATGGTCCGCCCGGTGGCCCGGTTCGCGCCCAGCAAACGGGCGCGGCTGGGCGGTTCGGCCATCATCGCCGGACTGCGCGACGTCGTCGGCTTTCGGACCGCCGTCGTGCAGTGGTGCCGGGAGAACAAGCCCGCCGCGCTCGACCTCGGGGGCAACGACCCGGTCAGCGTCGCCGCGGCCGCCGTGCTGCTCGGCGAGGAATCCGCGGTGCATTACCTGGAGCTGGTCTCCAGGCGCGCTTCGGACACATCCCTGCGGGCAGAGCGGGACACCGCCGTCGCCCGGCTGCAGAAGGTCGAAGCCGACCTGGCCCGGGTGCAGGCCCTGCTCGACGAGTCCGCGGGCGCGGTCGACCGGGTGCGGGCCGAGGCCGAGGCCGAGGTGGAGCGGCTGCGCAAGCGTCTGCGCGACCAGGGCGTGAAGCTGCGGGAGGCCAAGGACACCGCCGAGAGCGCCCAGGCGGCGGTCGACCGGGTCCGCACCGAGTGCGCCGCCCAGGTCGCCGCGCTCACCGAGCAGCGCGACCGCGAACGCGACCGGGTCGAGACCGAGCGGGGCCGCGCCGAACGCGCCGAGGCCGACGCCGACATCGCCCGGCAGTCCGCCCGTGAGGCCCGCCAAGCCGACGAGGTGCGCCTGGCCCTGCTCGTGGACACCCTCGACGGCGCCGTCACCGGCCTGCGCCGCGAACTCGCCCTCGGCGGCGGCGGTCCCCGGCCCGCGGACCTTGTCCGGGGCGCCACGGCGGCCCAAGGCGTGGCGGGTCGGGTCGAGGACCCGGCCGCGCTCGACCGGCTGCTCGCGCTGCCCTCGGTGCACCTGGTCGTCGACGGGTACAACGTCACCAAGACCGGCTACGCGGAACTCTCCCTGGCCGACCAGCGCGACCGCCTGGTCCGCCAGCTCGCCTCCCTCGCCGCGCGAACCTCGGCGGAGGTCACCCTGGTGTTCGACGGCGCGGGAGTGGTGGCCGTGCCGGTCGCCGCCCCGCGCGGGGTCCGGGTCCTGTTCAGCGATCCCGGTGTCCTCGCCGACGACGTGATCAAGGCGTTGGTCACCGCGGAACCCGAGGGCAGGCCAGTCGTCGTCGTCACGTCCGACCGGGCGGTGGCCGACGCGGTCCGGCGGCGCGGCGCCCACCCGGTGCCCTCCGCCGTCCTGCTCGCGCGCCTTGGGCGGATTTGATCACCACCTCCGCCGACTCGCGAATGTCGGCCTAGGTTCGGGTGGCGGCGCTGAGGAGATCGGCCAGGCGTGTGGCCAGGCGGGGGTTGTCGGCCGGGGTGAGGGTGGTCCAGATCCGGCCGTCCGGGCCGATCTTGCCGCTGAGGGTGTAGCGGCCCTGGTCGTTGTCGATCCAGGTCAGGCCGGACGGTGCGCCGCTCTGCGTGTCGCGGACAGTGAGGTTGATCATCCCCGCGCGCTGGATGGGGCGTTCCATCACCGCGGACAGTTGCCGCATCTCGGCTTGGTGCTGGCCTTGCGCGGTCATCGTGCGGGTGTAGCCCTGGGGTTGCGCGTCGTGCCCGCCAACGGCGGCAGGGGCGGGCACGGTGACCGAGCGGCCGGGTCCAGGGCGGTTGGGTGGCAGCAGGTCGACGATCGAGCCGACCATCGCCGTGTCCCGCACCTCCGCGAGGCTGATCGACCGTTCCCGCTGCACTGCCAGCACCGCCTGTCGGCCCGCGGCGGCGACGAGCGCGCCGGAGGGCCTGTCAGGGGTGTCGTCATGCAGCGTCATCAGACTGATCGACACCGCGGGCCTGGACAGCAGGCGCAGGGCTTCCTCCAGCGCGGGGCTGGGCCGTCCGTTGTGGAACACCCCGCGCCCGCGGAGATCGGCGTGCACGGCCGCGCGGATGCGGGCGCGTTCGTCGAGGGTGACGGACTGGATCTCCAGCGGGAACGGCACCATGCCCAGTTTCAGGTCGGTCCACAGCACGTCGAACGCGACCGGCGACAGGTCGGCCAGGGGTCTCATCGGGCGGTCACCCGCCGATCACGGGAGGCGCGGTGATCTCGTCGGTGCCGAACAGCGAATCGGGGTCGGCCTCCTGCAGGAACGACGCGCGCGTGTGCTCCTCGTCCTCGCCACCCTGCCCGCGTCCGCCGCCACCGCCCATGCCGCCCGCGCCCATGCCCGCGCCGCCGCGACCGGCGCCGGACCCGCCGCCCATACCCCGTGCGGCGGACTCCGCCGCGAACGCACCGGCACGCGCTCCGCTACC
>NZ_JBOHGC010000475.1:0-16451 GCF_050699995.1 Actinokineospora sp. | reverse complement strand
GATGAGGAACGCTTGACCAAGTTCGTACAGAAGGACGACGGGCTGTTCGCCTCGGACGAGCCGTGCGCGAGGCCGATCATCGGTGTCTGAGCAGCCGTGGTCGCTGACCACCACCGAGTTCGACTACATCTGGCAGACGCTGAACCTGGGCGACTACCCGTTTCCGCTGCAGGTCCCCAGCTTCGGCCGCACCGACCGCGACCGCGTGTCCATCGCGCTGCGGGTGCGCGACAGCCTGCGTGACCGCGGACTGTTCCACGTCAGTGCCCCCGATCCCGACCTGGAACGGGCGCTGCGCGTGGTCGCCTCCGCCGAGCAGTGGCTCGACTCGGTGTGGCTGGCGGGCGAGAACCTGGAGTCGCCGGTGCGGGTGATTACCGCCCGCACCGACGGACGGACCGTCCTGTTGCGACAGGAACCCGGCCCCGACCCGCACGCGGGCGGCACGCTGACGCTGAAGGAGATCGCGCCCCAACGGCTCGTGGAGGCCGCCCTCGACGAACTGCCCGTGGGCACCCCTGGCGCGTGGCGACCGGAGCCGATGGCGGCGGACGCCTTGGCGGGCGCGGTTGTCGAGGAGACGAGCCCGTGGGAGCCCAAGGACCGGGCTCCGCACCTGCGGGAGCTGATGAGCGGCACCCATCGGGCGGGCGGGCAGATCGGGATCAACCTGCGGGAGTCCGGCCGACGACGGCGGGCGCTGGCGGCGAGGTGGTTCGACCGGGCCGACGACGGGCGCTACCTGGCGATCAGCACGGCCGGTGCGGATGGGCGACCGTGGATCACGGTGGCACCCGCGGACCGAACGGCCATGCGGACCCGGATCACGCAGACCATGGGCGAACTGACCGCCCTCTGACCGACATCGCTCGCCCGGCCTGGGAACACCGCTCTCCGGAAGGCTGCGCCCTCCCGCCTTCCGGAGCCTGTGGACACAGGCGGCAGACCAGTGATCCCGACCGTCAGCGCTCGAGAAGGGCCACGCACTCCACGTGGTGGGTCATCGGGAACGTGTCGAACGCGCGAAGCTGCGTCAGCCGGTAACCGTGCCCGGCGAACGAGGCCACGTCCCGAGCCAGCGAAGCCGGGTCGCACGCCACATAGATCACGCGCTCTGGGGAGCGTGCAGCGATCGCGTCCACGACCTCCCGGCCCGCGCCCTTGCGGGGCGGGTCGAGGACGACCACGTCCGGGTCGGGCAGGTCGCCGTCGACCAGGACCTGCTCGACCATTCCGGCGAACACCCGGACCTGGGGCAGGTCGCTGAGGTTGTCGGCGCCGTCCTCGGCCGCGCGGCGCGACGACTCGACCGCGATGACCGACCCCTCCGGGCCGACCTGGTCGGCTAGCACGGCCGCGAACAGGCCCACGCCCGCGTACAGGTCCCACGCGCACGCGGACGGCTTCGCGCCGGACCACTCCGAGACCACCTCGGCCAGCATGTCCGCGGCGTCGGGGTGGACCTGCCAGAAGCCGTGGGCGTCGAGCCGCCAGTCGCGGCGGGCGGCGCGTTCGACGGCGACCGCGGAGCCGGAGACCCGGCGGGTGACCGTTTCGCGGCGGACCTCGGTGATCTCGCTGATGTGGGTGCGGCCGTTCGCGTCGACCGACACGTCGACTTCGGCGCGCGGCTTCCACTTCTTGCCGACGACCTGGTCGACGGTGCCCGGCGCGGCGATGTGGCAGTGCTCGACCGGGATGACCTTGTGGCTGCGGTGCGCGCGGAAACCGGGGCGGCCCTGACGGTCGACGGCGAGCCGGGTGCGGGTGCGCCAGTGCAGCAGCCCGCCCGCCAGTTCCTCGACTTCGACGTCCCAGTCGAGGCCCGCGAGCCGTTTCAGCTGCTCGGCGACGACGGCCGCCTTCAAGTTCCGCTGCTCCTCGCCGGTGGCGTGCTGCCAGTCGCAGCCGCCGCAGCCCGCGGGGCGGGCCAGCGGGCACGGTGGCTCGACGCGCGCGGGTGAGGCGGTCAGGATCTCCACCGCGTCGCCGCGGCAGAACGAGCCGCCCTTGTCGTCGGTGATCGCGACGATGACGCGCTCCCCCGGCAGCGCGTGCCGGACGAACACGACCCGGCCCTCGGCCCGCGCGACGCAGTGGCCGCCGTGCGCGACCGCGCCGACCTCCACTTCGACCCGTCGTCCCGTCCAGTCGGTCACCGGCGTTCTTCCTCCTCGTCGACGGCCAGGCCGCGGCGCACCAGGCCGGGCGCGTGCACGTCGTCGACGTGCACACCCGCCGAGGACGCCAACTGCCACGGCACACTGGTCACCATCACGCCAGGCTGGAACAGCAGCCTGCCCTTGAGCCGCAGGGCGCTCTGGTTGTGCAAGAACTGTTCCCACCAGTGCCCGACCACGTACTCGGGGATGAACACGGTGACCACATCGCGTGGGTTGTCGGTGCGGACCCGCTTGACGTAGTCCAGCACCGGTTTGGTGATCTCGCGGTAGGGCGACTCGATCACCTTCAGCGGCACCGAGAAGTCCTGTTTGTCCCACTCTACGACCAGCCGCTTGGTGTCGATGTCGTCGACGTTGACGGTGATGGCCTCGAGCACGTCCGGCCGGGTCGCCCTGGCGTAGGCCAGCGCGCGCCTCGTCGGCAGGTGCAGCTTCGAGACCAGCACGATCGAGTGGATGCGGGACGGAAGCAGGATCGGCCCGGCGCCCTCGGCCTTGGCGAGTTCCTGGTTAACCCGGTCGTAGTGCTTGCGGATGCCGGTCATGAGGGCGTAGAACGCGGCCATCGCGGCGATCGCGATCCACGCGCCGGCGAGGAACTTGGTGATCAGCACGATCACCAGCACCACGCTTGTCATCACGAAGCCGAACCCGTTGATCATCTGGGAGCGCCGCATCCGCCTGCGCACGACCGGGTCGCGCTCGGTGACGAGCTTGCGGTTCCAGTGCCGCACCATGCCGCTCTGGCTGAGCACGAACGAGACGAACACACCCACGATGTAGAGCTGGATGAGCCGGGTGACCTCGGCGTCGAAGGCGATCACGAGCACCACGGCGAAGGCCGACAGGAAGATGATCCCGTTGGAGAAGGCCAGCCGGTCGCCGCGGGTGTGCAGCTGCCGGGGCAGGTAGCGGTCCTGCGCGAGGATCGAGCCCAGCACCGGGAAGCCGTTGAACGCGGTGTTCGCGGCGAGCACGAGGATCAGGCCGGTGAAGAAGATGACGTAGATGATCGCCGGGGGGAAGTCGCCGAAGACCGCGTTCGCCAACTGGGCGACGAGGGTCTTCTGTTCGTATCCGATGGGCGCGTTGACGAGTTGGTGCGCGGGATTCTCGGCGAGTTTGGCACCGGTGATCATGCCGAGCATGACCAGGCCGAGGAACATCGTGATCGCGAGGACACCCATGAGCAGCAGGGTCGTCGCCGCGTTGCGCGACTTCGGCTTGCGGAAGGCGGGGACACCGTTGCTGATCGCCTCGACGCCGGTGAGGGCGGCGCTGCCGGACGAGAAGGCGCGCAGGATGAGAAACGCCAGCGCGAGGCCGGTCAGGTGGTCGCCCTCCTCCAGCAACTGGAAGTCCGCGCTCTCGGCTCGGACCTCGTCGCCGAGGACGAACACGCGCACCGCGCCCCAGACCACCATGGCGAGGATGCCCGCCACGAAGGCGTAGGTGGGGATCGCGAACAGCGCCCCGGACTCCCGCACCCCGCGCAGGTTCATTGCCGTGAGGACGATGATGGCGCCGACAGCGAACTCGACCTTGTGGGTGGCGACGAACGGCACCACGGAACCGATGTTCGCCGCGGCCGAGGCGATCGAGACCGCGACGGTCAGGATGTAGTCGACCAGCAGCGCGCTGGCCACGACCAGGCCCCAGCGCGGGCCGTGGTTGACCGTGGCGACCTCGTAGTCGCCGCCACCGGAAGGGTAAGCGTGCACGTTCTGCCGGTAGGACGCGACGACCGCGATCATGACGACGGCCACGACCACCGCGATCCACGGCGTGAACATGTATGCCGAGACGCCCGCCACCGAGAGCATGAGCAGGATCTCTTCGGGGGCGTACGCGACGCTGGACATGGGGTCGGAGGCGAACACCGGCAGCGCGATGCGCTTCGGGAGCAGGGTGTGCGCCAGGCGGTCACTGCGAAACGGCCGTCCGACGAGCAGGCGCTTGACCGCCGTTGAGAACTTGGACACGGGTGCACAGCGTAGGCGGTGGCGTCACACATTCGGAGCCGGCACCGGTAGGTTCAACCGTGTCGTCCGCCGACTGCTCGACGGACGTCCGTTTCGGGCGTTTTACCCGCGAGGAGGCTGGTAGTGCACGTGGTGATCATGGGCTGCGGCCGCGTGGGGGCCTCGATGGCCCTCGCGCTGGAGCGCCTGGACCACACCGTCGCCGTGATCGACAAGGACGCGCAGGCCTTCCGCAGGCTCGGCGCGGACTTCCACGGCCAGCAGGTGGTGGGTCCCGGCTTCGACCGCCAGGTGATGATCGAGGCGGGCATCGAGCGGGCGGGTGCCTTCGCGGCGGTCTCCAGCGGCGACAACTCCAACATCATCTCCGCCAGGGTGGCCCGCGAGACCTTCGGCGTCGACCACGTCGTCGCCCGCATCTACGACCCCAAGCGCGCCGAGGTCTACGAGCGGCTGGGCATCCCGACCGTGGCCACCGTGCCGTGGACGACCGACCGGCTGCTGCGCACGCTGCTGCCCGACGGCGTCGCCTCGGCGTGGCGGGACCCGTCGGGCAAGGTCGCGCTGCTGCAGGTGCCGGTGCACGAGGACTGGGTCGGGCGCACGGTCCGCGAGTTCCAGAGCGCCACCGGCTGCCGGGTCGCGTTCATCATGCGGTTCGGCACCGGCGTGCTGGCCGAGTCGAAGACGGTCATCCAGGCCGACGACCAGGTCTATGTCGCCGCGCTCTCCGGCACGGTCACCGACGTCACGACGGCCGCCGCCCAGGCGCCGGAGGAGGGTCACTGATGCGCGTCGCGATCGCAGGAGCAGGCGCTGTCGGCCGCTCCATCGCCGCCGAACTGGTCGGCGGCGACCACCAGGTGATGCTCATCGAGCGTGAGGCCAAGCAGTTCGAGCCGCACACCGTCGAGCAGGCCGAGTGGGTCCTCGCGGACGCGTGCGAGCTGGCGTCACTGGAGGACGCGGGCATCCAGCTGTGCGACTGCGTCATCGCCGCCACCGGCGACGACAAGGTCAACCTTGTGGTCTCGCTGCTGGCCAAGACGGTCTTCGCGGTCAAGCGCGTGGTCGCCAGGGTCAACGACCCGTCCAACGAGTGGCTGTTCACCTCGGCCTGGGGCGTGGACGTCGCGGTGTCGACTCCCCGCGTGTTGGCGGCCATGGTCGAGGAGGCGGTGAGCGTCGGCGGGCTGGTGCAGCTGCTGACCCTGCGCCAGGGCCAGGCCAACCTGGTCGAGATGACGCTGCCGCACGACACCCCGTGGGCCGGTCGCGCGGTGCGCGAGATCAAGCTGCCGCGTGACGCCGCGCTGGTGACGATCCTGCGCGGCGGCCGGGTGATCGTACCGCAGCCGGACGACTCCCTCGAAGGCGGCGACGAGCTGCTGTTCGTGGCCTCGGCGGACGTGGAGAACGAGATCCGCAAGGCACTCGGGCACTAATCAAGCGAAAGCCCCGCACCGGAATATCTCGATGCGGGGCTTTCGCTTGTCCGAACACGTCACACCTACCGACCGGTGCCAAGGGGCACCGTGACGGCGGCCGACCACGGTTACCGGGCCTCTGCTTGATCACCACAAAGGTGACCAAGCGTTTGAATTTCGGGGTGGCGGTCTAGGCGCGGAGCTTCTCGATGCGCTGGGGGGTGGGCCAGCGGACGTTGGACGCCCAGCCGAGCTTCTCGAAGATCCAGATGGTCCGCGCGGAGATGTCGATCTGGCCGCGCAGCACGCCGTGGCGGGCGCTGGTCGGGTCGGCGTGGTGCAGGTTGTGCCACGACTCGCCGAAGCTCAGGATCGCCAGCGGCCAGAAGTTGGACGCCTTGTCGCGGGACTTGAACGGGCGCTCGCCGATCATGTGGCAGATCGAGTTCACCGACCACGTCACGTGGTGCAGCATCGAGACGCGGACCAGGCCCGCCCAGAAGAACGCGGTCAGCGCGCCCCACCAGGACCAGGTGATCAGGCCGCCGAGCACCGCCGGGAGGACCAGCGACAGCGTGGTGAGCAGGATGAACAGGCGGTCGACGGCTTTGAGGTCGTCGTCGGCGACGAGGTCGGGGGCGAAGCGGTCGACGGTCGTGCAGTCGCGGTCGAAGAGCCAGCCGACGTGCGAGTGCCAGAAGCCGCGGGCGATGGCGACCGGACCGGTGCCGAAGAGCCACGGGGAGTGCGGGTCGCCCTCCTTGTCGGAGAAGGCGTGGTGGCGGCGGTGGTCGGCGACCCACTCGATGACCGAGCCCTGCGCCGAGAGCTGGCCGGCGACGGCGAGGGCGATCTTGAGGCCGCGGTTCGCCCGGAACGAGCCATGGGTGAACAGGCGGTGGTAGCCGATGGTCACGCCGAGGCCGCTGATCACGTAGAACGCGGCCGCGAGCGCGATGTCGACCCAGGTCAGGCCCCAACCCCAGGCGAACGGCACGGCGGCGCCGAGGGCGAGGAAGGGAATCACGACGAAGGCGTAGACGGCGGCCTGTTCGGCGAAGCCTCTGCGGCGGTCGGTGAGGGGTTTCGATCCGGGTGCTGCGGGTGGCGGTGTGGCTTCGAGAGTGGTCGTCACTGGCTGGCTACCTCGGATTTCCCGGCGTCTCCCCCAAGACGTCCCTACGGTTACGTAACCGTAAGCCTACGCGACGGCGGGCTTCCGCAGAATGGCCGGAAGAGAAACTTCTCCGGATACGGAGCGGCCACCATCCCGCGAGGTGATGGCCTGCTCAGTGTCGGTGTCAGGGGGTCTCGCCGTATTTGGCGCGCAACCGGGCCTCGATTTGCTCGTCGGTTTCCACGGTCGCCTCGCGCAGCTCCTGGCGGTGCTTGGCGCGACGGACAGCCCACACGGTCACGGCGAGCGCGACGGCGAAGAGCGGGTAGCCCATGGCGAGCCGGGCGACGGCCAGCCAGCCGGTGAGGTCCTCGTCGTAGAGCCACTTCTGCACCACGTAGCGCGCGGCGAACACCGCGACGAAGGTGAGCGTGGCGATGTCATAGGCCTGCCGCGACGGCTTGTCCTCGCGCCAGCTCCGGCCCAGGCCGTTCAGCAGCGACCAGATCACGCCGACCAGTGGGCGGCGGACCAGGACAGACACCAGGAAGACGCCGCCGTAGACGAGGCTGGTCCAGATGCCGAGCAGGAAGAAGCCCTTGGCGGAGCCGGTCTGGTTGGCGATGAACGCCGCGATCGCGACCCCGAAGAAGCCGGAGATCGCGGGCTGCAGCGCTTCCTTGCGCACGACGCGCAAGACGGTGATCAGCACGGCAACGCCGATGGCGCTCCAGATGCCGACCGTGAGGCCGAACAGGGCGTTCGCGAGCACGAACACCAGCACGGGAACGGACGAGTAGATCAGCCCGCTCACGCCACCCATCTGCTCCAGCAGGGTGGGCATGGGCTGTTCGTCGTCGCCGGGCTTGTTGACCTCAGGGGCCGGTTGCGTCATGTGGTGGTCTGCAGCTCGTAGTAGGGGTTGTACAGAACCTTGCGGCCGTCACGGACCGCGATCCGGCCCTTCGCCTTGACGGTGCGGCCCGGCTCGATTCCCGGGATCCGTCGACGACCGAGCCAGACTAGTGTGACGCCCTCGGTCCCGTCGAACAGCTCGGCCTCCAGCGTGGCCACCGCGTCGCGCGGACACAGCTCGACGCTGCGGAGACGACCGAGCACGGTCACCTCGTCACCGGAGCGACACTCACTCGCCCGCCGCGCGCCGTGCGCATCGGCCTGTTCGGACAGGTCGTCGGCGTCGAGCACGTCCACGTCGGTGGTCAGTCGTTTGACCAGACGGTGCCAATAACCGTCCCCCTTGCTACCCATGTGCGTCCGCATCTGTGGTGGGGTCGGCCCCGACGAACGACCCATGCACAATCAGGTTAACCGCGTCGGGTACCAAGAGGACAAGGAACGAGGCGTCAGTGTGACCCAGCCGCCGACTGGCGCCCGCACCGCCGTGCTGCTGCCCGGAACCGGCTCCGACGACGTGTTCGTGCGGTCGGTGTTCGACGTCCCGCTCGCCGCCGTCGGCCTCAAGGCGGTCCTGCCCACGCCGCTTCCCGGAACGGACCTGGTCAGCGCCCATCTGGCCGCCCTGGACGAAGCCGCCCGCGAGGAACCCATCATCGCCGGAGGCATTTCCCTGGGTGCCCACTTGGCGGCCGAATGGGCCCTACGCAACCCCGACCGCTGCGCGGGACTGCTGCTGGCCCTGCCCGGGTGGCACGGCAAGCCGGAAGCGGCACCGGCGGCCGTCGCCGCCCGCTACAGCGCGGCGTCCGTCCGGTCACTGGGCCCGACGGCCGCCATCGCCGCCGCGGTCGCCGACGTGCCGGTGTGGCTGGCCACCGAACTGACCCGGGCCTGGACCGGCTACGGCGACGCCCTGGCCGACTCCCTGGACACCGCGGCCGACCGTCCCGCGCCCACCCTCGAGGACCTGGCCACCCTGACCATCCCGTGCGGCGTGGCGGGCTGCAGGGACGACGCCATTCACCCGCTGGAGGTCGCCACCGCGTGGAGCCGAGCTCTCCCCCAAGCCGCCCTGTGCACCACCCGCCTGGACATCATCGGCGTCGACCCGGAGGCCCTGGGGCGGGCCACCGTGCTGGCCTGGCTCAAAGCGAGCCAGGGATGACCGGGCACCCAAAGCGAGCCCAGGGATGACCTCACCCGAAGGGGAGAGCCTGAGTCCGGCCGGGCACCCGAAAGCGAACCCCGGGATGACCGACCACCCGAAAGTGAGCCTGGGATGACCGAGTACGTGGTCGTCGCCCGCATCCCCGAGGGCGGCCTCGGAGCGTTCCTCGCCTATGAGTCGACCGTGCTTCCCCTCCTCTCCGATCACGGCGGCCGCCTCGACCGCAGAGTCCGATCACTCGATGGGCGCACCGAGGTGCACCTGCTGTCCTTCGCCGACGACACCGGCCTGACCACCTACCGCGCCGACCCACGCCGCGCGGCGGCGGCACACCTGCCGGCCGCCTCTGGCGCCACGGTGGAGCTGCTACCGGTCGCCGAGGTGACGGCCGACGAGCCGTAGGCCATGAACCGCTACCGCAGCCCACAGTTGCGGATCGCGAGCTGAGAGACGTTCGGGCCCGCGGGTCGGGTGCGCCCTATCGGCCCGGCCAGCCGGGTCGGCTCGGTCGGCGGGCCGCCGCCCGCGCGTGTCCTGGTGCATACCCACAGCCGGCAGGGCTGTGAGCATGCACTGGGCCCGCGATCAACCCACGCCGGCGGTCAGGCCGCCGCCTTCTCCTCCTCCCGGCTCAGCGTCACTGAGCACCGGGACAGGTCCGGTCCCACCGATCTGGCGTCAAGGTCGACGCTGAGGCGCTGTTTGCCCTCCGCCAGGTGTTCCCGGTGGTACAGCCTCCCCGTGACCATTACCGGATCGCCCCTCTTTAGGGAGGCGGCCACGTTCTGCCCCAGGGTGCGCCGGCAATGAACCGACAGGAACATCCGATCGCCGTCGGGCCACTCTCCGGTGTCGGCGTCGTACCGGCGCTCCTGGGCCACCATGCGAAAGCTGACCACCTGGACATCGTCCCCGGTGCGCCTGCGCGTGAGTTCGCCGCAGATCCAGCCCAGGACCGTCACCACCGTCTCGAACACGTTCCCGCTCCTTCCGCCGCTGCTGTCCCGACCACGTTCCCGCAGGAACGGAGGGCGCAACCAGAGGGCGGGTTGGAGCTGTGGACCGAGCCTCCGTCGCTGTGGACAACCGAGGCTCGGCGCGGTGGAAGTGTCGGACCGGTGTGCTTACTGCCCGGCTTGGGCGATGTGTTCGGCGATGGCCTGCGGCAGGTCGATCTGCAGCGGCGTGCGGACCGGCATCGGCTGGGTGCCGCGCACGACGACCGTGCTGCGCACCATGGCGCGCAGGGCCTCGGCGCTGGTGTCGGCCAGTTCCGGCGGACCGGCAACCACTCCGCGCAGCATCCAGCGGGGGCCGTCGACGCCGACGAAGCGCAGGGCGACCTCGCCCAGGGACGCGCTCAGTTCCTGGCCCCAGTCGCCGACCTGGCTGCGGACGGTGGCGCCGTCGGAGCGCAGCTGCTCGGCGAGTTCGCCGCACACCTCGCGCCAGAGTCCGCCGGATTTGGGGGCCGCGTAGGCGTTCAGCGTGAGCTGGCCGACCGGGGTGAGCACGTGCACCGCCCGGACCGGGCCGCTCGGGTCCATCTCGACCTGCAGCTGGGCGCCGTCTGGCACCGGGATGCGGACCGACCCCAGGTCGAGCCTGGGGAAGTCGTCGTCGGGGGCTTCGGACTCGTCGAACGGTCCGTCGTCGCGGGCGACGAGTTCGCTTTCCTCATCGGAGTCGTAGTCGGAGTCGTCGAAGTCCTCCTCGACGACGGCCGGTTCCTCGGCAGTGCGCTTGCGGCGCCCGAACAGTCCCACCTAGTCCTCCGTCCCCGCCGAGCCGGTGAGCACCTGGTGCCCGCCGGTCGACCCGTATCCCCCGGTGCCGCGCCGGGACTCCCCCAGCTCGTCCACCTCGCGGAACACCGCGTGCTCCACCCGCTGCACCACCAGCTGCGCGACCCGGTCTCCGCGTCGCAGGCTGATCGGTGTGGTCAGGTCATGGTTGATCAAACAGACTTTGATCTCCCCGCGGTACCCCGAGTCGATCGTGCCAGGCGTGTTCACCACGCTCAGCCCCGCCTTGGCGGCCAACCCGGATCGGGGATGGACGAAGCCGGCGAACCCCTCGGGCAGGGCGATGGCGATGCCCGTTCCGACGGTCACCCGCTGTCCCGGGGCGATGATGACATCCACGGTCGTCACCAGGTCGGCCCCCGCGTCGCCCGGACGGGCGTATGACGGCAGGGGGACGTCCGGATCGATCCGGGTGAGCAGGACCTCCACGCTGGGCACGAGCGGCGAGACTACCCTGGGCTCGTGAGCGATACCTCAGGCACGGGTGCGCGCGAGTCCGCGGCGCCCTCCGAAACCACCGGCGCGCGCTACCGCGAGCGGCTGTATGTGACCTGGTACTGGTGGCCGCTGCCGCTGGTCGCCGCGGTGCTGCTGTCCGCCGAGATCCACATGGGTTACCCGGGCGTGCGTGCCTGGCTGCCGTACCTGGTGATCGTGCCGCCGGCGCTGTTGCTCATCGTGAAGTCTGGCCGCACCAAGGTCGCCGTCGAGGGCGGCGAACTGCACGTCGGTGACGCGCACCTGCCGCTGGAGTTCGTCGGCGAGGTCGAGGTCTTCGCCGCGAAGGACAAGCGCCGCGTCCTGGGTCCGCACCTCGACCCGGCCGCGTTCATGCTGCACCGGGGTTGGGTCGGGCCGCTGCTGCGGGTCCAGGTGACCGATCCCGCCGACCCCACGCCGTACTGGGTGTTCAGCACGCGCAAGCCCGAGGAACTGGCCGCGATCCTCCGAACGGGATGACGACCGCATGAGGACAGCCGGGCTCCCCAGGGGGAGACCCGGCTGTTCCAGGTCGTGCTCGTCCGACGCGCTGCGTGGTGGGCTTTACGCGCAGTCGCGGCAGACGTACGTGCCGCCGTTGTCCTCGGCCAGTCGGCTGCGGTGGTGCACAAGGAAGCACTTCGAGCAGGTGAACTCGTCGGCTTGCTTGGGCACCACGCGAACGGTGAGGTCTTCACCCGAGAGCGCGGACAGATCGGCACCAGGCAGCTCAAAGCTCTCCGCCGTGTCCGTCTCGTCCACATCGACGACACCGGATTGGTTCTCGTTCCGCCGCGCCTTGAGCTCCTCAAGAGAGTCCTCAGCGAGATCGTCCGCCTCGCTGCGGCGCGGTGCGTCGTAGTCGGTAGCCATCTTCTTTCACCCCTGCGGTCCATCAGGATGTGGGTCGTGCCGCTGGTCAACGTTCCAGCACCCCGGTTTGTGCCCGCCACTAGAGTGACGGTGGTCTCGCCGGTCGCGTCGGGCTTGGCACAGCCGTCCGAATCGATTCGGCAGGCTTCTTCGGCGACCGGAGCGGGCAGAGGGTAGCTCATAAGCGGCCGCTCATGCACAGCATCACCCGACTGGGGGTGTTTCGGGCGCGTCGGCGGGCCGGATGAGATCATCTACAGCATGTTGCGGTCCGGACACGTTCCTTGCCCACCAGCGGGTGGCGTGGTGCGATTCCCCAAAATGGATCACGTTTGCGGCAGCTCCCGGAGGACAATCCTGGAGCTGCGGTCCGCGACACAGCCCGGGCTGCGAAATCCGCGGAATCCAATAGGCTGATCAGCAGCGAGAGTCGAGTCGGCACAACCGGCTCCCAATGCCTACGGGGGTAGGGCATGGTGTTCGTAGGAAGGGCGCGATCGTGGCGGCCGGCAACGTGATGCGCAACGCGCCAGGAAGCCGCTACCGCAAGCGTCGTCCGCTCCCGGCGCTGATCCTCATCGTGGTGCTCGGCGTCGCCGCGGGCATCGTCTGGCTCCAGGTGATCAAAGCCGACCGGTCGACCGCGCGCGAGATGGCCTGTTCCCCGCCGCCGGCGGTCACCGCCGACGTCACCACCCCGCCGCCGCTGGGTGAGGCCCTCGACCGCGCGGGTCTCGACCGGACCAATCCCGCGCCCGCGGGCACCGCGCTGGTACGCGTGGTCAACGCCAGTGGGCAGAACCGCCAGGCGGGCGCGGTCACCGAGACCCTGCGCGAACTCGGCTTCACCCAGATCGCCGATCCGGCGAACGACCTGATCTACCCGCGGGGCTCGCTCGACTGCCGCGCGCAGATCCGGTTCGGGCAGCAGGGCATGTCGGTCGCGCGGACGCTGAACATCCTGGAGCCGTGCGCGGAACTGGTCCGCGACGACCGCCAGGACGCCACCGTCGACTTCGCGATCGGCCAGAAGTTCGACCACCTCAAACCGAGCCCGGAGGCCCGCAAGGTCGTCGAGACGCTCGCCGAGTGGGCCGCGACGAACCCGGACGCCCAGGGCGGCCTGCTCGCCGACGGCAGCTCCGCCGCCCCCATCCCCCAAGACCTCATCGACAACGCCCTAGACCAACGCTGCTGACCCCCCGCAGTCCCGCCTCCCCGGAATTTTGAGTTTGGTCACCTGGGGAGCCGATACGTGCGGATGTTGGTCACCGCGGTTGGCCGCCGTCACGGTGCCCCTTGGCAGCGGTTGGGTGGGGCAAGGGGGATCAATAGTTCCGATCAATAGTTCCCGCCTGCGCCGATGTCGATGAGGGTGGCGCGGAGTGGGGTCGCGATGGTCGGTGCGGCGGCGTAGACGGCGTCGTGGCCGAGGTCCGGGTCCTCTCCGGGCAGAGACACCATTGCGCCCGCCTCGGCGGCGATGAGGGCGCCCGCGGCCCAGTCCCACGGCGAGAGTCCCCGCTCGTAGTAGGCGTCCACCCAGCCCGCCGCGACGGCACACAGGTCCAGCGCGGACGACCCGCCGCGGCGGATGTCGCGCACCTTGGCCAGCAGCCGCGCCGCGACGGCGGCCTGCGCGGTGCGCCGCTCCCGCGAATACGCGAAACCCGTGGAGACGAGCGACAGCTCGACCGACTCGGGCGTGGACACCCGCAGCGGCCTGCCGTCGAGCCAGGCGCCCTCGCCCTTGGCCGCCGTCCACACCCGCCCGCTGACCGGCTCGACGATAGCGCCGGCGACCGAGTGCCCGTCGACCCGCGCGGCGACCGACACGCAGTACCAGGGGTAGCCGTAGAGGTAGTTGACCGTGCCGTCGATCGGGTCGACGACCCAGGTGACCCCTTCGCCGACGGCGCCGCCGTCCTCCTCCCCCAGCACGGCGTCCTCGGGGCGCGACTCCGCGATGCGGTCACGGATCAGGCGTTCGGCCGCGCGGTCGGCGGCGGTGACCACGTCGGTGGCGGTGGACTTGGTGTCGACGTCCTGGATGGCGCTCTCGCGGGCGGTCCGGGCGAGGTCGGCCGCCTGGGTCGCGACATCGACCGCGATCTTGAGGAAGTCGTTTGGGGTGAGAGTCACGCGGCCTATCCGACCACACGCCCCCGACGGCGGCTAATGTCTGCGGACATTGGTTCTGAATCGAACAGGAAGGTCGGGCGATGGGTGCGGCAGCAGGCCAGGGTTTCGGCGTCGACATCGGCGGATCCGGCATCAAGGGCGGCGTCGTGGACCTCGCGACCGGCAGGCTGATCGGGGAGCGCGTGCGCATCGCGACGCCGAACCCGTCCACCCCGGACGCGGTCGCCGACGTGGTCGCCGAGATCGTGGCGAAGTTCGAGTGGGACGGCCCGGTGGGCGTGACCCTCCCCGCGGTGGTCAAGAACGGCATCACGCACTCGGCGGCCAACATCGACAAGGCGTGGCTCGACACCGACGCCGCCGCCGTGTTCGGAAAGCGGCTCGACCGTGACGTAGTCGTGCTCAACGACGCCGACGCCGCCGGGATGGCCGAGATCCGCTACGGCTGGCCGGGCGACCAGAAGGGCGTGGTGGTCCTGCTGACGTTCGGCACCGGCATCGGCAGCGCGCTCTTCCTCGACGGCAAGCTCGTCCCGAACACCGAGTTCGGCCACCTCGAGATCGACGGCCACGACGCGGAGACGCGCGCGGCGGCGTCGGTCAAGGACGAGGAGGACCTGTCGTGGGACGAGTGGGCGCAGCGCGTCACCCGCTACATCTCGTCGCTGGAGAACCTGATCTGGCCGGACCTGATCATCGTGGGCGGCGGAGTCAGCAAGAAGGCCGACAAATGGCTTCCGCTGCTCGATGTGCGGACGAAGATCGTCGCCGCGGAATTGCGCAATGACGCGGGCATTGTCGGCGCCGCGGTGGCCGCCGCCGGGGCCTGAAAGCACGACTCGGGCGACTTTCGGTCTTGGCGTGTCCCGGCGACACGCCGCGCGTCGCTACAATGGAACACGCCCATGGCTCAGGCAGCCGCAGGGCACTCCCCCGAACTCCGGCAGCGACCAGGTGTTTTTCCAGTTTGGCGCCGCTGTGATGGACAGTTGTGAAAGGGCGTACGTGGCAGCCGCACGAACCGCAACCCGACGCTCCACCGCGTCGGCAAGCGCCGCCAAGACGACCAAGAGCGAGCAGTCGGAAGAAGATCTGACCGCCGCCACCGGGACCAAGACGCCGGCCAAGAAGGCCGCGGGCGCCAAGACGGCTCGCGCGCCGAAGAAGGCCGCCGCGGGCAAGGCCGCGCCGAAGAAGGGCGACGGTCCCGAGGGCGAAGAGCCCGAGGACGCCGACAACCCCGACTTGGCCGACCTGGAAGAGGTCGAGGTCGAGCCGGTCGAGGAGGTCGCCGACGAGCCCGAGGAGAAGGACCCCAAGGAGCCCGGCAAGGACGGCGACTTCGTCTGGGACGAAGAGGAGTCCGAGGCGCTGCGGCAGGCCCGCAAGGACGCGGAGCTGACGGCCTCGGCCGACTCGGTGCGTGCCTACCTCAAGCAGATCGGCAAGGTCGCCCTGCTCAACGCCGAGGAGGAGGTCGAACTCGCCAAGCGGATCGAGGCGGGCCTCTACGCGGCGGAGCGGGTGCGCAAGTCCGAGGACGAGAGCGAGAAGCTCCAGCCGCAGATGCGGCGCGACCTGCGCTGGATCGTGCGTGACGGTGAGCGGGCCAAGAACCACCTGCTCGAGGCGAACCTGCGGCTCGTGGTGTCGCTGGCCAAGCGCTACACCGGCCGCGGCATGGCGTTCCTGGACCTGATCCAGGAGGGCAACCTGGGCCTGATCCGCGCCGTCGAGAAGTTCGACTACACCAAGGGCTACAAGTTCTCGACGTACGCGACGTGGTGGATCCGCCAGGCCATCACCCGCGCGATGGCCGACCAGGCGCGCACCATCCGCATCCCGGTGCACATGGTCGAGGTCATCAACAAGCTGGCCCGGGTGCAGCGGCAGATGCTGCAGGACCTGGGCCGCGAGCCGACGCCCGAGGAGCTCGCCAAGGAGCTCGACATGACGCCCGAGAAGGTCGTCGAGGTGCAGAAGTACGGCCGGGAGCCGATCTCGCTGCACACCCCGCTCGGTGAGGACGGCGACTCCGAGTTCGGCGACCTGATCGAGGACTCCGAAGCGGTCGTGCCGGCCGACGCGGTGTCGTTCACCCTGCTGCAGGAGCAGCTGCACTCGGTGCTCGACACACTGTCCGAGCGCGAGGCGGGTGTCGTGTCAATGCGGTTCGGCCTCACCGACGGCCAGCCGAAGACGCTGGACGAGATCGGCAAGGTCTACGGCGTCACCCGTGAGCGGATCCGCCAGATCGAGTCGAAGACGATGAGCAAGCTGCGCCACCCCTCGCGCTCCCAGGTGCTGCGCGACTACCTCGACTGAGCGGCGAAGCGCGGTCGGCAGCCGATTGGAC
>NZ_JBOHGC010000474.1:0-27193 GCF_050699995.1 Actinokineospora sp. | reverse complement strand
GCTCAAGATCACCGAGGTGAACTCCGGCGTCTACGCGTTCGACGCGGAGGTCCTGGTCGACAGCCTGTCCCGGCTCTCGACCGACGACGCCCAAGGCGAGCTCTACCTGACCGACGTGCTGGGCATCGCCCGCGGCGACGGCCGCCGGGTCGGCGCGCTGGTCTGCGACGACCCCTGGCTGGTCGAGGGCGTCAACGACCGGGTTCAGCTCGCCCGCCTCGGCGCCGAGTTGAACCGCCGCGTCGTCGAGGGCTGGATGCGCGCGGGCGTGACGGTCACCGACCCGGCCACCACCTGGATCGAGGCGGGCGTCGAACTGGCCGGCGACGTCCTGATCGAGCCGAACACCCAGCTCAAGGGCCACACCACGGTCGGCGAGGGCGCCACCGTCGGGCCGGACACCACGCTCACCGACGTCGCCGTCGGCGCGGGCGCGACCGTCGTGCGGACGCACGGCAGCAGCTCCGAGATCGGCGACGGCGCGAGCGTCGGACCGTTCGCCTACCTGCGTCCCGGCGTCAAGCTCGGCGCCAAGGGCAAGATCGGCACCTTCGTCGAGGTCAAGAACTCCGAGATCGGCGAGGGGTCCAAGGTCCCGCATCTGTCCTATGTGGGCGATGCCACGATCGGCGAGCACAGCAACATCGGCGCCGCCAGCGTGTTCGTCAACTACGACGGCGTGGCCAAGCACCGCACCGTCGTCGGGTCCCACGTGCGCACTGGGTCGGACAACATGTTCGTCGCCCCCGTGACCGTGGGCGACGGCGCGTACAGCGGCGCGGGGACCGTGATCCGGCGCAACGTGCCGCCGGGTGCGCTGGCCGTCTCCGGCGGCCTGCAGCGCAACATCGACGACTGGGTGGTCAATCGCCGCCCGGGCACCGCGGCGGCTGAGGCCGCGGAACGGGCCAAGGCCCGCATGCAAGACGAGCAGAACAGCGAGGGTCGTTCATGAGCACGAAGTCCGGGGTCCCGAAGAAGAACCTCATGCTGTTCTCCGGCCGAGCTCACCCAGAGCTCGCCGAGGAAGTGGCCAAGCACCTCAACGTGGCCATCACCCCGCAGTCGGCCTACGACTTCGCCAACGGTGAGATCTTCGTCCGGTTCGAGGAGTCGGTCCGCGGCTGCGACGCCTTCGTGATGCAGAGCGCCTGCGCGCCGATCAACCAGTGGATCATGGAACAGCTGATCATGGTCGACGCCCTCAAGCGGGCGAGCGCGAAGCGCATCACCGTGATCATGCCGTTCTACCCGTACGCCCGGCAGGACAAGAAGCACAAGGGCCGCGAGCCGATCTCCGCGCGCCTGATCGCCGACCTGTTCAAGACCGCGGGCGCCGACCGGATCATGACGGTCGACCTGCACACCGCCCAGATCCAGGGCTTCTTCGACGGGCCGGTCGACCACCTCTTCGGGCAGACGCTCCTTTCGCGCTACATCAAGGAGAACTACCCGGCGTCCAACATCACCGTCGTGTCCCCCGACGCCGGCCGCACCAAGCTGGCCGAGAAGTGGGCCGACGACCTGGGCGGAACGCCGATCGCGTTCATCCACAAGACCCGTGACCCGCTGCGGCCCAACGAGGTCGTGGCGAACCGCGTGGTCGGTGAGGTCGAGGGCAGGCTGTGCGTGGTGATCGACGACATGGTCGACACCGGTGGCACGATCGCCAAGGCGGTCAGCCAGCTCCTCGACGAGGGCGCGGCCGACGTCGTCATCGCCGCCACCCACGGCGTGCTGTCGGGCCCGGCCCGCGAGCGGCTGTCGGAGTGCGGGGCGAAGGAGATCATCTTCACCAACACGCTGCCGATCCCGGACGAGAAGCGCTACCCCCGGATGACGGTGCTGTCCATCGCGCCGCTGCTCGCGCGGGCCATCCAGCAGGTCTTCGAGGACGGCTCGGTCACGTCCCTGTTCGACGGCGACGCCTGATCCACGTGCGGGCGGGCTCCGGCCCGCCCGCACGACAGGCGGTCCCGACACTCGGCGATTAGGTTACGCGGGGTGACCGATCCTCAGCTCTCCGCGATTCTCGCCTTTCTCGGCGGGACGGTCTTGGCGTTGCTGCTGGTGCTGCCTTACGTGGGGTGGAGCTACCGGCGGCGAGGCGAGTTCGGCCTCGGACACGCGATCCTCGCCTTCGGCCTGCTGGTCTACGCGCTCGCCCTGTGGACCTACACGCTGCTGCCCGTCCCGGACACGACGCCCGCCTGGTGCGCCGAGAACGCTGTGCGCCACCCGCAGCTGCGACCGCTGCAGTTCCTCCGCGACATCCGCACCGACCAGGTCGGCAGCGGTGTCGGGGCGACCCTGCACAACCCGGCCGTGCAGCAGTTCGTGTTCAACGTCGGCCTGTTCGTCCCACTGGGGATGTTCGGCAGGCTGCTGTTCCGGCGCGGCTCGGCGACCGTGGTCGGCGTCGCGGCCGCCGTGTCGCTCTTCATCGAGTTCACCCAGCTGACCGCCGTCTGGGGCCTGTTCGAGTGCCCGTACCGGCTCTTCGATGTCGACGATCTGCTCGCGAACACCGCGGGCGGCGCGGTGGGCTTCCTGCTCGCCCCCGTGCTGGGGGTCTTGCCCGGCAAGCGGGTCCGGCAGGCGCCCGAGGTGCCGCGCCCGGTCACCACGCGCCGCAGGCTCTTCGGGATGCTGCTCGACCTGGTGGCCGTCGTCATCCTGGGCGGGCTCCTGCAGGTCGCCACCGTGGTCACGCTGGACCTGCCGGCCCGCCCGAACCCGCCCACCTGGGTCCTGGGCACCGCGGTCCCGGTCGCCATCGTCCTGCTGCTCGCGCCGCTGCTCGGCGACGGCGCCACGCTCGGACAGCGGGCGGTGCTGCTGCGACCGCTCGGACCGGACGGCGCGAAGCCCTCCGTGGGTCGGATTCTGGTGCGCTTCCTGGTCGGCTCGGGCGGGTATTTCATCCTCACCGCGACGGGCTGGGGCGGCCTGGGCCTGCTCCTGCTGGTCGTCAGCGGGATCATGGCGTGGCGGCCGCGGGACCACCGCGGGCTCTCCGGGGTGATCGCCGGCCTACGGGTCGCCGACACCCGCGCCGGAGTCGAAACCGGCCCTGAAGTGGACCATCGGGACGCCGCCGTGGAGAGCGGCCGATAGGCGGTTGTGGCCCCCGGTTCGCCGGGTGTCCACGTCGTGCGTAAACTATCCGGGTTGCCTCGGCGAGGCGGGCTTTCGCGCCTGGCGTGATCGACGTGGCGGTTTCCAACCGTACGTGTATTCACGCTCTCCGCACCCGCTGCCGCAGGCTGCCGCCCCGACTGAGAAGTCGCGCCCCCGCCGCATGATCAGCAAGGAGAGCACCACCGTGTCCGAGGTACGTCTGGCTGCCGAGCAGCGCACGGAATTCGGCAAAGGCGCAGCGCGCCGCACCCGCCGCGCCGGCAAGATCCCCGCCGTGCTCTACGGACACGGTTCCGACCCCAAGCACCTGGCGCTGCCCGCGCTGGAGTTCGCCCGCGTCGTGCGTGAGCACGGCAGCAACGCGGTGCTGACCCTCAACATCGGCAACGGCATCGAGCTGGCGCTGACCAAGACGGTCACCACGCACCCGCTCAAGAACTACATCGAGCACGTCGACCTGCTGCTGGTCAAGAGCGGCGAGAAGGTCACCGTCGACGTCCCGCTGACGCTGACCGGCGACGCCGAGATCGGCTCGCTGCTGACCCACGACCTGTCGACCCTGCAGATCGAGGTCGAGGCGCTGCACATCCCCGATGGCATCGAGTTCTCGATCGCGGGCGTGAAGATCGGCACCCAGATCCTGGCCGGTCAGATCCCGCTGCCCGCGGGCGCGAACCTGGTCACCGACCCGGAGGCGCTCGTCGTCGCGGTGAACGCCGCCCCGACCGCCGAGCAGATGGACTCCGAGGGTGGCGAGGCCACGGCCGAGTCCGCCGAGGGCGAGAACGGCTCGGAGGGCTGAGTCCCTGCATCATCTTCCGATGCCCCGGCCCAGTCGTTCGCTGGTCCGGGGCATCGGTGATTTACAGGAGCTGAGATGACCGACGCACCGATGATCGTCGTGGGGCTGGGCAACCCCGGGCCGCAGTACGCGGGCAACCGGCACAACATCGGATTTCTCGTCGCCGACGAACTGGCGGCGCGGGTGGGCGGCAAGTTCAAGGCACACAAGTCCGGCGCCGACGTGCTGGAGGGGCGGCTCGCGGGCACCCGGGTGGTGCTCGCCAAGCCACGCTCGTACATGAACCTCTCCGGTGGCGCGGTCGTCGGCACGGCGAAGTTCTACAAAGCTCCACAGGAGAACCTGATCGTCATCCACGACGAGCTCGACCTGCCCTTCGGCACGGTCCGACTCAAGCTCGGTGGCGGCGAGAACGGCCACAACGGACTCAGGTCGATCACCAAGTCGTTGGGCAGCAAGGAATACCACCGGGTGCGGTTCGGCATCGGCAGGCCACCCGGTCGGATGGATCCCGCGGACTACGTCCTGCGCGACTTCGCCGCGGCGGAACGCAAAGAGCTGGCGTTCGAGATCGACCGCTGCGCCGACGCGGTGGAGGCCCTGGTCGCCCAGGGTCTCGAAGCCGCGCAGAACGCATTTCACGCATCCTGACTGGAGCTGAAGATGTCGCTGACCCCTGAGGCCGTGCGGGCCGTCACCTTCGACAAGGCCCCCTTCGGCAAGCGCGGCTACCACGAAGACCAGGTCGACGACTTCCTTGACCTCGTCGAAGCCGCCCTGGCGGGCAAGGGAACGCTGAGCTCGGCCGAAGTCCGCCGGGTCGTGTTCGACGCCGCTCCGCTGGTCAAGCGCGGGTACAACGAAGACCAGGTCGACGCGTTCCTGGACATGGTTGCCAACGAGATGGACGAGCGCGAAGACCCGGAGCCGCACAACACGGAGGAAATCCTCCCGGTCGCCTCCCGGCCCGCCCAGGCCACTCCGGCCGTCCGCCCGGTGGCGCCTGGCCAGAGTTCGGCGCCCATGCCGCCCATGCCCGCCGTACGGCACGCGCCGGGTCAGACGTCGGCGCCCGGCCGCCCGCAGGTCCCCGCTCGTCCCGCCGCTCAACCGCCCGCACCGCACGACGCGGTGGACGAGCGTGTGACCGATGGGCAGACCATCTTCCTGCCGTTGCCGCCCGCGCCGCCCGGTATCCGCGGCTACCGGCCCGGAGAGGTCGAGCGGCTCGCCCGAGCCCTCGGCCACGCGGCCACGAAATACGACGGCAGGCCCACGTCGGCGGAGATCGCGAACACCCGGCTGAACCTGACGTTCTTCGCCGGCCACGGCTACGACCCGGCCGCCGTCGACGCGCTCATCGCCGCCTGGACCAAGGAACTCCGCCACCGCGAGTCCTGACCCCCGCGAGTCAGGGGTGGAGGGTGGCGGCCAGTTGTTCGCCGGCGGCGGCGCGGCGGAGCTTGCCTGACGGGGTCTTGGGCAGGGTGCCGGGCGGGAGGACGGCGACGGCCGCCGGGCGGGCGTTGATCGATTCGAAGACCCGTGCCCCGACTTCCTTGCGCAGCCGCTTCTCCTGCTCCGCGTCGCCCGCGTGCTTGGACTCCACCACGACCGCGAACCGTTCGCGCCTGCTGCCCGCGTCGATGCGGACCGCCACCGCGTTGCCCGCGCGGACGCCCTCGACCGTGGCCGCGGCGCGTTCGATGTCGGTCGGGTAGATGTTGCGGCCCGCCAGGATGATGACGTCCTTGCGCCTGCCGCAGATCACGATCTGACCGTCCACCAGGTACCCGAGGTCGCCGGTGTCGAGCCAGCCGTCGGCGTCCTGGGTCGCGAGTGGACCGTTGACCGTGAGGTATCCGGGAGTGACGGCCTCGCCGCGCAGGCGGATCTCGCCGACCTCGCGTTCGCCGAGGACGTTGCCCTCGTCGTCGACGATCGTGGCTTCGATGCCGCGCAGGGGCTTGCCGAGGATGGCGAACGAGCGGGCGTCTGGGCCGGGTTCGACTGGTACCGCACGGTTTTCGGCTTCCAACTGCTCCGCGTCGATGTAGTCCAGGGTCAGTCCGCTGAGCAGCGGCGCGAAGGACACCGCGAGGGTCGCCTCGGCCATGCCGTACGCCGGGAACACGCACTCGGGACGCAGTCCGAAGCGGGCGCCCGCGTCGGTGAACGCGAGCACCGCCTTCTCGTCGATCGGCTCCGCTCCGTTGAGCGCCAGTCGAAGCGACGACAGGTCGTACTCGCCCTCTTCGTCCACACCGGACAGTCGGCGGCCGAGCAGGGCGTAGGCGAAGTTGGGCGCGGCGGTGATCGTGCCGCGGTAGCGCGAGATCAGGTCGGCCCACAGCAGCGGGCCGGTGAGGAAGTCGACCGGGGTGACCTTCACCAGTTCCAGACCCACGGTCATCGGCACGGTCAGGAAGCCGACCATGCCCATGTCGTGGAACAGCGGCAGCCACGACACCATGATGTCGTTGTCGATGTCGAGTTCCGACGCCTCGGCCATCGACGTTAGGTTCGCGAACAGGTTGCCGTGGGTGATGCGCACGGCCTTCGGGTCGGCGGTCGAGCCGCTGGTGAGCTGCAGCAGCGCCGGGGCGTCCTCATCGACCTCGACGACGTCGGACAGCGGTTCGCCGTCGAGTTCCTCCAGCCGCAGGTATCCGATGCCGTGCTGGTCGAGCACCGGCGCGACCGCGTCGAACGGCGAGCCCAGCAGGACCAGCTTGGAGCCGATCATCGCCAGCACCCGCACGGTGTCCTCGGCCCACTCGGCGAGGTCGGTTCGCGGGGTCGGCTGGTGCAGCATGGTCACGCTGCCGCCCGCCAGCCACACGGCCTGCACGGCTGGTGCGATGGTCACGGGCTCGGCGGCGAGGACAGCGACCGCGCCGTGCTTGGCCAGACCGGCCGCGACGAGCCCGCCCGCCATCCGCGTGGCGCGCTCGTGCACCTCGCCCCACGTGTGCCGAACGGGTGCCTTCGGCTCACCTGTGGTGATCCCGCGGCGGTCGCCGAGGGTCGTCGCGGTGGTCACGAGCATGTCAACGAACCGACTCATGCCGTGAACATTAGTTGGCCTACTCGGCTAGTTCAGCGACTTCCAACCACCGGAGTTCGACCTCTTCTTTGTCCGCGACGACCTTGCGCAGCCCGGCGTCGAGTTCCAGCAGCTTCGCGGGCTCCGTGGCGGCCTCGGCCAGCGCCGCGTGGAGCTTCTTCTCCTTGGTTGTCAGCGTCTGCATCTGGCGTTCGAGCTTCGCCAGCTCCTTCTGCGCCGCCCGCCGCTCGGTCGCGCTCGACTTCGTCGCGGGACCGCCGCCGGACTTGCGGGGCTCGGCGGCGGTGATGGCGGCCGTGCGGATGCGCAGGTACTCGTCGATGCCGCCGATCAACGGGGAGATCTTGCCGTCGCCGAACAGGGCGACGACCGAGTCGCAGACCCGCTCGACCAAGTACCGGTCGTGGGAGACCACCACCATGGTGCCCGGCCACGAGTCGAGCAGGTCTTCGAGCTGCTGCAGGGTGTCGATGTCCAGGTCGTTCGTCGGCTCGTCGAGGAGCAGCACGTTCGGCTCGGCCATCAGCAGCCGGGCGAGCTGCAGCCTGCGCCGCTCGCCACCGGACAGGTCGCCGACCGGGGTCCACTGCTTGTTCGCCGGGAACCCGAAGCGCTCCGCGAGCTGCGAGGCCGACAGGTCCTGCTTGCCGAGAGTCACCCGGCGGGCGACCTCCTCGATCGCCTCCAGGACCCGCTGCTCGGGCGGCAGCTCACGCAACTCCTGGGTCAGGTGCGCGAGCCGCACGGTCTGGCCCTGGATCCGTTTGCCGGTCGACGGCTCGGAATCACCCGCGAGCAGTCGCAGCAGCGTCGTCTTGCCCGAGCCGTTGACGCCGACCAGGCCGACCCGGTCGCCCGGGCCGATGCGGTAGGTCTCGTGGTCGAGGATCGGCTTGTCCCCCGCCGCGATGGACACGTCCTCCAGCTCCAGCACCGTGCGGCCGAGCCTGCGCTTGGCGAAGGCCAGCAGCTCGACACTGTCGCGCGGCGGCGGGACGTCGGAGATCAGCGCTTCGGCGGCCTCGATCCGGTAGCGCGGTTTCGACGTGCGCGCGGGGGCGCCGCGGCGCAGCCAGGCCAACTCCTTGCGGGCGAGGTTGCGGCGCTTCTCCTCGATGGTGTCGGCGAGCCTGCCGCGCTCGGCGCGGGCGTAGATCCAGTCCGCGTAGCCGCCCTCGTACTGCTCGACCTTGCCGTTGACGACTTCCCACGTGCGCGTGCAGACCGTGTCGAGGAACCACCGGTCGTGGGTGACGACCACCAGCGCGGTGCCCCGGCTGATCAGGTGGTCGGCGAGCCAGCGCACACCCTCGACGTCGAGGTGGTTGGTCGGCTCGTCGAGGATGACCAGGTCAAGCTCCTGCACCAGGGTCGCGGCCAGCGCGACCCGGCGCCGCTCGCCGCCGGACATGGTGTCGACCGGGCTGTCGAAGCCCAGCGTGGTGATCTCCAGGCCTTCGAGGATCGAGCGGGCGCGCGGGTCGGCCGCCCACTGGTGCTCCTCGGTGATGCCCAGGGGTTCGAGGACCGCGTGCCGCACGGTCGAGTCCTTCGGCAGCTCCGTGCGCTGGGTGACCACGGCCATCCGCAGGTCACGGACCCGGCTGACCCGGCCGGAGTCCGCGGGTTCGATTCCGGCCAGCACCTCGAGCAGCGTGGTCTTGCCGCCGCCGTTGAGCCCGACGACGCCGATCCGGTCACCTTGGCCGACGCCCAGGGACACCTCGTCGAGCAGGGGCCGGACGCCGAAGCTCTTGCTGACGTTCTCCAGGTTGACCAGGTTGGCCATCTACCTGCACTTTCGCCGGGATCGGATGAAGCTCGCGAAGGGCAAAGCTACCAACCGGCCGGGCGCGGCCACCGGTCCGCCCAGCCGCACCGACAATCGCGCAACGGTCTGAGCACGCTCTGTGCAATTGGTTTGAAAAGCCCCCTATGCCCCTATATTGACGGGCAGTCCGACCGACTGGGAGGTGAAATGTCCGTAGCTCGCTGCGGCATCCGGATCACCGCCGCCATCGCGGTAATGATCTTGACCGTTACCGGGTGTTCCAAAGAACGCCCGAGTGACGAGGCCACGCAAGCCGCCGACCTGGGCAGGCAGATCGTCATTCGCTCGGATGGGAGCCCGACGCTCGCGAACCTGTGGGTCGACAGCGTCAAGCCCGTCAAGTGCACGGAACCGGGGAGCCTGGAGCCGAACAACGGCCACTACCTCGCCGCGACGATCGTGTTGCAGACGACGCAGGAGTACCAGCCCGACTGGGGCTGGTGGATGAGCGCGACGGATTTCGCCACCGAAGACAATGAAGGCAAGGTCACCGGCCGGGGCATCTTCACCTCTTGTCTGCCGCAGCACCGGTATCTGCCGGACGATTTCTACCTCGCCGATTCCGGCTACTACGGAGTCGTGTTGATCGACTCCAGCAGTGAGCACGGGGTGCTCACCTACAAGCCGCACAACATGCCCGACGACGTCAAGGGCTGGCGCTGGAGCTACTAGCGCTAGGCGTGGACCTGGGGAGGGATCGGGCGGGGAGTCTCGTCTCCGCCGATCACCCTGGCGCCCGGATGCGGGCCATGGGCAACGCGGACGGTCCGGCACACGCCAGCGCCCGCCAACTCAGCCGCCACGCGCAACGCCGACTCACCGTCTGAGCAGAGGAACGCGCAGGTCGGGCCCGATCCGGACACGGTGCCTGCCAGGGCTCCCGCGCTGACGCCTGCCCGCAGGGTGCGGCGCAGGCCGGGCCGCAGCGACACCGAGGCGGCCTGCAGGTCGTTGCCGAGCAGGAGCGCCAGCTGACGCGGGTCGCCGGTGGCCAGCGCCTCCAGAACGGGCTCGACCGCGCCGATGCGCGGCGGGTCGCCCTCCTCGCGCAGGCGGTCGAGTTCGGTGAACACCTTCGGCGTGGACAGGCCGCGCCGGTCGAAGGCCAGCACCCAGTGATAGGTGTGCCGGGACAACACCGGGACCAGTTTCTCGCCGCGGCCGGTGCCCAGCGCGGTGCCGCCGTAGAGCGTGAACGGCACGTCGCTGCCCAGCTTGGCGCAGATGCCCGCCAGCTCGTCGCGGGTGATTTCGAGCCGCCACAGCGACGCCAGGCCGACCAGGGTCGCGGCGGCGTCGGCGCTGCCGCCCGCCATGCCGCCGGACACCGGGATGCCCTTGTTGATGACCACCCGGATCTTGGGCTCGTCCGGATCGCGCCCGACGTACCTGGCCAACTCCTGCACCGCGCGCCACGCGAGGTTGCTCGCACCCGTGGGCACCGCGTCGGCGCCCTCGCCATGCACCTCGACGCCGGGCTCGTCGGCGATCGCGACCGTGACCTCGTCGGTCAGCGAGAGCGCCTGGAAGATCGTGGTCAGGTCGTGATAGCCGTCCGGGCGGAGGTCACCGACGGCAAGGTGGAGGTTCACCTTGGACGGCACACGGACGGTCACCGGTGGCGGAACGACAGCGAGCACGCGGCAAGCCTACGGCCACGCTCGCGCGTCCCATGTTCCGGACAGCGCCCGGAACGACGGGGTGCGGCGCGGGCGCGGAAACCCGGAGTCGAGCGGCTGGGTCACGGTCAGGCGGCCTGCAGGTGCGGGGTGACGGTGGGCTGGTGCACGAGGGCGCCGCGCTCGGCGATCCAGGCCAGGGCCGCGTCGGCCCGGGCGCCGTTGACGCCGATGAGGAACCGGGCGACCGGGGTCTCGCCGACCCTGGTCAGGCCGCCACCGACCACGGAGATGGCCGAGTCGAAGCGGGCGCCCGCCTCGGGCAGCAGCGCGCCGACGGCGGCGAAGCCGACCAGGATGACTTCCGCGACCCGGTCGTGCCTGCCCGCGGCGGGCACGCCGTCGATCTCGGGGAGCAGGGTCCGCGCGACCCGGCTGTTCGGGTTCTGGATCAGCGAGAGCAGCTGCCCGCTCTCCTGGATCCGGCCCGCCGAGAGCAGCGCGACGTCGTCGGCGATGCGGCGGACGACGCCGGCGTCGCTGGTGGCGATGAGGACGGTCGAGCCCAGCTCGGCGCGGGCGCGGTCGAGGACGGCGAGGACACCGGCGGTCGCGTCGGCGTCGAGCCCCTTCGTGGGGTCGTCGGCGAGGAGCAGACCCGGGTCGCCGACGAGGGCGCGGGCGACGGACACCCTGGCGCGCTGGCCGGGGGTCAGGGCGTCGGGGTAGGTGGCGGCCTTGTCGGTGAGGCCGATGAGGTCGAGCAGCTTGCCGACCCGGTCGCGGCGCTGCGGGCCGTCGATCCCGGCCTGCTCCAGCGGGATGGCGATGTTGCCCGCGGCGGTGCGCTGCGGCAGCAGGTCGCCGTGCTGGATGACGCCGATGCGCCTGCGCGCGGCCCGAAGTCTGCGTGGGTCGAGGGCGGCGGTGTTGTAGCCCTCGACGCGGATGACGCCGCTGTCCGGGCGTTCCTGCAGGGAGACCAGGCGGGCGAGGGTGGACTTGCCGGAACCCTGCGGGCCGACGACGCCGGTGATCGTGCCCGCGGGCACCTCGAGGGTGACGTTCTCGAGGGCGAGCACCGGGCCGGTGTCGCCGTGGAAGGACTTGGTGAGGTTTTCAACGGTGATCATGGGTCTTCTCCAACGCGGCGTGACCCACGTGCCGGAACGTCCAAAGGGGACAATTCGGACAGGTGAAGTCGAGGGGTGACTGGCGAAAGTACGAGCTGGGGTGCGCTAGTTAGCTAGCTACGTACATTCGTCGACATGCGGTCACGGTCCGCCGGCATTGGTCGATGACTCGCCTGCTGGTCAGGATTCCCATCTTGCCTAGTTCCTCCATCGCTCCTGGCGGTAGCACCTGCCCAACGATGGGTGGTTGCTGCGGCGTCGCAGAGCCAGATCTCTCAGCCGCTCGGGATGGAATGCACCACGAGTACACCCGATCACGGGGGTGTCGCGCAAGCCGCCAATAGCAGTAGAGGGGCAACGTCACATTTTGGCGGTGGCACCAGCCTCAGCGCTGGGCGGCGATCCGGACGAAGTCGTCCACGGTGAGCTGCTCGCCGCGCAATCCGGGGTCGACGCCCGCGGTGACAAGGATCTCTTCGGCGCGGGCGGCGGAGCCCGCCCAGCCGCTCAGCGCCGCCCGCAGCGTCTTGCGCCGCTGCGCGAAGGCCGCGTCTACGACGGCGAAGACGGTCTGCCGATCGGCCTCGGGCGTCTCGCGGCGGGTCATGAGGACCAGCGCGGAGTCGACGTTGGGCACGGGCCAGAACACCGATCGCGGCACCGTGGCGACCCGTTTCGCCTCCGAGTACCAGGCGACCTTGACGCTCGGGACGCCGTAGACCTTGCTGCCGGGTCCGGCGGCCATCCGGTCGGCCACCTCGGCCTGGACCATGACCAGCACCGTGCGCAGCGACGGCAACTCGGCGAGGAGGTGCAGGACCACGGGAACGGCGACGTTGTACGGCAGGTTCGCCACGAGAGCGGTGGGCGCCGCCGGGAGTTGGTCGGCCCGGACCCGCATGGCGTCGGCTTCGAGAACGTGCAGGCGGTCTTTGAGCTCCGGGGCGCGCTCGGCGACCGTCGTCGGGAGCTGCTTGGCCAGGACCGGGTCGATCTCGACGGCCAGCAGCGCTTTGCAGGCCGGGAGTAGGGCGAGGGTCAGCGAACCGAGGCCGGGGCCTACCTCAAGCACGATGTCGTCGTCGGTGAGTTTGGCGACGGTGACGATGCGGCGGACCGTGTTGGGGTCGTGGACGAAGTTCTGGCCAAGCTTCTTGGTCGGGCGGACGTCAAGCTGTTCGGCGAGCTTTCGCACGTCCGCGGGGCCAAGGAGAGTCACCCGCTGAGCGTACGCAATGCCGTCGTTCGGGTTATCCACAGGCATGATCCACATCGGCCTGGATGTCGCCCCTCGCCGATAGACTGGCCAAGGGCAGGCCCCCAGGGCGGGTGGGGTTTGCGCCGGCGGGGGGTTGACGCACTTATGCGTGGGATGTGATCACGGTCACTAAACAAGAACGGCCACCCGGTTTGGGCGGCCGTTCTCGGTGGTAGGTGGTTAGCGGGGCAGTCCGAGCTTGCTGGCGCAGTGCGGCCAAGCGCTGTAGCCGCCTCGGGCATCGCGGAGCTTGGTGGCGATGGCGATCTGCTGCTCGCGGGTCGCCTGGTGCGGGTACGCGGCGTACTGGCTGCCGCCGTAGGCGTCCCAGGTGCCCTTGTTGAACTGCAGGCCGCCGTAGTAGCCGTTGCCGGTGTTGATGGCCCAGTTGCCGGTGGCCTCGCAGTGCGCGAGCCGGTCCCAGACCTCGCCGTCCGGGATGACCGGGACGGGGGGCTTCTTGGTGCCGACCTTCACGATCTTCGGCTTCGGCGCGATGGTTTCCTTCGCGCCGATTTCCTCGCGCTTGACTTCCTTGCCGTTTTTCTGGGTGATGCGGTAGGTCGCGATGCGCTCGCCGGGGGCACCCGGGTCGACGATCGTTTCCTTGCCCTTGTCCATCTCCGGGTCGTCGATCTTCTGCACCGGGGGCGCGACGGGCTCGGTCAGGTTGACCACCGTCACGCCGGTGCGGCTGATCCGGACCTCGGCACCGGAGGTGATCTTGAGGTCGCCGCCGGGGGTGATCGCGTCCTCGGGTCCGAGCGTCAGCTTCAGCTCGTCGAGGAGTTCCTGCACGGTGACGGCGTTCGTGGTGATCGGCGCGGGGGCGTTGCCGCCGTCGAAGAGGGTGATCGCCTTCGCGGTCTTGATCTCGACGGCCATGCCTTCCAGCGGCACGTGCGAGTCGTTGCCCGCGGAGATCCAGGCGCCCGCGACGGGGGCATTGGCCTGCTTGAGGGCCTCGCCGAGCGTGGTGGCGCGGACCCAGGCGTCGCGCTTCTCACCGTCGACGGTGAGGTGCAGCTGACGGCCGCGCTGGAGGACGATCTTGCCGTCGTCGCCGACCTCGGCGGTCGGGGACGGGCTCAGCGAGTCGTGCTCGCCGATGTTGATGCCTTCCTCTTCCAGCACTTCACCGACGGTGTCGGCGTAGGTGTTGATCTGGCGGGTCTGGCCGTCCACATCGACGGTGACGGAGTTGTTCATCGCGATGGCCGCGGCGCCGCCGCCGACCAGGCTCACGAGTACCGCGGCGATGGTGGCCTTGAGGAACGAGGCCTTCCACCGTCTGACCGCCGTGATGAGTCCGGGAGCGGGCTCGTCCTCGACGGTGAGCAGCCGCGGGCCGGAGGACACCTCGTCGGGGATGACCGGCAGGACCGTGGTCTCGGCGTTGACGAGCCTGATCAGCTCTTCGACGTCGACACCGGCGTGCGCCATGATCTCGTCGGCCTGCGGGCCGAGCGCGTAGCGGACATCGTGGTCGGTGATGCTCAGCGACGGCGAGTAACCCGTGTCGTAGTCCTCGGACGGGAACTCGGAACGCCACGCCGTGAAGTCCCCGTCGTGGCCTTCCGTGCCGACGGTGACCGGCGTGAACCAGTCGGTGTCGGCGGTGAAGCCGTCGGTCTGTTTACCGCTCACAGGATCCATTCCTCCAGGAGGCGGGAGCCGCGTTCCCCACATTGCAAAGCTCCGGATTGATCCGAGACAGGGAGCTGCCTCAGGTCGTTCGGTCACGGGACAGTAACGAGCGCCGGTGGGTTGCGCAAACACATCCAGCAATGTCGTGAGTCCTGTCACATCACAGTCGGCGCAATCGTTCCCCCATTCAGCGCAATTGCTCACCGCCCGGAAGGTCCGATGTCACATCGAGCAACCGAAACACGCGATTTGCGGTTGTGGACACAGAGTTTGCGAGTTCGGCCACATCGATGCCGCGCAGGTCCGCAAGGTCGCGCACGGTGTACGCGACGCAGTACGGCTCGTTCGGGCGACCCCGAAAGGGGTGAGGCGTGAGGAAAGGCGCGTCCGTCTCCACCAGGAGTTGTTCCAGCGGCACGAAAGCGGCCGCCTCGCGCAGCGCCTTCGCGTTGCGGAACGTGACCGGTCCCGCGAAGGACAATACGAAACCTTGATCGACGCAGCGACGCGCAAAGCCGAGGTCACCCGAAAAACAGTGGAAAACCACCGTTTCGGGTGGACCTTCTTCAGTCAGCGCCCGCAGGATGTCCTCGTGCGCGTCGCGGTCGTGGATCATCAGCGGCTTGCCGACCCGCTTGGCCAGGTCGATGTGCCAGCGGAACGCCTCTTCCTGCGCGTCCCGGGGCGAGTAGTCCCAGTAGTAGTCGAGGCCGGTTTCACCGACGGCGACAACCCTGGGCCGCCGCGCCAAGTCCTCAATGACCGCTTTGTCCGAGTCGGTGAAGTTCGCGGTCCGCGTCGGGTGCACCGCGACGGCGGCGAACACCCGTGAGTCCCAAGTGGACGCCTCAGCCGCCCAGACCGCCGAGTGGAGGTCGTCGGCCACCGTGATCACCCGGTCGACGCCGACCGACGACGCGCGGTCGAGCACCTCGACGACCGACGCCAAGTCCTTGGCACCACAGGCATCCAGGTGCGTGTGGGCGTCGACCACCGGTGCCGGAAGCGGTTCCGGCACCGGTGGAAGCTCGCCCTTGCGTGGCGTCACTTGACGATCGGCGCCCAGTCCGGACCGGTCTCGCCGAGTTCGGCGTCGAGCTTGGCGAACAGCGGCGAGGGCTTGTCCAGCGGCCGGCCCACCTCGATGTCCACCGACTCCCATTTGGCCTGGTCACTGGCGTAGTCCCCGGTCAGAACCGGGTACTGCAGGCTCGGATCGTCAAGGTCGGTGACCTCGCGGATCTCCGGCTGCGAGGACCAGACACCCTTGCCGCCCAGCGCCTCGTGGATCTTCTGCGCCGAGTGCGGCAGGAACGGCGTGAGCAGCGTGTTCGCGTCGGAGACGACCTGCAGCGCGGTGTGCAGGATCGTGTCCCGGCGCTCCGGGTCGTCCTTGCGCTTCCAGGGCTCCTCATCGGACAGGTACTTGTTCGCCGCGCCGACAACGCGCATGGCCTCGGTGGCAGCGGCCTTGAAGCGCGAGCGCCGCAGGTTGTCGCCGACGGTGTCGAAAGCCTTGCGCGCCAACGCCTTGAGTTCCGCGTCGGCGGCCGTGGGCGCGGTCGGGGTCGGGATGGCGCCCACGTTCTTGTGCGCCATCGAGATCGACCGGTTGACCAGGTTGCCCCACTCGTTGGCCAGCTCGAAGTTGCTGCGCCGGACGAACTCGTCCCAGGTGAAGTCGGTGTCCTGGTTCTCCGGGCCCGCGACCGAGATGAAGTACCGCAGCGTGTCGGGGCCGAACTCCTTGAGGAAGTCCCGGACATAGATCACGGTGCCGCGCGAGGTGGAGAACTTCGAGCCGCTCATGGTGAGGAACTCGCTGGAGACGACCTCTGTCGGCAGGTTCAGCTTGCCGAACGCGCCGGGCTGTCCGCCCTTGTCGCCCTCGCCGTTCTGCCCGAGCAGCAAGGACGGCCAGATCAGCGAGTGGAAAACGATGTTGTCCTTGCCCATGAAGTAGTAGCCCTGGGCCGGGTCGGTCCAGAACTCCTTCCAGGCGTCGGCGTCGCCGGTGCGGCGGGCCCACTCGACGCTGGCCGACAGGTAGCCGATCACCGCGTCGAACCAGACGTAGAACTTCTTCATCGGCGCGTCGCGCCACCCGTCGAGCGGGACCGGGACACCCCAGTCGATGTCGCGGGTGATCGCGCGGGGGCGCATGTCGCCGAGCAGGTTCTCGCTGAACTTGAGCACGTTCGGCCGCCACCCGGTGCGGGTGGACAGCCACGAGCCCAGCGCGCCCGCGAACGACGGCAGGTCGAGGAACAGGTGCTCGGTCTCGACGAACTTCGGCACCTCGCCGTTGATCTTCGAGCGGGGGTTCTTCAGGTCGATCGGGTCGAGCTGGTTGCCGCAGTTGTCGCACTGGTCGCCGCGCGCGCCGTCGTAGCCGCAGATCGGGCAGGTGCCCTCGATGTAGCGGTCGGGCAGGGTGCGGCCGGTGGACGGGCTGATCGCGCCCATCTGGGTCTTGGCCTGCACGTACCCGTTGCGGTGCAGCGCGAGGAACAGCTCCTGCACGACCTGGTAGTGGTTGCCCGTGGTCGTGCGGGTGAACAGGTCATAGGACAGCCCAAGACCCTGCAGGTCCTCGGCGATCACACGGTTGTACTTGTCGGCGAGCTGGCGGGTGGTCAGGCCTTCTTTGTCGGCCTGCACCGAGATCGGGGTGCCGTGTTCGTCCGTTCCGCTGACCATGAGCACCCGGTGACCGGACATTCGCATGTAGCGGGAGAAGACGTCCGAAGGGACACCGAATCCGGAGACGTGACCGATATGGCGGGGGCCGTTGGCGTAGGGCCAGGCCACCGCGGTCAACACGGGGGCGCTCATGACCGGTTAGCGTACGGACGTCGGTCCGGGCGGGTGCACGGAGGTTGCCGGGTCTAGTTCAGCGTCGTGCGCATCAAGTACACGTTGTAGGGCGACCAGCGCGACATGGCGTAGTAGATGACCGGCCCGTTGGCCGACTCCGGGTGCAGGAACCCGCCGTAGAGGCCCGGGTAGCGCTCACCGTCGGCGACGACCTGGCCGTCGGTCCACGGCCCGGTCAGCTCGCGCGCGGTGCGCAGGACGATGGCGGCCTTCGACTCGTCGAGGTGCAGCGCGAGCCAGCACCCGAAGTGGGTGCTGTAGAGCACGGACAGCTCGGCGACCGGGCCGGTGAACACGGGCTTCGCGGCGAACGGGTCCTTCGGGTGCCAACTCTCGCCGGTCCAGTACTCGTACGCGGACGGCTCCAGGATGTCCTTTGTGGACACGCGGGCCAGGTGGGTGTCCCCCCAGCGGCCGTTCGGGGTGCCCAGGAGATAGAGGTGCTCCCCCTGCTGGGCGAAGGCCCCCATCTGGAACGGGTGGTCGTGCTCGGCGCGGTTGATCCACCGGGAGCGCCACGGCTTGTCCCAGGTGCGGCCGCCGTCGCGGGAGAAGGCGATGCCCGCGTAGTTCGTCACCCACTTGCCCTGCGGTCCCCAGTTCCGCACGGACATGTAGTGCAGGTAGTGGACGCCGTCGATCTCGATGCCCGCGCAGGGGATCACCGTCTCCTCGACGCTCTCGGCGTCGCGGTCGAGGATCTGCCGGGCCATGCCGTCGTCCTGGGCGATCACGGACTCGATCTTGAGACCGTGGTCGAGGTCCCGTTCGGCGACGATGGCGAGGACGTTGCAGCGCCAGTCGGTGTCGTCGTCGGTCCCCGCGCCGTCGCCCCGCCAGCCGGGGCCGTAGGTGTCGCCGAAGACGACGAAGGTGCGGCCCGCGCTGTCGTCCCACATGATGCCGAGGTCGGTGGCGTGGATGCCGTAGCGCTCGGCGGTCAGGTTGGTCGACTCGTGGCCGGTGATCTGGGAGACCAGCGTCGTCTCGCCCACCTCGATCATTTGGCGACCGCCGCGTCGTAGAGGGACTTCTTGCTCACCCCGTGCTCGGCGGCGACCTCGGCGGCCGCCTCCTTCAGCCGGGTGCCCGCCGCGGCCAGTTCACGGACCTGTTCGACGAGGGTCGCCAGGTCGGGGGTCTCGACGGGTTCGGCGCCGGAGAGGACGACGGTGATCTCACCGCGCACACCGTCCTCGGCCCACTTGGCCAGCTCGGCGAGCCCGCCGCGGCGGACCTCTTCGTAGGTCTTGGTCAGCTCCCGGCACACCGCGGCCCGCCGGTCGGCGCCGAGCACCTCGGCGGCGTCGGCGAGCAGGCTCGCGATGCGGTGCGGTGATTCGAAGAAGACAGCGGTGCGCGGCTCGGTCGCCAGCGCGGCAAGCCACTTGCGCCGCTCCCCCGGCTTGCGCGGGGCGAACCCCTCGAAGCAGAAGCGGTCACAGGGCAGCCCGGACAAGGCCAGCGCGGTCGTGACCGCGGACGGGCCGGGCAGGCAGGTGATCGGCAGATCGGCCTCCACACACGCGGCGACCAGACGATACCCGGGATCGGAGACGCTGGGCATCCCGGCGTCGGTCACCAGCAGGACGGACTTGCCCTCCTGGATCGCCTCGACCAGACCGGCGATGCGGCTGGTCTCCACGGCGTCGTAGAAGCTGACCATCCGGCCTGTGGGGGTGACCCCGAGGGCGCTGATCAGGTTTCTGGTGCGGCGAGTGTCCTCGGCGGCGATGACGTCGGCGTTGGTGAACGCCGCGACCAGCCTTGGGGACGCGTCACGGGAGTCACCCAGGGGGGTCGCGGCGAGAACGAGCATCAGCGAAGCCTACTTGCGGAGGGTGACCACCACGGAGCCAAGCTCGCTCGCGCGCCAGTCCGCGAAGTACATGCCGGGCTCGAAGGCGCGGTCGGCCCGTTCCTTGCGCAGGCGCTTCTCCATGCCCGGCGAGAACCCCCGGTACGGATCTTCGGGGATCATCAGGCCGCCGGTGAATTCCAGCGTGTCGATCGTCATCGGTCCCCAGGAGCGCTGGGTCACCCCGACGAAGTCCGACCACGCCAGGGTGATCATCGCGCGGTCCCGCTGGATGATCACGCTGTCGTCGCGGACCAACAGGGTGCGCCCCCGCAGCGTGAAGATCACGGCCGCCGAAAGCAGGACCGCGAATGCCGACGCGAAGATCTGGATACTGTCCAGCTCCAAAGCGCCAGTCACCACAAACGAGCCCACGAACGAGCCGACGATGATGGTGAACATGGACACTCCTGCGCGCAGGAGCACGTAGGACCACCTGGGTCTGTGAGTCACGGGCGCACAATAGCCGCCGCTTCACCTCCCCATTCTGTGAGTGAGTTCGCAGGATCTCGGCCATCCCGACGCGGGGATAACACGTCGCGCCCTACCATCTCCCCTCGTGAGCCTTCTCGTAGCCGAAGACGAGGCCGACCGGGTCGGTCCGGACCCGGCGCCTCGGCAAGCCGACGCCACCGAGTCGGTACGCGACCGGCTGTTGGGCAAGCCGATGCCGACCGACCGACTGCGCGGCTGGATCGTCACCGCCGTCCTCGGGCTGGTCGGCGGGTTCCTCCGGTTCCAGAACCTCGGCAACCCCACCGACAACGGCACCCCCGTCTTCGATGAGAAGCACTACGTGCCGCAGGCGTGGCAGATGCTGCGCAACGGGTGGTTCGAGGACAACCCCGGTTACGAGTTGACCGTCCACCCGCCGCTGGGCAAGGCGCTCATCGCGTTCGGCGAGGCGATCTTCGGCTACAACGGGTGGGGCTGGCGGTTCACCGCGGCGCTCGCCGGTGCGCTGATGGTCGTGCTGATCATCCGCGTCGCCCGGCGGCTGACCAGGTCGACACTGCTCGGCGCGATCGCCGGAATCCTGCTGATCTGCGACGGCGTGTCCCACCTGCAGTCGCGGATGGGGATGCTCGACATCTTCCTCGCGTTCTTCATCCTGGCCGCGTTCGCCGCGCTGCTGGTCGACCGCGACCAAGTCAGGTCACGGCTCGCGGTCGCGGTCGCGGAGGGCTGGGCGGGCGAGTCCGCGTACGGGCCTCGGCTGGGGGTCCGCTGGTTCCGGCTGCTGAGCGGCGTGCTGCTCGGCCTGGCGTTCGGCGTCAAGTGGTCCGGGCTGTACTTCATCGCCGCGTTCGGGCTGCTCACGGTCCTGTTCGACGTGACCGCCCGGCGCGCCGCGGGTGTTCGGCACCCGTGGATCGGCACCGCGCTGCGCGACCTGCTGCCCGCGCTGTGGGCGTTCGTCGGTGTCGCGGCGCTCGCGTATTTGTCGACGTGGTGGGGCTGGTTCGGCAGCGAGACCGGGATCGACCGGCACCTGGAGCCGACCGACGACAGCGGGCCGTGGGGCGTCATCAAGGGCGCGTTCGGGTCGCTGTTCCAATACCACGAGCATGTCCTGAAGTTCCACAGCGAGCTGGTGACGAACCCGGACAAGCAGCACCCGTGGGAGTCGAAGCCGTGGACGTGGCCGATGGGCCTGCGGCCGATGCTCTATTACTACGAGGGCTCCACCCTGGGCTGCGGCGAGGCGAAGTGCGTCGCCGCCACGATGCTGATCGGCACGCCCGCTCTGTGGTGGCTCGCGCTGCCGATGCTGTCGTGGGGCCTGTGGCGGATGGTGGCGCGGCTCGACTGGCGCTACGCCGCGGTCATCACCGCGTACCTGGCGGGCCTGCTGCCCTGGTTCGTCAACCTCGACCGGCAGATGTACTTCTTCTACGTCACGCCGATGGCGGCGTTCCTGGTGCTGGGGCTGGTGCTGCCTCTCGGCCACATCCTGGGCCGGGCTCGGGACGGGGCCGAGCGGCGGGGCACCGGTCTCCTGGTCGTCGCGCTGTATGTGGGCTTGGTGGTGGCCAACTTCGTCTGGCTCTGGCCGATCCTCAACGGTGACTCGATCACCGAGGCCCGATGGCAAGCCGAACTCTGGCTGCCGTCCTGGCGGTAGGGCGCTCACGCGGCTCGGGCCGCGCGGTGCGGAGGTCGGCGGCGACCCGGACGAGGTCGCGGTCTTCGATGTCGGACCGGCCTGCCAGGCGCGGCCGCGGTTCGGGCTGTCGGTGGTGGTTGCGGTCCAGTCCGTAGACCAGAAGGGCGGCGAGGGCGATGAGTACGATTTCCATGGCACTAAGTTTGCGCTGCACTCATTACTGCCACCAGTGGCAGAACTGACCTTGTGCGACAAAATCCTGCCAGCTAGTCTCCAGGCATGCTGAAGAGCGTGGCGGCAGTGCTGATCGACGGCTTCGCGCCGTTCGAGTTCGGCGTGATCTGCGAGGTGTTCGGGATCGACCGAACCGACGACGGCGTGCCGCCCGTGGAGTTCCGCGTGTGCGGGGAGGTGGCGGGCAAGCCGGTCACATCAAGCGTTGGTGTGCCGATGATCCCGCCCCTGGACCTGTCCGCCCTGCAAGGCGTCGACCTGATCGCCCTGCCCGCGTGTCAGATCCGCGACTCCTACCCGCCCGCCGTCCTCGACGCCCTCCGCGCGGCCCACGCGGCCGGCTCCACGATCCTGTCCGTCTGCAGCGGCGCCTTCCTGCTCGGCGCCACCGGCCTGCTCGACCAGCGCCGCTGCACCACCCACTGGCGGCACGCGAGCCTGCTCGCCGAGCGGTTCCCGCTGGCCAAGGTCGACCCGGATGTCCTGTTCGTCGACGACGGAGACATCATCACCAGCGCCGGAACAGCCGCGGGCATCGATGCCTGCCTGCACCTGGTCCGCCGGGAGATGGGCTCAGCTGTCGCGACCGCCATCGCCCGCCGGATGGTCGTGGCCCCACAGCGCGACGGCGGTCAGCGGCAGTACGTGGAACTGCCGGTGCCCGAGTGCACCGGCGACAGCCTGACGCCGATCCTCACCTGGATGGTGGAGAACCTGGCCGAGGACCACTCGGTGGCCGCGCTCGCCGACCGCGCACGGATGTCGGAACGCACCTTCGCCCGCCGCTTCGTCGCCGAGACCGGGACGACACCGCTGAAATGGCTGTCGATGCAGCGGGTGCTGCACGCCCGGACGCTGCTGGAGGAGACCTCGGCGTCCGTGGACGACGTGGCGCACCGCTGCGGGTTCGCGACGGGCGCGTTGCTGCGGCACCACTTCCAGAAGATCGTCGGTGTCTCACCGAAGGACTACCGCCGAAACTTCGCGACACCCCGATAAGCGTCTATCCGAGCTTGTATGGGGCGTTGCGTGATCGCTATCCGGGCAGGTGTCGGGTGCGGTCCACCTTGTCGATCTCGTCGCGGCGGACGATCTGGGTCACCGGGCCCGTCTCCGTGTGGCCTTCCCTTGCCATCCAGTCGCTGAGTTCGCGGGCGACCGCGCGCAGCGTCGGGCGGCGGGCCGGTTCGTTGTCGAGGGAGGCCAGCAGCAGCCTGCGGTGGGCGCTTTGCTGCGGTGTCTGTGTGACGGGTTCACCCTTCGCGGCGGCCATCAGGGCGGCCATCGCGTTCTCGCGGGTGCCGCGTGGGGGTTTGCCGGTCAGGGCGAAGCTCACGGTGGCCGCCAGCTGCCAGGCGTCCGACGCCGGGGTGGCGTTGGCGCCGGCGGCGGTTTCCGAGGCGAGGAAGTCCGGGGTGCCGACCATCATTCCCGTGGCGGTCAGGGTGGAGTCGCCCTGGGAGCGGGCGATGCCGAAGTCGATCAGGTGGGCATTGCCGTCCGGGTCGATGATCACGTTGGACGGCTTGACGTCGCGGTGCAGCACGCCCTTGGCGTGGGCGGCGGACAGTGCGCCCGCCATGGTGATCCACAGTCGGGCGACGGCCAGGTCGTCGAGCGGGCCGCCGGTGGCGACGCGGTCGGCGAGGGGTTGGCCCTCGATGTACTCCATGACCAGGCCGAGGCCCTCGGGCTCGGACACGATGTCGTAGACCCGCACGCAGTTCGGGTGGTGGACCGCCGCGAGCGCCCTGGCCTCACGCAGCATCCGCTCTTCGGTCTCGGCGTCGGGGGCGTGCGCCATCTTCACCGCGACCGTGCGGTCGAGCTGGGTGTCGACGGCCAGCCACACCGTGCCGAACCCGCCCTGACCCAGGGCCCGGACCTTGCGGAAGCGGCTGCCGGACGGCTTGACCGGCGGTGGGGGCGGTGGGGCCGAGCGCGGTGCGAACGGCAGCGGGCCCGGGTCGGCGGCGAGCCGCGCCATCGCGCCGAGGCCTTCGGGATTGGGGTCGTGCAGCGTGGGGTTGAGCGCCGGCGGCACGTAGGGCGCGGGTTTCTGCACCGGCTTCACCGGAACCTGCGGCGGATAGCCCGGGACGTGCGCGGGCGCTTGGTACGGCGGCGGCGGCGCGGGCGGCACATAGGGCGGCACCGGCTTGTTGGGCTGGTTGTTCAGCTGCTGCGGCGTCGGCCGCGGCGGGGTCTGCGGGTGCGGGCCCATGCCAGAGGGCTGCGGCGGGGCGGACTCCGGCTTCTGGTGGCTGCGCTCGATCGTCGACCAGCTCGGCGGCCCGATCACGTAGACCGGGACCAGTCCGAGCACCGAGATCGGCAGGAAACCCAGCCACAGGTGGGACGCGGTGTTGGCCTCGACGGGCACGCTCAGCGCGATCATCAGTGCGAAGGGAACCCAGACCAGCCTGCTCACCCAGCGCGGGCCGCGGCGGGTCGCGGCGCGGGCCTGCAGGATCACGAACAGCAGGCAGATCGCGGGAACGACCACGAGGAAGACCAGTCGCAGCAGGAAGACCGGGGTGTCCTCGAACTTGTGGAAGATGACCTCGTAGACGTTGGCCCCACCACCGAGGTACTCGTCCTGGGCGGCGACCCAGCAGTATTCGTCGTCCATGCTGTCGGATCCGACGAGCGTGACCGTCGGGTCCTTGGTGAAGACACCGCGGAAGACCCCGCTCACACCGTTGAACAACAACCACGGCATCAGGAACGCGAAGAACGCGCCGATCGCGCCGAACACCCCGTAGGTGACCGCGTTGTAGAGGTTGCCGGTGCCCTTGCGGGCCAGCGCGACCGTCACCGAGCCGATGATCGGCAACAGCGCGATCAGCGCTCCGGCCGTGCTCGTCGCCCAGACCCAGTCGCCGGGGCAGAGCCCCGGCCCGAAAAGGCTGTGCGCGAACGACAGCAGGGAAGCCGCGAGGTCCAGCACTTCGAGTACAGCTCCTCTCAAGGCGGCGCCGGGTGCGCCGGAAACCAGCGTATGCCGATCGGCGGCCCGGGCGGGCCGTTCATCCACAGGGACGCCGAACGTGCCGTCAGGGTTGTCCACAGGTCATGAAGTGAGGCAGACGCATCAGGTGTTCGGTGGCAAGGTATCGGTGAGACACCGAGATCGAATCGTGGGCGGGGAAGATGCGCAGACAGGCTCTCGCTTCGGCGAGTGTCGCGTCGGTGGGCTACGACGCGACCACGGAGACCCTCGAGGTCGAATTCCGCAACGGCAACGTCTACCAGTACCTGGGGGTGGCCAAGCGGCTGTACTGGGCGTTGATGTCCGCGCCCAGTGCCGGCGCGTTCCTCAACCGGGAGATCCGCGACAGCCACGAGTTCGTGCGGGTGCGCTAGCGGACCTGCGGGAGCGGGCGGCCGTGGTGGAGTGTTGGTTCCAGAAGGGTGGACACAGATGGCTCTCACCGTCGACATCGCCGTGGTCGGTCTCGGACCCGGCGGCGAATCCGTGGCCACGCGGCTGGCCGAGGCGGGCCTGTCGGTCGTGGGGATCGAAGCCCGGCTGGTCGGTGGCGAGTGCCCGTACTACGCGTGTGTGCCGACGAAGATGATGATCCGCGCCGCCGATGCCCTCACCGAGGCTCGTCGGGTCGCCGACCTGGCCGGGTCCGCCGGGGTGCGCCCGGACTGGGCACCGGTCGCCAAGCGCATCCGCGAAGAGGCCACGGACGACTGGGATGACACCGTGGCGGTGCGGCGGCTCACGAAGGCGGGGGCTCGGTTCCTGCGCGGCCGCGCGCGGATCACCGGCCCCGGCGAACTCGACGTGTCCACCCCGTCGGGCGAGGAACGGGTCACCGCCCGCAAGGGGATCGTGCTCAACCCGGGCACCGAGCCGGTGCTGCCACCCGTGCCGGGGCTGGCCGACACCCCGCACTGGACCAACCGCGAAGCGGTCGCCGTCGAAGAGGTCCCCGAGTCGCTGATCGTGCTCGGCGGCGGCCCGGTGGGCTGCGAGTTCGCCCAGGTTTTCGCCCGCTTCGGCGCGGACGTCACGGTGGTCGAGGCGCAGGACCGGCTGTTGGGGCTCGACGAGCCCGAAGCGGGGGCGCTGATCGCCGAGCGGTTCGCCGCCGAGGGGATCACCGTGCGCACCGGAGCGAAGATCACCTCCGCGAGCCACGACGGCGAGCGGTTCACGCTTGAGTTCGACGGCGCCGACCCGCTCTCCGCCCACCGGCTCCTCGTCGCCGCGGGCCGCCGAACCGACCTGGCCGCATTGGGTGTCGCCGCCGTCGGGCTCGACGACTGGGCCAAAGGCATCAAGGTCGACGAACACCTGCGGGCGGCCGACGGCGTGTGGGCGATCGGCGACGTCGTCGGCGAGGGCGCGTTCACCCACATGTCGATGTACCAGGCGGGCATCGCGGTCGCCGACATCCTCGGCGAGGACTCCCCCGGCGCGAACTACCGGGCGGTGCCGAGGGTGACATTCACCGATCCCGAGGTCGGTTCGGTCGGCCTGACCGAGTCCGCCGCCCGCGAAGCCGGTATCAGCGTCCGCACCGGGGTCGCCAAGATCGAATCGTCAGCGCGCGGCTGGATCCACAAGATCGGCAACGAAGGCCTGGTCAAGCTGGTCGCCGACGCCGATCGTGGAGTTCTTGTGGGCGCGACCTCGGTAGGTCCGACCGGCGGCGAGGTCCTCGGCCTGCTGACGCTCGCGGTGCATGCGGAGGTCCAGGTCAGCGCACTGCGGCGGATGATCTTCGCTTATCCCACCTTCCACCGGGCGGTCGAAGACGCTTTGAAAGATCTCTAATCGGCAACGGGAAGAACACGAACACGCTCGATGGCATACCGGCGTAGTGACCTCGTCCGTTTGGGTGTAGAAATGCCCAGTCGTCGGGGCAGTGGTCACTCTGGGAGTTCACACATGCGCAGGTTTGTCGCGTCGCTTACGTTCACGGCCGTCACTGCGGCCTCTCTGCTGGCCTTCGCGGGCACCGCCGGCGCCCAGGAAGGCCCGCCCCCCGCCAGCGACACCCGCGCCGAGTACTTCGAGAAGAACATCACCCACAAGTCCTGCTCGGACCTGTGGGAAGGCAGCAACTTCGTCTTCGGCGAAGAGAACCCGCCCAAGAAGACGTTCATCGACATCACCGAAGAGGACGTGCCCGAGGGCATCAAGCTGGTCGGCGTGGTCGTCAAGGGCGGCGACGGATACAACAAGTACTCAGCCGACAAGCTCGGTGCGATGCCGTGGGAGAAGTTGCACGCGCCGTACCCCAAGGGCAACACCAAGGACTTCGCCGACATCAGCCACTGGTTCGCCTGTGGCGTCGAGGTCGACGAGGAAGAGCCGACCGAGCCCAGCGAGCCGACGGAGCCCGAGGAGCCGACTTCCTCGACATCGCCGAGCAGCACGACGAACGCTCCGGCTGGCTCGACGACCACCCCGAAGCCCGCCGGCGCCGTGTCGCCGTCCGATGGCAGCGAGCTCCCCGACACCGGTGCGGACGTCGGCTGGATGATCTTCCTCGGCGCCGCGCTGCTGCTCAGCGGTGGTCTGCTGCTGGGTGTCCCGCGCATCCGCAACGCGGTCCTGCGCCGCAACTGATCCACTGACGACGAAGGCCCGGGCGACAC
>NZ_JBOHGC010000473.1:0-21487 GCF_050699995.1 Actinokineospora sp. | reverse complement strand
GCCCGAGAGTGTCCGCCGTACGCGCCCGGCCGCCGCGGCACCGGCGAAGGAACCACCCAAGCGCCAGCCCGCCAAGCGCGCCGCGCGACTCGGCCCGCTCGGGCTGTCGACGACGCGCCGCGCCGCGGTCCTCGCGACCGTCGTGTGCGCGCTTGCCCTGAGCGTGGCGGTGCCGCTTCGGACCTACCTGTCGCAGCGGTCCGACGTGCAGATCCAGGAGCGGCGGCAGGCCGAGTTACGGGCCGAGGTCGAGGAACTGGAGCGGCGCAAGGCGCAGTTGGCCGACCCCGCCCAGATCCAGGCCGAAGCCAAGAGGAGACTGCGGTACGTGATGCCAGGGGAGACGCCCTACATGGTCGAGTTGCCCGCTGAGGCGGGCGGCCCTGGCGCGGGCCGGCGACCGACCCACCCGATCTCGCAGCAGGCCTGGTACCAGGCGCTGTGGGACTCGGTGCACGGAGCGGGCCAGTGACCCTGGAGCCCGTCACCGAGGCGGACATCGCCATGGTCGCCCAGCAGCTCGGCCGGGTGCCGCGCGGCACCCGCGCCGTCGCGGCCCGCTGCCCCAGCGGTCACCCGTCGGTGATCCAGACCAGCCCGCGGCTGGAGGACGGCACGCCGTTCCCGACTCTGTACTACTTGACCTGCAACAAGCTCGCGGCGCAGATCTCCACCCTGGAGACCACCGGTCTCATGAAGGAGATGACCGACCGGCTGGCCGAGGACGAGGCGCTGGCCGCGCAGTACCTGGCCGCGCACAACGACTACCTGGCCGAACGCGACGCCATCGAGTCGCTGGGGACCGACGTCAGCGCGGGCGGCATGCCCACCCGGGTCAAGTGCCTGCACGTGCACGTCGCGCACGCCCTGGCCAAGGGCCCCGGCGTCAACCCGTTCGGCGACGAGGCTTTGGCCCTGCTGTCGGAGACCTACCCGACCGGCGACTGCGCCGCCTCCTAGGCGGATGGCACCGCGACGCCGGGGGTGACCCGGTCGACCAGCGCGGCGGTGTTGATCTCCGCGGGCAGCACCCCGAGCACGCCGCTGCGCTCGCCGAAGCGTGAGGCGAGGAACGCGTCGGCCACCTCGGGGGCGTGCCGGACCAACAGGCTTCCCTGCAGGCACAGCGTGATCAGCTCGGCGACGCGTCGGGCGCGGGCGGGTGTGGCCGTGTCGATCTCCGACTCCAGGTCCGAGACCGCCGCATCCAACCGGGAATCCGCGCCCGTGGTCGTGGCGAGCTCCTCGAACAGGGCGTCCACGCTGGACGGTTCGCGCGACATCGCCCGCAGCACGTCGAGCGCGGTGACGTTGCCCGAGCCCTCCCAGATGGACATCAGCGGCGCCTCCCGGTAGAGCCTGGGCATGCCCGACTCCTCGACGTAACCGTTGCCGCCCAAGCATTCCAGGGCTTCGACCACCACCATCGGCGCGCGCTTGCAGATGAAGAACTTCGCCGCGGGCAGCGCCAGTCGCAGCAGTTCACCACCACTGTCCACTTCGGATGCGAGGCGCAGCGCGAGCACCGTGGCCGCCTCGGACTCCAGCGCGAGGTCCGCGATCACCGCCGCCATGGCGGGCTGGTCGCGCAGCACGGCGCCGAACGCGGACCGGTGGGCGACGTGGTGGGCCGCCTCCGAGAGCGCGATCCGGATGCCCGCGGTCGAGCCGAGGACACAGTCCAGCCGGGTCATGGTGACCATCTCGATGATCGTGCGGACCCCGCGGCCCTCCTCGCCGAGTCGCCAGCCGATCGCGTTGGCGTACTCGACCTCCGAGGAGGCGTTCGACTTGTTGCCGAGCTTGTCCTTGAGCCGCTGCAGCCGCAGTGCGTTGCGCGTGCCGTCGGGCAGGACCCGGGGGAGCACGAAGCAGGTGAGTCCGCCGGGCGCCTGGGCGAAGGTGAGGAACAGGTCGTTCATCGGCGCCGAGGTGAACCACTTGTGGCCGACCAGCGCGTACGTGCCGTCCGCGAGCGGGGTGGCGGCGGTCGTGTTGGCCCGCACGTCGGAGCCGCCCTGCTTCTCGGTCATCGACATCCCGGCGAGCAGGCCCGCCTTGGCGCTCGGTTCACGCAGGCCCGGGTCGTAGACCGGCGAGACAAGCCCCGGTTCGAACCGGGAGGCCACCTCAGGGCTGTGCCGCAGCGCCGGCACCGCCGCATAGGTCATCGAGATCGGGCAGCCGTGGCCCGCCTCGACCTGCGACCAGACCATGAACGCCGCCGCTCGCCGCAGGTGTGCGTGGGCGCCGCCCGCCCATGGGGCGCCGTGCAGCTCGTGGGCCACGGCCCGGCCCATCAGCCAGTGCCACGACGGGTGGAAGTCGACCTCGTCGACCCGGTTGCCGTAGCGGTCGTGGGTCCGCAGCGTCGGCGGGTTCTCGTTGGCGAGCCTGCCGTGTTCGCGGGCGACCTCGGAGCCCGCCTCGACGGCCAGCGCCGAGAGCGACCCGACGACGTCGTCCGAACCGAACGCCCGCAGCGCCCCGACCAGTGCCGGGTCGCAGGCCAGCGGGTCGAAGCCATGCAGGGGAGGGGCTTGGTTGATGACCTTGTGCGTTGCGTCCAGGGGCTGCGGAGCGCTCATTACTTGAGAGTAATCCGCGTTGTCGTGCAACCAGAAGGACCGGCCACTCCGTCACGGATCAGTGACACATTGTGTCGCCGGTTAACAACCGGTGCCCGGAAGTGTACTTGTGTACAGACTTCCGGCCCTATTTGTCGCGAGATGTTACGAGGACGGTGACTCATGGCGATGAATGAGGCAGGGTAGACAGCCGGAGGAGCGTCACCCAGGTCGGTTACACACCGGCGGCCAGACAAGCGAGGGGCTGATTTTTCAGTGAGTGCGACGAAGTCCGGAAAGTCTCCCGGCAGGGGTAAGCGCACTGGTAGGCGACGAAGTGCGGTCGCCGCGGCGGGGGCGTTGATGATCGTTCCCGCGGTCGCGGCCGGTGAACCGGTGTACGTCTCCGGTGAGGACGCCACGGAGGTGGCGCTCGCCAGCAGCGTCGGCGGTGGCCTGATCGGCCTCACCGACCCGTCGGAGGTCAGCGCCGACGGCTCGCGCCCGGAGAACGGTGAACTCGGCTCGGAGGTGCTCGCCGCCGCTGGAGACCCCGGCGTCCTCGCGTTCGGCCACGGCCCGCTGCCCAGCGGGCCGCTTGGTGTCCCGGGCACCATGCTCGACGCCTACATGCGCGCGACGCAGACGATCAACACCACCACTCCTGGCTGCAACATGGAGTGGTCCCTGCTGGCCAGCATCGGCCGCATCGAGTCCAACCACGCCCGCGGCGGCCGGGTCGACGCGCACGGCAACACCGCGGCCCCGATCCTTGGCCCGGTCCTCAACGGCGGCGGCTTCGCCGCGATCAGCGACACCGACGGCGGCCGCTTCGACGGCGACGCCCGGTGGGACCGCGCGGTCGGGCCGATGCAGTTCATCCCGTCGACCTGGAAGGGCTACGCCTCCGACGGCAACGGCGACGGCGAGACCAACCCGAACAACATCTACGACGCCACGGTCGGCGCGGCCAAGTACCTGTGCTCCGGCGGCATGAACATGGCCGACCCGCGCAACCGGGCCGCCGCCATCTGGCGCTACAACCACTCCGACAGCTACGTGCGCACCGTCATGCAGTGGGCCGACGCCTACGCGAAGGGCGTCACCCCGGTGCCGACGACCCCGGTCGACCAGATCGAGCAGCTGGCCGCACCGGCCCCGGCCTACCAGCAGCCCGCGGCGGGCGTGATCACGCCACCGCCGTCCTCGACCGCACCGGGAACCACGGCGACCACGCAGCCGACGACCACGTCCGCGCCCACATCGTCCTCCTCGGCCCAGCCGACCACGACGAACCCGCCGTCGACCACGGAACCGACCACGACGACGCCGCCGACCACGACCACACCGTCGTGCGAACCCCCGGCCCCGACGACCACCCCGGCCCCGACGACCACTCCGGCCCCGACGACCACCCCGTCCGCGGGAGAGCCCACGGACCCGTGCGCGACCCCGACGACGACCACCCCGCCGCCCAGCACCACCCCCAGCGGCGAAGCGGGCTCGGCGATCCCCACCACCCCCGCTCCCTGACCTTTATCCACAAGGGCACCGGTTATCCACAGCCCCCACCCACAACCCGGGTTCCGTCACCCTCCGCCGATAGACTGGCCAAGGGACGTCCCCCCGAGGTGGGTGGGGGTTTTGCCGTGCTCCGACGCGATGCGCTCATGGTCGGCGACCAGGGGCGGGCGGAGCGTGCGCGTTGTCGCCGATCCCAGCGTCCGCTGCCGGCGGTAATCCGCCGGGGCTGTCACCGGCACTACCTTTGTCCCGATAGACCAAGCGGCCGCCGAGGTCCGGCGTGGCACGGCCGGGTTGCGCGTGCGCGATGTGGTGGGACGCGACCCCATTGGCACCGCTGGATGCCAAGGCATGTCTAGGCTTTCGGACATGACGAGGGTTGCCGCGATCGACTGTGGAACGAACTCCATCCGCCTGCTCGTCGCCGATTTGACGCACCGGGATGACGGGTCCGTCTGGTTGCGCGACGTCCATCGGGAAATGCGGATCGTGCGGTTGGGGCAGGGGGTGGACGCCACCGGCAGGTTGGCGCCGGAGGCCATCGAGCGCACCCGCGCCGCGCTGGCCGACTATGTCGCGATCATGCGCCGCAAGGGGGCCGAGCGGGTGCGCATGGTCGCCACCTCCGCCACCCGCGACGCGGGCAACCGCGACGACTTCTTCACCATGACCCGCGAAACCCTCGGCGTGGAGGCCGAGGTGATCACCGGGGACGAGGAGGCCCGGCTGTCCTTCATCGGCGCCGTCGGCGACCTGCCGCCCGAGGACGGCCCCTTCCTCGTGACCGACATCGGCGGCGGCTCGACCGAGTTCGTCGTCGGGACGTGGGACGGGGTCAAGGCGACCATCCAGTCCGCCAAGTCCGTCGACATCGGGTGCGTGCGGCTCACCGAGCGCGCCCTGCACGACGACCCGCCGACCGAGGAGCAGATCGCCGAGGCGCGCAAGATCGCCGACGATGTCCTCGCCGAGGCGTTCGACGCGGTGCCGGTCGGGCAGGCGCGGACGTGGGTCGGCGTCGCGGGCACGGTGACGACCCTCTCCGCGCTTGTCCTAAATCTGCCGGCGTACGACTCGGACGAAATCCACCTGTCCCACCTGACCGCCACCGGCATTCGTGACACGGCGCGCCGATTGCTCACCATGAGTCACGACGAGCGGGCCGCCTTGCCTGTCCTGCACCCCGGACGGGTGGATGTGATCGGGGGCGGCGCTTTGATCGTGCAAAGTATCGCTGAGCGGCTATTTTCTGAGACGGGTATCACAAAATTGCTGGCCAGCGAACACGACATCTTGGACGGGATCGCCTTGTCGATCATTGAACCGCCTGACTCTGAGTGACGAGGTGACCCGCGTCTCAACAATGACCTGGCAGTGATTGGACAGCGAAAGTGTCCGGCTACCGGTCACTTCCGGATCGAGATATCCCCCAAATGGATGAACATGGTTCGATTGTGACTCGTTTGTGACGCCCTCGAACGCCGGTCGATTCGCCCCTCGGGTTAACTTCCACTCACTTTCGGAGCGGGCGGTACCGCTTCGTGACGACGGAGCCCGATGGCGGACAGCCCGAAAGCACGTCGAACCCGAGCTTGGGAGGAGACCCATGCGCAAACCACGCTGGATAGCAGCGTCGGTGATGCCCCTTGCACTCGCGCTCACGATCGCGGGTTGCGGCGGCGGCGACAACAAGGACAGCGGCACCCCGGGAGGCGGCGACGCCGGCAACCCCGACGGCAAGCTCTCTGCGTTCGCTACTGAGCCCGAGAACCCCCTGGTCCCCGGCAACACCAACGAGAGCGGCGGCAGCAAGGTCATCCGCGCCCTCTGGGTCGGGTTGACCGAGTACGACGCGGTCACCGGTGAGTCGAAGAACGCGCACGCCGAGAAGATCGAGACCACGGACTCCAAGGTCTACAAGGTCACCTTGAAGCCCGGCTGGAAGTTCCACGACGGCACCGAGGTCAAGGCGAAGAACTACGTCGACGCCTGGAACTGGACCGCCTACAGCCCCAACGGCACCCAGGGCGCCAGCTTCTTCGAGCAGGTCGAGGGTTACAAGGACGTCCACACCTCCGACCCGGATGGCGCCGACGGTCCGCAGACCGCGCCGGAGCCCACCACGAAGGAGATGAAGGGCCTCAAGGTCATTGACGACAAGACCTTCGAGATCACCCTCAGCGCGCCCTTCTCGGTCTTCCCGCTGAAGCTCGGCTACAACCCGTTCTACCCGATGCCGGACTCGTTCTTCGCTGACCCGAAGGCTTTCGAGGCCAAGCCGGTCGGCAACGGCCCGTTCAAGTTCGTTTCGCGGACCCCGAACGCCGACATCACCCTGACCCGCTTCGACGACTACACGGGCCCGGGCAAGCCGAAGTTCAAGGACCTCGTGTTCAAGATCTTCGAGTCGAACGAAGCCGCCTACACCGCGACCGTGTCCGGTGAGCTCGACTTCCTCGACACCGTCCCGTCCTCCGGCCTCGCCGGCGGCAAGTACAAGACGGACATGCCGGACCGCAACGGTTCGACGCCGTACATGGGCAACCAGACCCTGACGTTCCCCCTGTACGACCCGAAGTACGCGAGCCCGGACCTGCGCAAGGCCATCTCGCTGGCCATCAACCGCCAGGAGATCGTCGACAAGATCTTCGAAGGCACCCGCCTTCCGGCCGATGGCTGGGTCAACCCGGCGGTCCCCGGCTACGTCAAGGGCCAGTGTGGCGACCTCTGCACGTTCAACCCGGAGAAGGCCAAGGAGTACCTGGCCAAGTCTGGCTTCACCGGTTCGATCGACCTCGTCACCAACGCTGACGGCGGCCACAAGGAGTGGATGACCGCTACTTGTAACAGCATCAAGAACGCCCTGGGTCTGGAGTGCACCTACTCCCCGATCCCGACGTTCGCTGAGACCCGTCAGCAGATCAACGCCAAGGCGATGAAGAGCATCTTCCGCGCGGGCTGGATCGCCGACTACCCGTCGATCGAGAACTTCCTCAACCAGATCTACCGGACCGACGCGTCCGCGAACGACTCTGGTTACACGAGCAAGAAGGTCGACGACCTCCTGGTCAAGGCCGACGCCGCGCCCAGCGTGGAAGAGGCCAACAAGCTCTACCAGGAGGCCGAGCGCGTGCTGGCCGAGGACTTCCCGGTCATCCCGCTGTGGAACCAGACCGCGCAGTACGCCTGGTCGGAGAAGGTCGACAACGTCCGCCTGAGCTCGCTGCGTGAACTCGACCTGTCCACCGTGACGGTCAAGAAGTAGCCAGTGGTTCACTCCGGGCTGGGGTGCGGTGATCCCGCACCCCAGCCCGGAGTCAGGTTAGGAGACAAATCCCATGGGGCGTTATGTCCTGCGTCGGCTACTACAACTGATCCCGGTCTTCCTCGGGACAACCTTCTTGATCTACTGGCTGGTCTGGAGCCTTCCCGGTGACCCGTTCGCCGGCAAGTGCGGCGACCGCCCGTGTCCCGAGGCGTTCGTCGCCGCCATGACGGCGAAGTTCAACCTCGGTGACCCCGTGGTCGTCCAGTACGGCAAGTACATGATGAACCTGCTGCAGGGTGACTTCGGCATCACGTTCAGCGGCATCTCGGTCGGCGATCGCATCGCCACCGCCTACCCGAACACGATCCGCCTCGCGCTCGTCGCGCTGGCGATCGAAGCGGTCATCGGGATCTCGGCTGGAATCCTGACCGGCCTTCGCGGCCGTGGCTTCCTCGACAACCTGGTGCTCGTCACCACCCTGTTCCTCATCTCCCTCCCCGTCTTCGTGACCGGCTTCGTGCTCCAGATCGTGCTCGGCTTCGAGCTCGGCTGGATCAAGACGACGGTGTCCGAATCACCCGCCCCGTGGGCTCAGCTCATCGTTCCAGGCTTCGTGCTGGGAAGCCTGTCGATGGCCTACGTCACGCGGCTGACGCGTACTTCGATCGCGGAGAACAGGCGCTCCGACTACGTGCGGACGGCAGTGGCCAAGGGCCTGCCGCAGAGCCGAGTCGTCGGTGTGCACCTTCTGCGCAACTCCGCGATCCCCGTGATCACCTTCCTCGGCACCGACCTCGGTTCCCTCATGGGCGGCGCGATCATCACCGAGGGCATCTTCAACATCAAGGGCATCGGGAACCTCGTCTACCGGGGAATCCTGAGCAAGGAAGGCGTCATCGTCACCGGCGTTGTCACCCTGCTGGTGATGGTCTACCTGCTGTCCAACCTGGTCGTTGACATGCTCTACGCAGTCCTAGACCCAAGGATTCGCTATGACTGACCCGAGCACCGCGGCGACCGGAGCCGCGGTGACCAGTACGGCGGCCGATTCCGTGATCGCCTTGGAACACGCCGAGACCGCGGCCACCAACAAGCCGCGCAGCCTCGCTTCGGATGCCTGGCACGATCTGCGCAGGCGTCCGCTGTTCCTTGCCTCCGGCTCGCTGATCCTGCTCATCCTCGTGATGGCGGCGTTCCCTATGCTGTTCACCTCGGTGGACCCGACCTACGCCGATCTCGGCAGAAGTCGCAACGGGCCGTCGGCGGACGCGTGGTTCGGCTACGACAACCAGGGTGCGGACATCTTCGCGCGGACGATCTACGGCGCTCGCGCGTCGATCATCGTCGGCCTGTGCGCGACGATCCTGACCGTGCTCATCGGCGGCACGCTCGGCCTGCTGGCCGGCTTCTACGGCGGCTGGCTCGACGGGCTCATGTCCCGGATCGCCGACGTGTTCTTCGGCCTGCCGTTCGTGCTCGGCGCGATCGTGATCCTCTCGAGCTTCGGCGCCACCGGAAGTTCGAACATCGCCCAGATCATGTTCCTGGTCATCGTGTCGATCTCGCTGCTGTCGTGGCCGGTCTGCATGCGGATCATGCGGTCGGCGGCGATCACGGCGAAGCAGCAGGACTACGTGAAGGCCGCGCGGGCACTGGGCGCGAACTCCTCGCGGATCATCCTGCGGCACATGCTGCCCAACGCCGCGGCCCCCGTCCTGGTGTACGCGACCATCGCCCTCGGCGCCTTCATCGGCGCGGAGGCGACGCTGTCGTTCCTGGGCCTCGGCCTGCGGGCGCCGGTCGTCTCCTGGGGCGTGATGATCGCGGACTCGCGCGACATCATCCGGGTCGCACCGCACACGCTTCTGTTCCCGGCGGCGTTCTTGACCACCACCGTGCTGGCCTTCGTGATGCTCGGCGACGCCGTGCGCGAAGCGCTGGACCCGAAGATGAGGTAAGGCGGAATGTCCGCTAACACTGAACAGTCCATTATGGGCGCTGAAGGGGCCGAGCCGGTTCCGGGCGCGCCGCTGCTCGAGGTGCAGGATCTCTTCGTCGAGTTCCGCACCCGAGACGGCGTCGCCAAGGTGCTCAACGGCGTCAGCTACCACGTCGAGGCCGGGGAAACCCTCGCGGTCCTCGGCGAGTCCGGTTCGGGCAAGAGCGTCACCGCCCAGACCATCATGGGCATCCTCGACATACCGCCCGGGCACATCATGGGCGGCTCGATCAAGTTCCACGGCGAGGAACTGCTCAAGGCCAGCGACAAGCGGCGACGGGAGGTGCGTGGTTCGGGCATCGCCATGATCTTCCAGGATGCCCTCTCCGCGCTCAACCCGGTTTTCACCGTGGGCTTCCAGATCGAGGAGCAGCTGCGACTGCGTAGGGGTATGTCCCGAAGGGACGCTCGCGCCCGCGCCATCGAACTGCTCGACCTGGTGAAGATCCCGGGCGCCAAGCGGCGCGTCAAGCAGTTCCCGCACGAGTTCTCCGGCGGTATGCGGCAGCGCGCGATGATCGCGATGTCGCTGGCGCTCGACCCGGAGATGCTCATCGCCGACGAGCCGACCACCGCCCTGGATGTCACCGTGCAGGCCCAGATCATGGACCTGCTCAAGGAACTCCAGGTCGAGCGGAACATGGGCCTGATCCTGATCACCCACGACCTCGGCGTCGTCGCCGAGGTCGCGGACCGGATCGCGGTCATGTACGCGGGCCGGATCGTGGAACAGTCCGACGCGATGTCGCTGTACCGCAAGCCGGGGCACCCCTACACCAAGGGCCTGCTCGAATCCCTGCCCCGGCTCGACCTGCGGGGCCAGGAGCTGACCACGATCAAGGGTCTGCCGCCGAGCCTGCTCAAGATCCCGACGGGCTGCCCGTTCCACCCCCGCTGCCCGATGGCCCAGGACGTCTGCAAGACCGACGTCCCACCGCAGCACCGCCTGATGCCCGGCCGGATGAGCGCCTGCCACTTCGCTGAGGAGCTGATCTCCGAGTGACCGACAACATCATTGAGGTGCGCGACCTCGTCAAGCACTTCCCGGTCAAGGTGGGCGTGCTGTTCAAGCGCACCGTCGGCCACGTCCGCGCGGTCGACGGCGTGTCCTTCGACCTGCGGCGCGGCGAGACCCTCGGCGTGGTCGGCGAGTCCGGCTGCGGCAAGTCGACCCTCGCCCAGGTGCTGATGCGCCTGGAGCCGCCCACCGGCGGCAGCGCGAAGTTCGAGGGCCGGGACATGTTCGCGATGAAGGGGCCGGAGCTGCGCAAGCTGCGCCGTGACATCCAGATCGTGCTGCAGGACCCGTACACCTCGCTCAACCCGCGCATGACGGTCGGCGACATCATCGGGGAGCCGTTCGAGATCCACCCCGACGTGGCGCCGAAGGGTTCGCGGGCCAAGAAGGTGCGCGAGCTCCTCGACGTGGTCGGGCTCAACCCCGAGCACATCAACCGCTACCCGCACCAGTTCTCCGGGGGCCAGCGCCAGCGCATCGGCATCGCCCGCGCGCTTGCCCTGCGCCCCAAGGTGATCGTCTGCGACGAGCCGGTGTCCGCGTTGGACGTCTCGATCCAGGCGCAGGTCATGAACCTGCTGGGCGACCTGCAGTCCGAGTTCGGGCTGTCCTACATCTTCATCGCGCACGACCTGTCGGTGGTCCGCCACCTGTCGGACCGGGTCGCGGTGATGTACCTGGGCAAGGTCGTCGAGATCGGGACCGAGCAGGAGATCTACGAGCACCCGACGCACCCGTACACCCAGGCGCTGCTCTCCGCGGTGCCGGTGCCGGACCCCGAACTCCGGGGACAGCGTCAGATCATCCGGCTCGAAGGTGACGTCCCCAGCCCGGTCGACCCGCCGTCGGGCTGCCGCTTCCGCACGCGCTGCTGGAAGGCGCAGGACATCTGCGCCGAAGAGGAGCCCGCGCTGATCACCAGGGTGGCGGCGCATCCCAGCGCCTGTCACTTCGCTGAAGAGAAGTCGGTAGTGCCCTGATGTCCGGGAACACTGGAGAGAGTTGAACAGGAGTACGCGTGAAGCGACGCAAGACCCTGGTGGCAGCGCTCGCGGCCCCGCTGGTCGTGTCCCTCGTCTGGGTCGCCGCACCATCGGCGACCGCGGGCCAGGAACTGTCCGGCAAGTCGGTCGAGTTCAACGTCCTCGCCGCCGAAGGCACTGCCACGGAAGCCCTTGAGGCCGCCGTGCGCAAGGCGGGCGGAACGGTGGTCGCCAGCAACCGGACCGTCGGTCTGCTGACGGCGACCGCGCCGGAGAACGGCTTCGCCCAGCGGCTCTCGGCTGAGAAGTCGGTCGCAGCGGTGGCCCGAGCGAGGTCCATCGGCCAGTCCCCGGACGCCAAGGCGCCCAAGGACAAGGCCAAGGACGTCGAGAAGGAGAACCGGGCGGCGGGCGGCACGGGCACGCAGGGCGGTGTCGCGGCGGGCATGGACCCGCTCGACTCCCAGCTGTGGGGCCTGCGGTCGGTCCGCTCCGACCTGGCCCGCGAGGTCCAGGCCGGTGACAAGCGCGTCAAGGTCGGTGTCCTCGACACCGGTGTCGACGGCAGCCACCCGGACATCGCGCCGAACTTCGACCACCGGCTGTCGCGCAACTTCACCCGCGACATCCCGGTCGACGACCTCGGCCAGGAAGTCGACGGCCCCTGTGAGTACGCGGGCTGCGTCGACCCGGCCGATGTGGACAACGGCGGCCACGGCACGCACGTCGCGGGCACCATCGCCGCCGCGGCCGACGGCCACGGCATCTCCGGTGTCGCGCCTGGTGTGTCCATTGTGAACATCCGCGGTGGACAGGACTCCGGCTACTTCTTCCTGCAGCCGGTCATCGACGCGATGACGTACTCCGGTGACGTGGGCCTCGACGTGGTCAACATGTCGTTCTTCGTCGACCCGTGGCTCTACAACTGCAAGAGCAACGCGGCGGACAGCACCGAAGAGCGGGTGCAGCAGCGCATCGCGATCATCTCGATCACGCGTGCGATGAACTACGCCTACCGCAAGGGCGTCACCCAGATCGTGTCGCTGGGCAACCAGCACCAGGACCTGGGCAAGCCGCTGCCCGACTCGACGAGCCCGAACTACCCGGCGGGCAACGAGCACGACCGCGTGATCGACAACGCGGACTGCTTCTCGCTGCCGGTCGAGGGCCCGCACGCGGTCGGCGTCAGCTCGTTCGGCCCGTCGCAGGCGAAGGCGGACTACTCGAACTACGGCTTCGAGCGCATCTCGGTCTCCGCCCCCGGCGGCTACTTCCGCGACGGGCTCGGGACTCCGGCGTATCGGACCAACGGGAACCTGATTCTGTCGGCCTACCCGAAGAACGTGGCCCTCACCGAGGGCGCGATCGACGCGGACGGCAACGTCACCCCCGACGGCGAGGCGCTCGGCGTGCAGAAGGCGTGCAGGCCGGACGGTTCCTGTGGCTACTACCAGTTCCTGCAGGGCACCTCGATGGCCTCGCCGCACGCTTCCGGTGTGGCGGCCCTGATCGTGTCGCAGTACGGCAAGTACTCGGCGGGCGGGGTCAACCTGGACGCGGCGAAGACGCAGCGGGTCCTCGAGGGCACGGCACACGACATCGCGTGCCCGTCCCCGCGGACAGTGGACTACACGCTGGTCGGCCGTTCCGCGGAGTTCAACGCCACCTGCGAAGGCGACGCGGCGTACAACAACTTCTACGGCCATGGCGGTGTGGACGCGTACACCGCCGTCACCAAAGGCGCGAAGTTCCTGAAGTAACCGTGTGATCGACGGTGGCCCCCTCCCTGGCGGAGGGGGCCACTTTCATTTGGCGGCAACGCTCTCAGGCTTGGTGTACCGCCACCGTCAGCCCGCGCCCACGACACCTGTGGTCCGGTGTAGCCGTACTTGCCGGGCGGTCTCCTCCAACACGTCCGCGAGGGCATCGGCCTGATCGGCTGATGCCCAGCCGACTATGAGGCCACTGGCATGATGACGCAGCCGCGCCGGAATGGCGTCGATCTTGCGTGCGAGCACGACCAGGTTCGCGGCCAGGTCGACCTGATCGGGAGTGGTGGTCATGTGGCGCGCCGGCCGGCAACCCCGCTTGCCCCGCTCTGCTGAGCGATCCATCGCGCGTTGCACGCGCTGCACATGCCGCGTCGAACGCTGCGCCGAAAGTCCTCTTGGGACAGTTCTACGGTCAGTCCGCAGGCAGTCTCGTACTTCGATTCAGGAAGTGGTGGGAACTGGGCGTCGCTGGTGTTGGCGATCGCGTGAAGTTGCCCAGCCGCAGCTTGCCACTGATATGGGCGCATCCGAACCTCCTCGCGACGAGCTTGATATAGAATGTGTAGAATCGCTCGACCTTTCGCCCATTCGAACGAACGTCCCAGCAGGAGATAGTGCTGCCGCATCCGTGTTGTACGTTCGAGACGTGGATTCTGCGGATTGCAACTTGGGGGAACTGTGAAGCTGTCCCACCTGGGTTCGACCTCGAAGAACGGTGGCTGTCCAGAGCTCTACGCCACGGACCGAGGGACCTATGTCGTCCAGGGGACCAAGGTCACCGACCCCGAGGCGCTGGCGATTCTCCAGGAGCGGGGACTGCCTGATCATGAGACCGCCGTCGAGATTCCGGCGGCTCTTCTGAACTTCGCTCCGAAGAGTCAGGAGTGACCAGGCAACGGCTTGCGCCAAGTGAGCTGGGCCGTCTGTTCGCCTTGGTGCGTCGGTCGTGCCGGCGTTGGGAGTGTCAGCCGTACTACGCCGTGGACGAAGCCGAGTTGCAGGCGTGGCGGGATGGCCGTGTTCTCCCTGAGTCGCAAGAGGATCAGGAGTGGGAGGCATACATCCGCGATCTGCGGGCCGCGGCCATCCCATTCGAGAGAGTTCGCATGGTGCACGAGCCGGTCACCGAGTACCAACGATGGATCCATTCCACCACGGACCGGAACGTCCGGCTGGGGGAGGACGTGCGGTGGCTGGCCGAATCGGATGCACGGCGACTGGCGATGCCTGCCGACGATTTCTATCTCATCGATGACCAGTGCGTCGCCGTTCTGCGATTCGACAGGCTCGGCGAGATGAAGTCGGTGGATGTCGATGACGACGCGGGTGTTGTGGCGCGGTATCGGACGTATGGCGACCGCGCCTGGGCTGTCGCCACCGAACACCACCTCTACGATCCAGCGCATGGTGAGTGCTGAGAAGCGGCAGCTCGAGTTCGCTGACCGCCTCCGACAGTTCCGTGCAAGCTCAGGGTTCGGCACCGGCAAGGACTTCGCCGAACACATCGGGTGGCAGGCGTCGAAGGTGAGTCGGATCGAGAACGGTCGCACTCTGCCCTCGGACGCCGATGTCGCCGACTGGCTGCGTGCGCTGAAAGTGTCCGAGCCCGAGACAGCCTCGATGCGTGACGAATTACGTGAGATCCGACTTGCCCGGGATCGCTGGCGTCAACAACTTCGTCGTGGCCATGCCGACCGCCAGCGACAGGAGGCGGCAGCGGAACAACTGGCGACCCGGCTGGTGTCGGTCGAATTCTTCGTCATCCCGGGTCTCGCGCAGGCCGCTGACTACGCCCGCCACCTCTTCTCCATGGCAGCCCAGTTGCACGAGACGCCCGCGGACACGGAAGCGGCTGTAGCTGAGCGGATTCGACGCCAAGCCGTGCTCTACGACTCGACAAAGACCGTCGAGATCCTCATCGGCGAGTCCGCCTTGCGGTATCCGATCTGCCCACCTCCGGTCATGCGCGCACAGGTCGACAGACTGCTCGGGCTCCTCGACCTCCAACACGTGCGGCTTGGCATCATCCCGCTGGACACCGAGCTTCCGACTATCACGATGCACGGCTACCTGATCGTCGATGACGAGGTCATCGTGGAGATCAACCACACGGAGATCCGAATCTCCGAGCCCGACGATATCGAGCTCTACGAACGGATCACCGCTGATCTTTGGCGGATAGCCGCCGAGGGCGACGACGCCCGCGCGTTGCTCAGGCGAATCGGCCGTGCGTAGACCACGGCAGGAAGGACCCCCGGCGCCTGGAACAGTCCAACCCCGAGTGGTCGTGTTCGGCCTCGGCGGGACCATCGCGATGACCGGCGGCGCCGGCGTGCGGCTCACGCTCTCCGCCGAGCAACTCGTGGCCGCTGTGCCCGGGCTGGCGGAGACCGGGATCGACGTCGAGGTCGAGGACTTTCGGCGGGTCCCTGGGGCTTCCTTGTCGTTCGACGACCTCGACGCGCTCGTTGCCGCGGTCGGGCTGCGGCTCGATGGCGGGGTGGACGGGGTGGTGGTCACCCAGGGCGCCGACACCATCGAGGAGACCGCGTACTTCCTTGACCTCGCACACACTCGGGCTCAGCCGATCATTGTCACCGGGGCGATGCGCAACCCGACGCTGGCCGGTGCGGACGGTCCGGGGAACCTCCTGGCCGCGATCCGGACAGCGGCCAGTCCGGCGGCGCGCGACCTCGGTGATGACGGCACGGTCCTCGACGCCATCGCCGACCGGGCGGATGGGCTCGTCGTGGCGGCGTTCGGTGTGGGGCACGTGCCCAGCCGGGTCGTCGAGCGCCTCGGCGAGGTCGCAGACCGGTCCCGGTGGTGCTGGCGTCCCGGACGGGCGCGGGGCCGGTGCTCGGGAAGACCTACGCGTTCCCCGGGTCGGAGTCCGACCTGCTGGGGCGTGGGCTGATCTCGGCCGGTTTCCTCGACCCGCTGAAGGCGCGAATCCTCCTGCACCACCTGCTCGCCCGCGGCGCGAGCCCGGCGGAGATCCGGGACGTCTTCGCCGTGGCCTGAGTTGCGCTTCCTTGATCAAGGGCGCTAAATGGGATCACCTGCATCATCGGGCGGCCGAATGAGGTGGCGTGATGTCCGGACAGCACGAGACCACCTCGCCGCCCCGGACGCGCCGGTCCTGGCGTGACCGCTTCTGCGCCGTCCCACCCCGACCGGGCCGTTCCGCGGCGGTTCGCGAACGCCTGGCCGACGAAGCCCGAGGACACGGTGACGCCGACTTGGAGCGGGCGGCCACCCGGATCGTGGTGGTGGACTTCTCGCTGGTCCCCGCGCTCGCCCGGGCCGCGGACTACTCACGGCACCTGGTGGGTCTGACCGACGGCGGGTGGGCCGACCCGGAGTCGGTCCTCACCGACCGGATCCGCCGCCAAGCCGTCCTCTACGACCCGGCCAAGACAATCGAGATCCTGGTCGGCGAGTCAGCCCTGCGCTATCCGCCGTGCCCGCCGCGAATCAGGCGCGCGCAGTCGGCCCGCCTCACCGCGATGCTCTGCCTGCGGCGGGTCCGGCTGGGAATCATCCCGCTGAACGCCGAACTGCCGACGATCGTCGAACACGGCTACAGCATGTTCGACGACCTGGTCGTCGTGGACATCAACCACACCGAGGTCACCATCACCGACCCACGCGACGTCGCTCTGTACGAACGAATCACCGCCGCCCTCTGGCGAGCGGCCCTCGACGGCGCCGCCGCCCGCACCCTGCTCCGTCGCATGGGTCGCTGAAGCTACCGATTCGACGCGCTCTTCACGAACTTGGCCAAGTCCTTGGACTGCTTGAGCCTGCTCGGTTCGTGGATGTACATCATGTGGCCCGCCGGGTAGTACACGACTTCGATGTTGTCGCGCAGTTCCGCGGGCAGCGCCAGGTGCGCCAGGGTGTGATCGGTGGCGAAATACGGTGTGGCGCCGTCGGTGTAGCCGGACGCGACGTGGAGTTTGAGGTGCGGGTTGGCCCGCATCACCGCGGAGAGCTTGTCCGTGACAGTGACATGGGCGTTCTCGAATTCCTTGAACGACCAGTCGCGGTTGACCGGCAGGCTCAGCACCTCGTACGGCAAGTCCTTGTGGTAGCCCAGTTCCGCGTGCAGGTAGTGGTTGATGCCCGCGGTGTAGGCGCCCATGATCGCCGACATCGACGGGTCCTCGCCGAGCTTCTCGTGGCCGTAATCGGCACCCCAGCCGGTGAAGCGGCCGTCGAGCCTGCCCACGGTCTGCTTGCGGTGGCGCAGGAGTTCGGCGAAGAAGCGGGTGTGCTCGATGCGCAGGTCGACGCGGTCGACGTACTCTTCGGACAGTCCCGACAGTCGCGCCAACGTGGCCACGATCCCCGTTCGGTCCTCAGTGGACATACGGGAGCCTTGGCTCAGTGCCCACGGGTAGTCACGCGAGGCGAACTCCTCGGCCTCGGCGAGGACTTCCTCCAGCGGGCGGTCGCCGTGCAGGCCGTGGTGGTGGGCGATGGCGGCGTAGGTCGGCAGGTACAGCGGGTACGGCAGGTCGTTGCCCTCGGCGAAGATCAGCGTGGAGAAGTCGAGCACCGACGAGATCAGGATCAGACCGTTGAGGTACATGCCATGGCGGGTGTGCAGGTGGTGCGCGAGGCCGCCCGCGCGGGTCGTGCCGTAGGACTCGCCCGCGAGGAACTTCGGGGACGTCCAGCGGCCGTTGCGGGTCGTCCAGAGCCGGATGACCTCGCCGACGGACTCCAGGTCGCCCTGGAAGCCGTGGTGGTCGCCCGGTTTCTCGCCCTTGGTCGCCCGCGAGTAGCCGGTCGACACGGGGTCGATAAAGACGAGATCGCTGTGCGTCAGCAGGGTTTCCGGGTTGTCGACCAGGCCGTACGGCGGCGCGGCGAGCGCCCCCGCGTCGCCCGCGACGACCCGCCGCGGACCGAGCACCCCCAGGTGCAGCCAGATGCTCGACGAGCCGGGGCCGCCGTTGAAGGCGAAGGTGACCGGGCGGGTGGCCGGGTCGGCGCCGTCGAGGGTGTAGGCGGTCACGAAGACCTCGGCCTTTGGGAGGTGGCCGTCGAACTTGCCGTCGGTCATCACCTCCTGGCGCAGCACCAGCCTGCCGGTCGTGGCCGTGTAGGCCAGCTCGCGCTTGCGTACTGTCAGCGTGTGCGATGTCGTGACCAGATCGTCGGCGGGCTCCGGGTCCGGCCCGTCGACTGGTGCGTCCTGGGATGCCATGGGGCGACCCTACGGCTTGCCGCTGATCCAGTTGGCGGTATCCGGTGACTATGGAAGAACTCGACCGTGCCGTCACCGGCTGCCGCGCCTGCCCACGCCTGGTGGCCTGGCGCGAGGAGGTCGCCCACGTCAAGCGAGCCGCCTTCCGCGACCAGGAGTACTGGGGCCGCCCGGTTCCCGGCTTCGGGCCCGCGGACGCGTCGATCGCCATCGTCGGCCTGGCCCCCGCCGCGCATGGGGCGAACCGGACCGGCCGGATGTTCACCGGCGACCGCTCCGGCGACTTCCTGTACGCCGCCATGCACGCGGTGGGTCTGGCGTCGCAACCCACGTCCACCCACATCGGCGACGGGCTGGAACTGTTCGGGGTCCGCGTCACGGCCCCGGTGAAATGCGCACCGCCCGCCAACAAGCCGACCCCGCAGGAGCGCGACAACTGCAGACCGTGGCTGGAACAGGAACTGGGCATCCTGCGCCCCACCCTGCGCGCGGTGGTGGTGCTGGGCGCGTTCGGCTGGCAGGCGGTGCTGCCAGTGCTGACCCGGTACTGGGTGGTGCCCGCGCCCCGACCGATGTTCAGCCACGGCGTGCGGTATTCGCTGACAGCGCTGGACGGCGGGCCGGATCTGCAGCTTCTCGGCTCCTATCACGTGAGTCAGCAGAACACCTTCACCGGCAGGCTGACGCCGGCGATGGTGGAGGACGTGCTGCGTGCGGCGATGGCTGCGATGCCTTGACATCGAAGTCGCCATGACTGCAAAATAAAGTCATGGCTGTGCTGACGATTCGGGATGTTCCAGACGATGTGAAGAACGCCTTAGCTCGGGACGCACGGGAGCACGGGCAATCGCTGCAGTCGTTCTTGTTGGGCGTGCTCAAGCGGCAGGCCGATTTCAGCCGCAACCGGCAGCTCCTAGCCGAGATCGAACGCGACCTGGCGGCGGCCGGTGGAGCGGGCGATGACGCGCCCGACGCAGCGGATCTCGTGGAGCAGGCCCGGGCCGACCGCGACGACAGGTCGGGTTCCGATGTGCGCAAGGCAGGCGGCGCCGCGTGATCGTGGTGGATGCGTCTGTCCTGGCGAACATGCTGGTGTACGCGGACGACCGCGGCCGCAAAGCGCGGGCCGTGCTGGCTCGGGACACCGAATGGGCCGCACCTGAACACTGGAAGGCTGAGGTCTTCTCGGTGATCCGCGGTCTCACGCTGGGGCACAAAATGACTGAGGCGCAAGGCCTCCGGGTCGTCGACCGGCTTCCACAACTGGGGATCGACACGGTGCCACTCGACGATCTCCTGCCCCGAATGTGGCAGCTCCGGGCCGGCGTCAGCGGTTACGACGCCGCCTATGTCGCGCTCGCCGAGGCGCGCGGACTCACCTTGGTCACCTCCGACAGTCGCCTTGCGCGCACTGCCACAACGTTTTGTCGCGTCGAACTGGTGTCGTGATCACGGATGAAACCCTTGCTGTTGCTCGATGTCGACGGGCCGCTCAACAGTTCGCCGGTGAGGAATTTGCGTGGGTGGCGATGTGGGGGCATCGGGCGAACACGGTCATCGGGCGGGCCATCGGCCTTCCCGGCGAAGCGGTGCGGGAGGCGCAGCGAGTCCTCGGTGTGGTGCTGCCTGCCGCATTGGCTGAACTCCTTCGCATCCAGAACGGCGGCGGGGTGGTACCGGCAGCCTCGTTCGGTGATTCGGGATGATCAGGGAGCGAAGGCGTTGTCGGTTGGACGCCGCGGCCGAGGACGCGCTCAGACTGGTTCATGACGCAGGTCATCCGTACGGGTGACAAGGGTGGTATGCGTGTGTTCCGCAAAGTAGCATGTTCCATGTGACGCGGAACGCAGCAAAATGCGGAACAAGCGGGTCGGAACTCGTCCGCGCCGTCGAGGAAACGATCCGCTCTGTGCTGCCGTCGATGTGGTCGATCTCAGTTGCACCGCAACCGACATTTGGCCGCAGGCGAGGCTCGGAACAGCCGGATGCACTGCTCTCGATCATCGCGCCTGACGGTACGGAAGCGGTGGTGCTGATCGAGTGCAAAGGCATCGTCGCGCCGAGGGATATCGCGAGGGTAGCGGATCAGTTGGACCGCTTCACCGCGCGAAGCGAGGTCAAGGTCGAGGGTGCGATGCTCGTCGCGCCGTTCATTTCTCCAACGACTCGGGTCCAACTGGATCAACGAGGCGTTGGTTGGTTCGACGTCACTGGAAACTTGCGGCTCAGGCTCGATCGACCTGTGATATTCCTCGATCGCACGGGCGCGGACCGAAGTGGTTTTCGTGACCCCGCGGATCGGCTACTCAAGTCTCTTCGTGGTCCCGCCGCCGCGAAAGTCGTGCTTGAGCTGTGCGAGACATCATTACCCGTCGGTGTTCGGGAACTCGCCGAGCGAGCACAGGTCGGTGCCGCGACGAGCGCGCGAGTGCTTGAGCTGCTCGACAGAGAAGCGGTGGTCGATCGGAGTGAGGACGGGACGGTCACTGCTGTCCGCACACGATCATTGATTGATCGCTGGACACAGGACTACAAGGTGATGGGGTCGAACGAAGTCATCGCGGCGCTCGATCCGCGAGGATTGACCAATGCGCTGAAAAAGCTGCTCTCGGTGGACGCGCGGGTCGCGGTGACCGGCTCGGCCGCCGCACGCGCGTACCTGCCTGCCGATGTGACACCGGTGTCACCGCTCGTCTCGCTGAGCTTGTACACCGACGATCCGATCAGCCTGATAGATCAACTAGGGCTGAAGACGGTTGAGCGTGGCGCGAACATCCTGGTCATGCGGCCGTACGACAACGTCGTCCATGCGAAGTCGCGAACTGTGGCGGGCATCGAATACGCGCCCCCGGCACAGGTTGTCGCGGATCTGATGACCGGTCCAGGCCGGTCGAGCGAAGAAGCCGAGCAGCTCATGGCAGCGCTCGGATCCACTGAACAAGATTGGGGACGATGATTCCGCAGGAGTACGTTGAGGCGCGTTCCGTGTTGTTGGACGCTCTCGACGGGTTGGGACCCAATACCAGGAACTTAGTGCTTGATCGTGTAGTGTCTGGTTGTGCCCAGGCGTGGTCAGGTGAAGGTGAAGTCCGGTGATCGGCTGGTGGATCGGGTGGGGTTGGGTGTGTTGGCCTCGCA
>NZ_JBOHGC010000472.1:0-6164 GCF_050699995.1 Actinokineospora sp. | reverse complement strand
CGCGACCGCCGCCAACATCACCGCCTACGGCCTGCCCCCTGGCGTAGTGGCCCCTGCCGAGCCCGAGGTGACGCGGGTCCTCACCAGGGCCTCGCAGCGCGTCGACGGCGCGCTCCGAAGCGCGGTCTACCTCACCGACACCGCGGGCATGCCCACCGAGCAGGCCGTCAAGGACGCAATGCGGGACGCCGTGTGCGCCCAAGTCATCCACTGGCTTACCAATCCCGGCTCCGAGCTGGCCGAGAACGGCGGCGGCGGAACCCAGTGGGACAGCGTGTCGATCGGCTCGGTCGCCCTGTCCGGCCGCAAGTCCACATCGGACGGCACCGGCGCCGCGCCGCGGGTGTGCGAGGACGCGCTCGCGCACCTGCGCGACGCGGGCCTGCTGCCCGGCTCGATCGTCACCGGCGGCGTGGAGCGGTGGTGGTGACGTGGAGATTCCGGCCTGGCTCTACGCGCAGGCGGGCGAGGACATCGTGATCGAGCCCTACCTCGGCGCAGGTCCGTTCGGCGACACCTACGGCGCGGCCATGACCGTGCGCGCGGTCGTCGACGACAAACGTCGCCTCGTCCGCAACAGCGGCGGCGATCAGGTGCTCGCCTCCACGACGGCGTACTGCCCGCTGTCCACTGTGGTCCCGGTCGATTCGCGCGTGACCGTGCGCGGGCGCCAGACCATCGTCATCGTGTCGCGCACGTTGGACGGTCACGCCCTTCCCGTCCCCAGTCACGTCGAGGTGAGTTGCGAATGACGCTGACCACCCGGCTCGACTGGGACGGGATCGCGGTCACTGCGGACATGCGCGAGGCCGCCGTCCAGGGCCTCCAGCTCGGCGCCGAACACCTCCTCGGCGAGAGCCGCAAGGAAGTGCCGCTGGAGGAGGCCACGCTGGAGCGCTCCGGGGCCGCCAGCGTGGACGCCTCCACCCTCACCGCGGCCGTCTCCTACGACACCCCCTACGCGGTGCGGCAGCACGAGGAACTGGGCTACCGGCACGACGAGGGGCGCAAGGCCAAGTACCTCGAAGACCCGGCAGCCCGCGAGGCGGGCACCATCGGCGAGATCGTCGCCGCCACCATCCGGCGGAAGCTCGCCTAACCGTCGAGGAACTTGCCCTTGACGCGCCAGTACGCCTTGCCCGCCTCGTAGCACTCCTTGGCCGCGTCCGCGGCCTCCCGCTGCGCCTCCAGCAACTCTTGCGAGATCGGCGGCGGCCCGCCCTCAGTCAAGGGTTCGACCGACTCTCCAAGCCGGTCCAGCTCGCGCCGGGACACGGCGACTCGCGCCAGCGAAGCCATGTAGCGGTCCTCAAGCTCCTTGTTCATACGGCCAAGGTAGAGGGCATGCCTACGCGACGCTCACCGAGGAAGTTTCACCAACCTCAAACAGGCAACAAACTAGTCGGGGTCGCAGGGCCCCGCGACAACGGTGAGCCTGAGTACGTGCGCGTTGTCCTTGACGACCACGTCGTCGCCAGGCTCCCAGCTGTAATTGGCCGCCATGACGGTGCACCCGTCGTGATCGGTGAGCCACTGGGCCGCGTTGCTGAAAACCTCAGCGGCACGCCCGGCTGTGACGGTAACCATGGTCGCCCGCTCGGGCATGGGGGTCTCGTTCATGCCTCCGAGCCTGCCTGACAGCAGCGAGACGTGGGGCTGTTGTTCTTTATCTGTCCGGTAATTGTCCAGTTTCTGTCGTCAATTTGAGGGGGTGGCGGTGACGCTTACCGAAGAGTTCGCGCAGCTCTTAGAGGACCTCGGCTTGGGCGACTATCGCGCCGACGGGTCCATCGGCGGAACCATCTTCCTCGGCCCACTGCCGCAGGACCCCGACCTCGCGCTCGGCGTGCAGCTTTACGGCGGTCCCGAGTCCGACTCGCTCAACTCCCACGACGAGCCCGGCCTGCAGATCAAGGTCCGCGGCCCACGCAACGACTACCGGGTCGGCGAAGCCAAGGCCCAGGCCGTCTACGACCTGCTGCACGGCCTCGGCCGCCGCGACCTCGTGGGCGGGACCTGGCTGCAGCTGGCCGTCGGCGTCAACGCCGGACCCGCGCCCATGGGCCGCGACTCCAACGACCGACCCGAGTGGGTCGTGAACTTCCGGGCTGACATCGACCGGCCCACAGCAAATCGGCCCTGAACAAAGGAACCTGACATGACACAGCGTCGCATCAACGCGCGCGACATCATCGTCCAGGTGCGCGCCGCCGACGGCGTCACCTGGCTCGGCATCGGCAACCTCAACACCATCACCATCAAGCCGGGCGAGAACGAGGAGACCGCTGACACGACGGTCAACGACTCGGGCGGCAACTACGAGTCCGAGGTCATGCAGCGCGGTATCAGCGTCGAGCTGGCCGGACTCCAGACGCTCGACCACCTCACCGGCGCAGCCGACGCCGGGCAGGCCCGATGCGAGGAGCTGGCTACCAAGGTGGCCTACGAGTCCCTCGGCGCCCTGCGGTTCCGTCACCCGCTGCAGGCCACCTGGAAGGTGTGGCCCGAGGCGACGTTCAGCGTGGGCGACCAAGGCGGCGGACACAACGCCAAGGGCTCCTGGTCCTGCACGGTGCGCCGCTCGGGTGCCTCGACCACCACCCCCGCGCCGTGACCGCGCACGACCCGACCGGGCGCTCGGCCGGAGACGCCTGGGACGAACACCTCGTCGACGACCAGGACCTCGACGACACCGACGTCGAGGTCGAGGACTTCGACGCCTACTGGGCCGAGCAGCGCGCCCAGATCAAGCCGAGGATGGCGCGAATCCGCGGCGTACTCGTGACCGTTCCGACCAGCCTGCCGCTGCACGTCAACGAGCTGGTCCACGAGATGCAGCACTCGAAGGATCCCGACGACGTCGCCGAGGTCGTCAGCGCCCTGTTCGGCGAAGACACCTACGACGCCTGGGTCGACGCGCGCATGGGCGCCGACGAGTTCCGCGTGGTGCTGGCTTGGGGCATGGCCAACGGCAACGGCAAGGCCATGACGTTCGCAGAGACCACAGCGATGATCGAGGAAGCCGAGCGTTCGCAGGGAAAAGCGCGGGCGGCGGCATCTTCGGGGACTCGCGGATCCGGCGCGGGTGGGGGCTCATCGTCGCGGACTTCCGGCGCGAGTACCGCATCCCAGCGGAGGCGATCGGGCACCTCGCGACGTCGACGTTCCTGATGTATCTGCGCGGGCTGTCGGACCAGTCGCGGTGGCGGCAATGGGCCGCCGACCAACCGGTCGACGTGTCCGGCCCGGACGCGGTGATCGCAGCACTCGACACCCTCTGACCGGCGTGCGTGAACCAAGGGGGTGAACCTCTTGGCTCTGACCATCGGTGAACTTGTCGGGTACCTGAGGCTCGACGACAAGGACTGGACGCGGGGAATCCTCAAGGCAGACAAGGACCTTGAGGGCCTGCGGAGTAAGTCGGACGCCGCCGCGGCCGCGATGGTGTCGCTCGCGTTGTCCATGGCCAAGGTCGGCACCACGGTGCCGCTGATCGCGTCGGCTGCGACCACGGTCGGGGCGATGGCCGGCGCCCTCGCGGTGCTACCGGCCGCCGGTATCGCCACCGCCATCGCGATGAAAACCGCGGCCCTGGGCATGCAGGGCTTCGGCGAGGCGATGGACAACATCTCCGACCCGGCCGCGTTCGCCGAGTCCATCTCCACGCTCACCCCCGCCGCGCGCGAAGCCGCGGTCGCCGTGCGGAGCTTGGCCCCCGCGTGGAAGGCAGTGCAGCAGAGCGTCCAAGAGGAGCTTTTCGCCGGGGTCGGCGACACGATCGGGATGCTCGGCGAGGTCTACATGCCGATCCTCTCCTCCGGACTCACCGACGTCGCCCGGTCGTTCGACAACGCCCACATCGGGATGCGCATCTTCGGGCTGGAAGCGCAGACGCAGGCCGACGTGGCGTCCATCTTCGACGCCACGTCGACCGCCGTCGGCAACGTCGGCACGGCGACCGGTTCGCTGCTGCGGATCTTCCGCGACCTCGTCGTGGTCGGCTCCGAGTTCCTGCCCGACCTAACCTCAGGGTTCAGCGGCGCCGCTGAGCGCGCCGCGGACTTCGTCTCCGCCGCGCGGGAATCCGGTCGCCTCCACGAGTGGATCGCAACCGGCCTGGCAACACTCTCGCAGCTCGGTCAGCTCCTCCAGGACATCGGCGCGATCATCGGCACGGTGTTCGACGCGTTCGACGCGGCGGGCGCCGGGACGCTGACCACCCTGCTGAACCTCACCGGCCAGCTGCGGGAGTTCTTCGAGTCCGCCGAAGGCCAGTCGGCGTTGGTAGCACTCGCGACCACACTGTCCACAGTGGCCAGTGTCGTCACCGACGTCGTCATGGTCGCCTTGCACGAGCTCGTTCCGATCGTCATCGAGCTGGCGCCAGCCTTCGCCGAGCTTGCCGGGATCGTCGGTGGGGCCCTGATCGACGCCCTGCAGATCGCCGGGCCGCTGCTACAGGTGCTCGCCGCGTTCCTTGCCGACAACGTCACCTGGCTCGCACCGCTCGCGCTCGGCCTGTTCGCCGCGGCGAAAGCGCTCGGCATCCTGGCCGTCGCGATTCGCGTCGTCAACGTCGCGTTGATGATGAACCCGTGGGTGTTGATCATCGCCGCGGTCATCGCCGTGGTCATGGTGATCGTCACCTACTGGGACGAGATCGTCGCGTTCCTCAGCAAGGTGTGGAACAAGATCCGCGCCGTCGCGGAGACCGTGTGGGGCGCGATCACCGGTGCGGTCGAGGATGCCGTCGCTGGCATCAAGACCGCGATCGCGTGGGTCGCCGGCCTGCCAGGAATGATCGGCGAGTGGTTCTCCGGCCTGGTGAAGGCCGCGGGCGCCCGGCTCGACGAGCTCGTCGGCTGGTTTTCCCGGCTGCCCGGTCAGATCCTCGACGCGCTGCTCGCTCTCCCCGGCCTGCTGTTCCAGGCGTTCGTCGACGTCCACGTCTGGGCGCTGCGGGCCGTTGTAGACGGTCTACATTGGATCGTCGTCCAGGTCGCCCTGCTGCCGTTCCGGCTCATCGGTGCCCTCATTAACCTCGGCCAGCTCCTCTGGCAACTGTTCACCGACGGCTGGGCCCTGATGCTCACCGCCTTCGTCATCGGCGTACAGGCAGTGATCGACTTCGTCATCGGTCTGCCCGGCCGGATCGTCGAGGCCGTCTCCGCCCTGGGCGGGCTGCTGGCCACCTGGGCGGTCGAGGCGTGGACGTGGGCGCGTACCACCGTCGTCGACGGGGTCAACGCCATCGTCACGTTCGTCGCCGAACTCCCGCAGCGCACGATCTCGGCCATTGCCAGTCTGGGCCGCAGGCTGTGGGAGTGGGCGTCGAACGCCTGGCGCGAAGCCCTCAACGGCGTCATCCAGGTCGGCGGGCAGATCGTCGAGTGGGTCAAGGCGCTGCCCGGCAAGATCCTCGACGCGGTCGTCGGGTTCGGCCGCCTGCTCTACCAAGCAGGCCGCGACCTGCTGGCTGGCTTGATCGACGGCATCGTCTCAATGGTCTCCGCCGTCATCAACGAGGTCATCTCGATCGGCCAGGACATCCTCAGCGGCATCAGTAGCGCCCTTGGGATCGCCTCACCGTCCAAGGAGATGCACAAGATCGGCGTCTACGCGGGCCGGGGCCTGGCCCTCGGGCTCGCCTCGATGGCCTCCGATGTGGCCGCGGCCGCGGGTGACTTGTCCGTCGCGGCGACGATCCCTACACCTCGTCAGGACATCGGGCTGGGGCTGGCGCCCGCAGGCGCAACCGCAGGCTTCGGTGGGCTACCCGGCGGCGCCAGCATCGACAAGCTGATCAACGTCGAGCACCTGGACATGACCGAAGCCATCAGCCCGCGCGAGGTCTCCGAGGAACTCGCGTGGCGCCTGGAAAGCATCGGGGGGTGATCCATGGCGGCCGGGGACCTGATCACCGCTGACAATCAGATCGAGTGGCGGGGCCTGGTCCTCGGCGCGGGCACGCCCTACGGGTGGCGACAGCTCGACGGGCTGATTGACCTGCCGGACATCACAAGCGCCGACACCCCACGCACCGACCGGCACGGTCTGTATCCGGGCCGGACGCTGGCCGGTGGGCGCACGATCACCTGGTCCTACATCACCAAGCGGGTCGCGCCCGCGGGCTTCCCGGCCGCCGTGGCCGCACTGCGAGCGGC
>NZ_JBOHGC010000471.1:0-2414 GCF_050699995.1 Actinokineospora sp. | reverse complement strand
GGCGGGCGGCCAGCGCGGCGCCCCGGCACGCGGCGGTCGCCGGGTCCTCCTCGACCGCCACCGGGCAGTCCAGCCGGGCGGTGGCCAGCGACGCGAGCAGCGGGACCCGGGCGGTGCCGCCCGCCAGCACGACTCCCGTGAGCTGGTCGGCGGGGACGCCCGCGGTGATCAGGCTGAGGTCGTCGACCACCGCGGTGAGCGCGGGCCGGGCGAGTTCGTCGAAGAACGCCCTGGTCACGGTCAGGTCGCCGGGGGCGTACGGCAGCGGCACCCGGACCTCGGCGGCGACCGAGAGCCGCTCCTTCGCCGCGACGCAGGCGTGCCGGAACTCGATCATCGCGGCCGGGTCGGCGGCGTGCTCCGGGCTCGCCGCGAGCACATGGCTCGCCAGCAGGTCGTCGAGGTGGTCGCCCGCGTCGGGCTCGACCATCGGGACATGGGTGACCAGGTCGAACGCGTTCTGGCCGCGGTAGAGGACGGCGTGCTCGCAGTGCCTGCCGCCGATGAGGGTCAGGGCGAGCGCCGTGCCCGCGGGCACCGGCTCCCGCAGGTGGGCGGCCTCCGCGGCGGCGGCCACGGTGGGCAGCAGCAGCGCCCCCGGCAGACCGGCGGCGGCCAGCGCCTCGCGGAGAAGCCCACGACGGTATGACCCCCAATCGGGTGGATGCGTGACCGCGACCCGCTCCGGCTGGGCGCCATCGGACTGGGCGACGACATCGGCGATCCACGCGACCACGGCGGCGGCGAGCGTCTCCGCCGGGTAGAGCTCGCCGCCGAGCAGGACCGGCACGCCGTCGCCGACCCGAGCCATGAAGTCGCGTGCGACGCCGTCCGGCTCGATCGCCGCGCGATGCTCCGCGGCCTGTCCGACCAGCACTTCACCCGCGGTGGAGATGGCGATCAACGATCGGGTCCAGCGGTTGCCGCCGTCGATCGGGACCACCTCGGGGGGTTCGAACGCGCTGCCCACGCGCCGACAGACCGCCGCCGTGCCGCGGGTGCGACCGACGTCGATGCCGAGCACATAGGGCATGGGCGTTCCTCCGGATGGCTGCGACTCAGGCCCCAGTTCGTACCAGGCGCGCGATCCCGCACGGCAACCCAGGGTGTTCGTTTCGTGACCCCCTAATCCCCTAACGGGCATCCCCGTATCACCCATTCGAGTGAGCCCCGGAGACTCGGAGTGATCCCCGATGTAGCGCTCGGCCTTGATCCATAAGTTGATCGTCGACAGCCCAGGTCGATGCCCCCGGCCCTTGGGCAACCTGCCTCCCCGCACGTCATGCAAGTCCCCCGAAATGGAGAAGTCGTTGAGCGTCACCCCTGAGCCCGCCACTGCCCCCACCGAGGCGTCCGCCTCCGGCAGCGCCACCGCCACGGCTACGACCACCACCCAGGTCGAGCCGCAGGAGCAGACCCTGCACGAGTTCGTGCTGACCCTGCTCACCGACGAGTCCGCTCGCGCCGACTTCGCCCAGGACCCGGCCGCCGCCCTCGCCGGCGCCGGCCTCGGCGACATCACCGCCCAGGACGTCCAGGACGTCATCCCGCTGGTCGTCGACACCCCGGGCCTCGGTGGCCTGGACCTGCCGACCTGCGACAGCGCGATCGAGCAGCTCACCGCCGTCGCCGACGTCGCGGGCAGCATGTCCGAGACCGACGGCCAGTGCGACACCGACGGCTCCCTGACCAGCGGCCTCACCGGCCTCACCGGGCTCGCCGACCTCGGCGGCCTCGCGGGCGCCGGTGACGTCGCGGGCTCCCTCGACGGCATCACCGGTTCCCTGGTCGGCGGCACCGACAACGCCCTGCTGTCCGCGGTGTTCGACGGCGGCCTGACCGAGGGCGTCGGCGCTGGCTCGCTCGACACCGTCATGGGCGGCGGCGCGGGCGAACTGGCCTACGGCCTGGACGGCGTGACCGGCAGCCTCGGCATCGACACCGAGTTCTTCAGCGGCTCCAACCTCGTGACCGCGACGACCGACGGCGTCGAGTCCGCGTTCGGCGGCACCTCGGCCCTGGGCGCCGTGACCGGCAACTCGGCCCTGGGCCTCGACGGCGGCGCGGGCAACCTCAACATCGAGACCGACCAGTTCACGCTGGGCGGCCTCGTCGATGGCTCGACCGACGGCGTGGAGACCGGCGTGGCGCTCGACTCGGCTGCCGCCGCCCTCTCCGGCGGATCCTCGGTCGGTGTCGACGGCGCCAGCGGCGCCTTCGGCGTCGAGACCGACCAGTTCGCCATGTCGAGCGGCATCACCGGCTCCACCGACGGCGTCGAGACGGTCTTCGGCGGCGACGTCGCGGGCCTCGGCGACCTGGGTGGCGGCCTCACCGCGGGCACCGACGGCGCGGGCCTGGCGCTCGGCAGCGAGTCGGCCCTCGGCGCCAACGGCGGCGCCCTTTCCCTGGGC
>NZ_JBOHGC010000470.1:0-22625 GCF_050699995.1 Actinokineospora sp. | reverse complement strand
CACCAACGCCACCTACGACAACGGCACCTTCGACATCATGGGCTGGGGCGCGGCCACCGAAGGCGGCGCGCAGCAGCGCTACCTGCTGCGCGCCCAGGTCCCGTTCGTCTCCGACGCCACCTGCAAGGCCTCCGGCGGTGACTACGCGGGCCTCAAGGACGCGGTGGAGATCTGCGCCGGTCTGCCCGAGGGCGGCATCGACACCTGCCAGGGCGACTCCGGTGGCCCCATGGTCCGCCGCGACGCCAACAACAACTGGATCCAGGTCGGCGTCGTGTCCTGGGGCGAAGGCTGCGCCCGCCCGAACAAGTACGGCGTCTACGCCCAGGTGAGCACCCTGTCCGCGGCCATCAAGGCCAAGGGCGACGAACTCGACCCCGACGGCGGCCCGACGACCACCCCGCCGACGAGCACCACCCAGCCCACGACCACTCCCCCGACCAGCACCACCCAGCCCACGACCACGCCGCCCACGACCACCACCACGCCGCCGACCGCGCCGATCTTCACCAACCCCAACAACGTCAACATCCCAGACGCGGGCGCCGCGGTCTACAGCAACCTCGTCGTCTCCGGCGTCAGCGGCAACGCGCCGTCGACACTGAAGGTCGGTGTCGACATCAAGCACACCTGGCGCGGTGACCTCGTCATCGACCTCGTCGCCCCGGACGGCTCCACCTACCGGCTGAAGGGCTCCTCCAGCTCGGACTCCGCCGACAACGTCATCACCACCTACACCGTCAACGCGTCGACCGAGATCGCCAACGGCACCTGGAAGCTCAAGGTCCGGGACGTCTACAGCTACGACACCGGCTACATCGACAGCTTCAAGCTCACCTTCTGATCCGCGCGATAACCACCGCCTGACACCGCCACGGGCCGTGCCGTCACCCGACGGCACGGCCCGTGGCCGCACTCGACGGTCGCCCACGGTGTCTGGTGGCGGGATACCGTCGAGCCACCGGCACAGCGCGGCGGCAGCGGCGTGATTGGCTTCGTGGACATGGATGTCGGACCGGACCGCCCGCGCCGGTCGATCAACAGGCTAGTCCCGTCATAACGCAGCACCTCGGCGGCGGATATCACCGTCTCCGGGTCCGGCACCGGCAGGCCCTCGCGCTGCTGCGAGCGGTCGTGGAGCCGACCACCAGGGCGGAGAGCAGATGATTCGGGTTGTCGTGGTGGACGACGAGGCGCTGGTCCGCTCCGGGTTCGAGCTGATCCTGCGCACGGTCGACGACATCGACGTGGTGGCCACCGCCTCCGGCGGACAAGCACTCGACCGGATCGCCCAGCACACACCCGACGTGGTTCTGCTCGACCTACGCATGCCCGACGTCGACGGCCTGACCATCTTGCGCGAACTGCGCCGCCGACCGAACCCACCCGCCGTTGCCATCCTCACCACCTTCGACTCCGACAAGCACGTCGCGGCCGCGCTGGGGGCCGGGGCGGCCGGATTCCTCCTCAAGGACACCGACCCACACCAACTCCCCCACCTGATCCGCACCCTGGCCAAAGGCGGAGTCGTCCTGTCCCCCGCGGTGACCCGCACGGTGATCAACGGCTACCTCGACGGCGGCGCCCGCAAGGCCGCGGCCGCACCCCTGCGGCTGCTCAGCGAACGCGAGCGGGCCGTGCTGACCCTGGTCGCCGAGGGGCTGTCGAACGGCGACATCGGCGGCAGACTTCACCTGAGCGTGGGCACGGTCAAGGACGAGGTCAGCGCCATCCTCGCCAAGCTGGGGGTCGGGAACCGGGTCCAGGCGGCCCTGCTCGCCCAACGCGCCGGGCTCGTCGACTAGGTCCATCATCTTCCGGGACGAGCCTCAGCACGCTCCACATCGGACAACACGATCTCGACAGCGACACGAAGCATCACAGTTCGAACTCGACGGCCGCGCCGGCTCGTCCCTCCAATACCGGCCTTCAGTGCGCGGATCGCGGGCCTCACCTCATTCCCGGAGCCTGGGAGGGATGTGACCCCGCAAAGATCCCAACGGTGATAGGGCTCGGGAACAAGGAGGCGAAGGTCGAGCGCGCGCTGGTCATGAATCATCCCGATCCCGGCGCGCTGGGTGAGGCGACCCCGGTGGACGCGTCCTCGGTCGGGTTGTCCGGCGTTTACCGGGTGACGTTGAACAAACCCCAGGAAATCGCGCAGATGGCGCCGTTCCAGTTCAGTGTCGATCTCGGAGGGGCGAAGACCTTCGTGATCGTGTCGAGTGCCACCGACCCGATCATGCAGGTCGGGAACGGGCAGTTCACGGCCACGCTTGTCCATGAGGCGTTCCACCGCTGCCAGAATGACACCTTCAAAGGTGACCAGGGCGATCAGGACGTGGAGAACCTGGAGCACTGGCTCGGAGCGGCCGGGAACATCAGGGCGAGCCGCTGCCATCCCGGGCGTACGGCGGTGGCGTCGGTGCCACCGTCGAGCGCGAGGGTCGCCTTGGCCGGGTCGGTTCGCGGTGAGCACGCCGGAGGCGGGCGGGTTCGTGATCGGCGCGGTCACCCGCGAGGTGTGCGCCGCGCCTACCGCCAGATCGCGGCCAGTTGTCGGGCTGACGGGCGCCACCGTCCAGACTGCGGGCGCCACCAGCGTCGTCTCGGCCTGGTCGATCCTGGGAATGGTCGCGCGGTTCGCGACCGTGACCGTCACGTCCCGACTGGTCCCAGGCTAGCGGCTGAAGTGCTGGTTGCGGGCTGTCGAGTACTCCACGCCCCATCGATCGGCGTGACGGGCGATGATCGTCTCGGGGCGGACGTCAATTCCACTCGGTCGAACCGCGTGAGATCAGTCGTCAGTTTCGTCACCGATTGTCGCCCTGAAATGAGTCGGACGCGCCGAGTGCGGGGCTGCTCTATGTTGGGTTTCATGACCGAGTCGTCGCTGGAGCCGGAGATCGTGGGGGTCGCGCGGGATGTTCGGGCCGTGCGGCGGTCACCTGCGGATTTTGACGCCGCGTTCGCGGTGGCGACGGTGTTCGCGCGTCGGACCCGGGGGCAACGGCCTGGGGTGATGGTGTCGATGCTGCCTGGCAAGGGTCAATGGGTGCTGGCGTTCTCGACGCCAGAACGGCTTGCCGCGTTCGGGCAGGACACGCCGTGGATGAGCCTCGCCGATCTGCTCGTGCGGCTTCCTGCTGGGATCGGTGTGCTACTCGACGTCGGTGAGGATCACGGGTTGCCGTTGCTGCCGCAACCTGATGGCCCCGCTCGGTTCGCGGGTGCGCGGTTGCCCGGAACCGATCCTCGGCGGCCGCGGTCTGAGTAGCGGGAGGAGAGGGCATGACCGGCTTCAACGTCGACCTGGCCGCGCTGGATCAGGCGGGCCAGGCCATCTCGCAGACGATGCACGACATGAAGACCCGCGCGGTGGATCGGATCGATGGCGGATCGGGCCAGTACGGGCATGACGGCAGCCCCCGCGCACCCGGCAGCGCGAACCCGCACGTCGAGATCCGCGACGAGAACGGCCAACGAACCGACGCGGACGGAACCCGGTGACCCGCAAAAGTCCCGGCAACCACACACCCATCGAATGGGACTGGTGACGATGACGAACTACACCGACGTGCCCACGCTTTCCGGCGTGTACCTGGAAGACAGCTACGTCCTGGCGATCGACGAAACACCGGGCGCGCTGCGGTTCAGGGGCGAGTTCGTGCTCACCGAGCACCACCCCGCTTACCACGCGCCCGCACCAGACGAGCAGTACTGCTACACCGACGGCTGGCTGGTCATCCCGAACACCACGCGCATCGAGTGGACTCGGCGCTCGACACAGCACTTCACCGACGCGGCAGGCGAAGAAGACCTCGGCAACATCGACTACCTCCACCGCGTCGACGACCACTGGCTGATCGGCGGCGACTGGGGCGAGGCCCGCGCCTACACAGGTCACGACCCCCAACTCGTTCTCACAGCTTCGGCCGAGTCCTGAGCCGCGAGCGCGCCGCACAGTGTCGTCGCTCTCCGAAATCACGAATGGACGCCCATGACCCACAACCGACACGCCCGCCCAACCCAAGTGCCGCACACAAGCCGACTGAGGGGCCATCGATCATCGACCCCAACGCGCCCGGCCCCCGCTACGCGGGCCTAAACATCGCCTATGGCTACGCGCACGACAGCTCGCAACCGACTGCGGCGAACTCCTACCGCATGATCGAAGGCTCACGAGGGTTCTTCGGCTACACCACAGCACCCGACGGCGAAACCTGGTGGTTCGCCCGCCTGGCCGGACCGGAACTCACCAAGTCGCAGATCGCGGAAACCGCCCCAGAACAAGCGAAGCAACGCCTCATCGACACCAGCACGCCGGGCCCACCGGTCATCGACTGGCGGTCCTGGTCAGCGTCGTCGCGACGAGGGAGCAGCACAGGCCCATCGCCGCGAGCAACCGGCTCGGCCGAACGTGCCGCGCCGCCAGCGCCAGCATGCGTGCCCCAGTGACGGCCCGCGCGTCCCCGGTCGCCGTGATCCGCACCAGAACCGGCCGACGGCACGGCCGGTCGTGGACCACGCCCGCGAGTACAGGGAACTCCGCGGCCAGGTGCGGATCGCGGCACGACCGGGCCAGAACCGGAAGGCCGAGCACGACGGACAGACGGGCGGCGATGTTCGAGCACCCGCCGCATGCGCTGTCATACACGACGACGAGCATGGTCACGACAACAGACCTAAGGCAAGTGCGGTGATCGCGCCTGCCGTCGTCGCGACCGCGAGCAGGCGCGCGTATCGCTGCCACAACAGGGACCACTCGCCGTCGTCATCGTGGACGATGCTGGCCGCTGCCATGATCCACCTCGCCAGCCCCCAACCGACCGCCATCGCGATCACACCGGTGAACGGGACAACCAGGACCGACGCGATCAGCACCAGGTGCGGCACGGCGGACGGCGAGTAGGTTCGCATGCCGGTGCCCATCTCGAACCCGAACTGCAGGGGACCGAGCACGCGCCCCTTGTGCTGCACGTCCTCGGGCACCAGCCGCCGGTTCTCCGGCACCGGCAGCGTTACCAGTCCGGCCTCGCGTGCGAGCACGAGCAGTGCCAGGACACCGAGAACGACCAGAGCTGCAGGCCGGGACAGGAGGGCCTGCACCACTCCTCCGACCGCACCGGCCACCAATGCCACTGCGAGTGCGCCGAACTGCAGTCCGGCACCGAATGCGACCAGCGGTCCTCTACCGCGCCAGACCGGCGCGCTCAGCACGAATGCCGAGTTGTGGCTTCAAGTGGAACCTGAGTTCGCGTACCCGGCGTTCAGCCCTGCCCAGAGGAAGGCCGACAGCGCGAGCGCGGCCCCTTGGACACCGGCGGCCAGGACTACGCCCAGCCCCAACACCACGGGGACCGCGATCGCGAGCGGGTGCAGCAGCACCCGGGTGAGCATCGGCACAGGTCAGATCCGGCACATGGAGATAGTCAGGTCTGTGTAACTCTCGCCACTGTTCCAGACTGTGCGCGTTGACGCGTCCGAGCACCGGTACACCGAGCCGCTCGCGGTCCAGCGCCAGGCGTTCTTTTTCGTCGATCCGGCACCACACGCGGTTGCGATCCTCGTCGAGGTGTATCCCTCGTCCGAGTACGACCGGAAGCCCTCGAAGTGCCAGCCACCGGAGCACGGGTACGAACCCCGCCGCCAGCCGCCAAAGCACGCGGCAGGGCCACTGGACCACCAGTTGTTGCTCTGCTCGTTGTACCCTTGCGGGTACCCGTCCGTGCAGTTCGAACTCGTCCACTCCGATGTCGGCCCGGCTTCAGCCTGCCGGCGGGTGGCCAGCCACTCGAACGGGACGAGGGCCGCCGTCGCCGCAGCGATCATCATGCCGCGCAACACGTTCCGGCGGTCCGGCGTCGTCGTGGCAATACTCGCCAGCACGTGGCTGGGCGTGGAATTCTCGGCCGGTTCTCTGTCTGCGAAAGGAATCTGGTCAAACCGCATGGACACTCCCCAGTGTTTCGGTGGCTGAGACGAACGTGTCTATCAACGCGGGCACGTCGGTGTCGGTGTAAAGGAACCGGCGGTCGGTGATCCGCCCGTCCGCGCCGACGACGTACAGGCATGGCGCGTATCCCTCGTACAGGAACTGCCACAGGTCCGGACTCGCGACACGCTCGACTGTGGACGGAGTGCCGTAGGTGTCCACGGACGCCTCGGCAGCGAACACCGCGACCGACCGCATGCCGGGTCTGTCCCGGCCAGCAAGCGCGTCGATCGCGACGGCGCAGGTCGGGCAGCCGGATTCGAGCAATAGAACCAATGTGGCGCGCTCGCCCGTACGCGGGCGCAGTTCGGGCGGTACGGTGCGGGTGTCATCGGCGAGTCGGGCCGTGTCGGCACTGAACACCGCACGTTCCACTGTCCGGAGCCGGGTGTAGGTGGCGAAAGCGGCGATGACCGCGAATATCGCGATCAGGGCGGCGACGAGCGCGAGAGCAATCGGGAGACTCATGGTGGCGTCCGGATTGGCTCAGTGCGACCAAGACGCGCGCGTGCCGTCGAGGACGGCCGTCGCGAGAGCGTCCACGTCCGCCGCGTCCAGCGCTGCGACGCTGTGTGGCGCATGGAAGGACACGTCGAAGTACGCTGTCGGATTCGCCACGTGGTAGCGCCATTCCAGGGCAGTGCCCCGCACTCGCGCCAGATCGTCGGCGTCCAGGGCGCGCGAGGTCCGCCAGAGTTCTCCGTCGCCGTGCGCCAGACCCTGCCACTCGGGCACGAGTGGACGTGCCGATCGCGCATCGCGGAACATCATGATGAGCCGGTCGTTCTGCGCGATCAGGATCGTGGTGTGCTGCTGGACCGTCGAGGAGTGCGAGGACACCGTGGCGCCGGTCGGAGAGTCGGTGAACCGCACCGACGACACCAACCGGTTCAGGACGTCGGTGCGCGGCAACGGGCCGCCGAACCATGTCGTCATCTCGCTGTGCGGACCGACCCACACCAGGCAACTGTCGGTGCGGTTGGCCGCCTCGAAGGTGTGCAGGTCGAATCCGGTGCGACGGAACACCTCGTGCTGTCCGCCGGGGAAGATCTTCTTCGGGATAACCCGGTACTGACCGACCTCGGCGAAGGAGAAGTCGCGCGCGGTGCCACCGCCGGCGAACCGCGTGGCACCGAACCACTCGACCTCACCCGCCGCCTCGGGCAGGACAAGGGACAGGCGGCCGCCGTCCGGGGCCGTTCTGGATAACGAGCGCGCGCCGATAACAGGTGTAGACATCAGGCCCCCCATAGGCTCTGGCAACCGGACACGGTTGATGATCGAAGACTTTCACCGGCTCGGCGCGGTGTCAAGACTCGTGGTAAGTCTGGCGCGGAGGGAAAGGGGGCGACATGGGAACGGAAACAGCCGCGGATCTGCGCGCCTATCTGGCCGATCGGTGGCGGCCGATGCTGCGCACCGCCTACCTGGTGTGTGGAGACGCGGCGGTCGCGCACGACGCGGTCCGCTCTGTGTTCATCACACTGCGCACCCGATTCCGGACCATGCCGACCGACGAACTGGATACTTGGGTTAGCTGCCAGGTGATCGGCCGGATCATCGGCGATGACAAGGAATCCGGCACCATCGGTCTGGCCGATATGGATGATGACGAGCTCTGGGAAGGCCACCTCCGGCTGCCCTCCCGGATACGGGCAGTGCTCGTGATGCGGCTGCTCGACGCTCTCCCCGACGACAAGATCGCGATCGTGCTGGGCCTCCCCGGCGATGAGGTCGCGGAGTTGACCCGGGCGGGGCTCGGGCCGGACGAGAGCGGGGAGACAGCAGCGGCACTGGGCGCCGAACTCGCGCGACGCGGTCAGGACGTCGCGGACGACCGGCCGCCGATCGTCGCCATCGAGCGCGCGATGAATCGGCCCCGCCGTCTCCGGGCAGTGTCCGCGATCGCAATGGTTGTCGCCGTCGCATCGGTCGGCATCGCGATCACGCGGTCGGCAGACGAGCGGACACCGGCCCCGGATGGTGGTCCGATGATCGAGACCACCCGATCGATGCTCGACTGGGCACCCCGGGGATCGCTAGGTCAGGACCGCTCGGCGGTCGAGAAGGCCCGGGCTTTGGTCCGGTCCGCGACCGGACCCGCGTCGAGGACCGCGGTTATCTACGTGGGCGACACTCCGGCCGGCCCGCTGGTCATCGGGGTCAACGGCAACGAGATCGTCGCCAGGACCGGACCGCCGGGCACCGGTATCGACGTGCTCGAACAGATCGGATTCAGTGGGGAACTCCCGGACGACGGCGTCGTCTCCCGGGTCCTCACCGACCCGATGGGACAGTCCTGGCTGTTCGTGCTCGCTGACCGGAAGACCGACACGATGGAGATCTCCTGGGCTCCCGCATACCGCGGCGACGGCACGCCTGCCCGCGACTGGACGGCCGTCCCGCACGACGCCGGCGTGATACTCACCCCCACCCCCGGGCCGGTTCTGGCCGCCCGGGTCCGCACGATCGACGACGGGGTGACGACGGGGGACCGGCCGGTGTTCGAGGACAGCAAGACTCTCAACCAGCCCGGTTTCCTTCCATTAGCCCGACTGTCGGAGCCGCCACTCCCGCCGGGTGTCGACCTGGCAGGCGCGGACGAGCGCACCGTCCGCTGGGCACTCGGCCAGGTCGAAGTCGCGGTACCGGGGGCAGGCTCCCAGGTCCGGGTGCGGTGGGCGCTGGAGAATCGAGCGCTGCTCTCGTTGGAAACCCGTGGCGGCGGGGTGCTCTCCGTCTACGCCGACCTCGGGATGGAGTACCCCTACCTCGACGTCGTGCCGGTGGCGCGCGTGGACGCCGACAGGGCGATCGCGGTCGTCCCCGTGGGGGAGGGAGTATGGGTGATCGCACCGCATGCGCGAGGTTCCGGGGTGCGGATCGGTCCGGCCGCCTCGGCCGTGACCGACCAGGGCTACGCCGTGGTGCCGGGTGACTCGTACGAGCTGATGCAAGGGGCAGTCGAGATCGACGGCGCCGTCACGGACCTGACTTCCGAGGCCCGGACGGATCCCTTCGACCTGCGCTAACGCACCTCGACGAGGTGCTCGCGCCTGGGCGTCAGCTCACCGATCACCGGTGCGCCCGGAATCTCCCCGGCCACCAGCAATCCGCCGGACGTTTGGGCGTCGGCGAGCAGGAGCAATGTGTCCTCGGCGATCCCGGGGGCGTGCAGGTGTGGCCGGACCCAGTGCAGGTTCCGCCGGGTGCCGCCGCTGATGTACCCGGCGCGCAACGCCTCGACAGCTCCGTCGAGGGACTCGACCGCCGCCGCATCGATCACCGCGGTGACCCCGCTCGCCCTGGCCAGCTTCATCCCGTGACCGAGCAGCCCGAACCCGGTGACGTCGGTGGCGCATGTGATCCCGGCCGCGACCGCTGCTTCGGCCGCCGCGCGGTTGAGCATCGTCATCGACGCCACCGCCGCCTCGAACACCTCACCGGTGGCCTTGTGCTGGCTGTTGAGTACCCCGACTCCCAGCGGCTTGGTCAACGACAGCGGCACTCCCGCGCGACCGCAATCGTTGCGTAGCAGGCGATCCGGGTGCACCATCCCGGTCACCGCCAATCCGTACTTGGGCTCCGCGTCATCGATGCTGTGCCCCCCGCCGAGATGCGCCCCCGCTGAGGTGACGATGTCGAGCCCGCCACGCAACACCTCGGTCACCAACTCCGCGGGCAGTACCTTACGCGGCCAGGCGAGCAGATTGAGCGCGACCAGTGGGCGTCCACCCATGGCGTAAACGTCGGACAACGCGTTCGCGGCGGCGATGCGGCCCCAGTCGTACGGGTCGTCCACGACCGGCCCGAAGAAGTCGGTGGTGGCGACGATCGCGCTGTCCCCGTTCAACTGGAACACCGCGGCGTCATCGCCGGTGTCGAGTCCGACGAGCAGCCCGGCCGGAGATGCGCCTAGACCGCGGACCATCTCCTCCAGTTCATCCGCAGGGATCTTGCATGCGCAGCCGCCACCGCGGGCGTACTGAGTGAGTCGAATCGCCACGCACACCATCGTGGCATGACAGACTGCGGGCATGGCGTGAGGAGGCGTGCCAGGTCTGGTGGCCTGCCCGGTCTTCAACACCGGTGAGCGGCGGCATCCGTCGTTGGCGGGTTCGATTTCCGTCCGCCTCCGCCATCATGCGCACTGGGGGAATCGGATGCAGGACGAGCGACGCCGGATTCCGCGAACGGACGACCTTCTCGCGGACCCGAGGCTGGCCGCCGCCGTCGACGTGGTCGGGGCAGCGCTGGTCAAGGCGGCCGTGTGGGAGGCGCAGGAGTTGGCCAGGGCCGGGCGGATTCCGGTCGACGTCGTGGCGGACGTGGCCGTGTCCATAGTGCCTGCCCTCCCGACCCGGCTGCGTCGGGTGATCAACGCGACCGGTGTCCTCGTGCACACCAATCTCGGGCTCCCCTGTCTCCCGCCGCGCGCGCCGCCGTCGCCGTCGCCTCCGGCTACACGGACGTCGAGTTCGACCTGGCCACCGGACAGCGCGCCCCACGCGGCCGATCAGTGATCGAGACGCTGGCCGCAGCTGCCCCCTCGGCGCACGGCGTGCACGTGGTCAACAACAACGCCGCCGCGCTGCTGCTGTGCGCGCTCGCGCTGGCGCCCGGTCGCGAGATCGTGATCAGCCGGGGCGAACTGGTCGAGATCGGTGACGGCTTCCGCATCCCGGATCTACTCACCACGGCCGGGGCGAGACTGCGCGAGGTCGGCACCACCAACCGGACGCACCTGCGGGACTACGCGGCCGCGATCGGCGACGGCACCGGCTTTATCCTGAAGGTGCACCCGTCGAACTATCTGATCTCCGGGTTCACGAGTGACGTCGGCATCGCGGAGCTGGCCGGGCTCGGTCCGCCGGTCGTGGTGGACGTCGGGTCCGGACTGCTTCACCCGCACCCGCTGCTGCCGAACGAGCCCGACGTGACCACCGCGATCGCCCGGGGCGCGACGATCGTCACGGCGAGCGGGGACAAGCTACTGGGCGGCCCGCAGGCCGGTCTGCTGTTCGGCGACGCGGACGTGCTCGACCGGTTGCGCAGGCACCCGGCCGCTCGGGCACTGCGGGTGGACAAGCTGACCCTGGCCGCGCTGGAGGCGACGGTGGCCGGGCCACCACCGCCGGTGCACCGGATGCTCACGATCCCGGCCGCCGACCTGCGGGCCCGCGCGGCCCGGCTGGCCGAGTCGGTTCCCTGGGTGCAGGTGGTCGCCACGACCTCGGTCGTGGGTGGCGGGGGCGCACCCGGCGTCGAGCTGGACAGCGCCGGGCTGGCCCTTCCCCTCGTCTACGCGACCGCCCTCCGGGCAGGCACACCGGCGGTGGTAGGACGCGTCGAGGACGGGCGCTGCGTGCTCGACCTGCGCACGGTCGATCCGGACGACGAAGCCGATCTAGTCAGGGCGCTCCGATCATGCGGGTGATCGCCACCGCCGGACACGTCGACCACGGCAAGTCGACACTCGTGCTGACACTGACCGGCCGGGACCCGGACCGATGGGCAGAGGAACAGCGGCGCGGGCTCACGATCGGCCTCGGCTTCGCCTGGACGACGACCCCGGGCGGACGACAGGTCGCGTTCGTCGACGTCCCCGGGCACGAACGGTTCATCAGGACCATGGTCGCCGGCGTCGGACCGGCGCAGATCGTGATGTTCGTCGTGGCCGCCGACGAAGGCTGGATGCCGCAGTCGGCGGAACATCTTGCCGTGCTAGACGCACTCGGTGTACGGCACGGGGTCATCGTGATTACCCGCTGCGATCTGGCCGACCCCGGACCGGCTGCGCGTCGTGCGACGGAGGAGTTCGGCCGCACCTCGTTGCGCGACGCGCGGACCGTGTGCGTCAGCGCGCGGACCGGCGACGGTATGGACGATCTCCTCGCCGCGCTCGACGCGGTGTGCGCGGAAACGCCGGACCCGGACGCTCGCGGTGACGTCCGCCTGTGGATCGACCGTTCGTTCAGCGTGCGCGGGGCGGGCACGGTGGTCACCGGCACCCTGACCGCAGGCACTCTCCGCGTCGGCGACAACCTCGGTCACCGAGTGCGCGGCCTGCACACCCTGGATCGTCCGGTCGAGCAGGTGACCGCGATGAGCCGGGTCGCGGTCAACCTGCATGGCACCGACCACCGCGCGTTCTCAGTGGGGGACACACTCACCACACCGGGCGCCTGGATCACCGTGACCGAGATCGACATCGCCGTGCGGCCCACACTTCCCCGCGAGGCGACCGTCCACATCGGCACCGCCGCTGTGCAGGCGACTGTCCGCCGGCTCGGCGGTGACTCGGCGCGGCTACGCCTCGCGCGGCCGTTGCCACTGCGTGTCGGTGACCGGCTGCTGGTTCGGTCCCCCGGGGACCGTGCGACCGTCGGCGCGGACGTCCTCGACGTCCGGCCTCCCCGGCTGACTCGCCGGGGCGAGGCCCGCCGGCGCGACGCGGAGCTGGCCGAACTGGCAGGTCGCCCAGCGCACGAGATCGCCCGCGCGCATCTGAGGCGGCGGGTATTCGCCGCCGAAACCGACTTCGCCGCCGAAGGGCTCCCGGCGACAGGGCGGGCAGTGCACGGCTGGCGGATCGACCCGGATGCATTGCCAAAGCTGACCGCGCGAGCGATCGCCGCGACCACGCAGTGGCTTGCGGAGCATCCGATGCGGATGGCCGGCATGCCGTTGGCTGATCTCGCGCGCGCCATCGGCGCTCCATCCCCCGAGGTCGCCGCCGAGGTGGCCAGAAACGCGGGACTCCCGGTGGCGGGCGGCCGGCTCGCCAACCCTGCCCGGCTGCCGGACGCTGTCGAGCACGCGATCGCGGCGGTCGGGGCCGACCTCGCAACCGCCCCCTTCCGGGCACCCACCCGGGACCGCCTGGCCGCGATCGGGCTCACCCGTCAGATGATCCGCGCCGCCGAGGCCGCAGGCCGGGTGCTGGTCGTCGCCAGGGACCTCGTGCTGCTCCCCGGCGACGACGAACGCGCACTGGCAGTCCTGGCCGCGCTCCCCCAGCCGTTCCCGGTCGCCGCCGCGACCACGGCGCTGGGCAGCACCCGCCGAGTCGTCGTGCCATTGCTCGAACTTTTAGACGCCAAGGGCAGGACGCAGCGGCTGCCGGACGGCACCCGCCTCACCGTCGACCGGGACATCAGCCCGACCCCGAAGGGGTGACAGACGTGGAATCCGGGCAGATCATATGGCCCGATGATGCCGGACAGCACACCGTCGATATCGCAGTGCGGTCATGGACCGCTGTCGTCGAAAGTCTGCGGGCTGCCAGCGATGATCACGATCCGAGTCGGCGAACACACATGCCCGCAGCAGCAATGGCACACGGTGCGCACCGGGGCGGAGCGTCGATCCTCGGTGTCAACGGCGCTCGAATGTGGGCTCTGTCCCAGATTCGGTGATCGTCGCCGAGACGGCATGACCTTGGTTTGTGATCTTGGACGATGCGGCTCGTAGCCTTGTGTCGGTGTTGTTTCCGCACTTCACGGGCGTTCAGGTGGATCGAGTGGCAACCGCCACGCGATGGGTGCGGTTTGAGGTGGCGGGCCGCGGCTGGGGGTCCTCCCGGGGCAGCAAGATGTGACCCAGGTTCGCATCGAGCGCGCGCAGCGCCATCCCGGTGTCGCAGGTGAGCAGAGTGACCGGCGTTCCCGCGATGGCCTGCACAGCGGCCGCCCGATCAATGATCTCCTAGTCGGCGATCGGCATGCGCGTGTGCCCAGCAGGGTCGTTGAACAGTGTTATCTCGACCCTGCTGGGTTTCTCGCTGAGCACGCCGCCGGATCGAAGCACGCGATCGATGATCGCCAGTGAGTACGCGGCGCGCCATCTCACGTCGCTGTGCTTGGTGCCGTCGAGTTCGTCAACCACGATCATCGGCACAACCAGTCGCAGCCGCGTTAACTCGTAGCCCATCGCAGCGGCCCAGTCGATGTCCTCCAGCTTGTCCTGGTACGCGAGGTACACGCTGGTGTCGAGCACCGCCATCGGCATGCCGCCCGACCACTGGCTGATCAGGACCTCGGTTGCCGCGCACGCGGCACTGAAAGTGTCGTGGCGCTCGGTGATCTCGCCGCCGACCACGTCATGCAGGATGCGCTCCTGGGCATTCCCGCCTACCGCTGCCGCCCACGCGGGCGCCATGGCCAGCAGCGCCTCGTAGCCCTTCCAGTCGAGCAGCGCCGCTGCATCCTCTCGGAAGATCACGTTGGTCAGCTGCCGTTCGGCCTTGCGGATCCACTCAAGGTAGGCCACATCTTCACCGCCGACGAGCCAGGTCCGACCGCCGTGGCACCAGCGAGGCTGTAGACGCCAGCGGAGTGAACGTTGTGTACGTCGGTGGGCAGCAGCCGCATCACCTCGAGGGCGTCGTGGAGCGTACGGCCGGGGTTCGGGGTGATCAGCACGCGCGGATCGTGACACAGCACGGTGTCCGTGCCTACTCGTTCACAACAGACGCCGAGCATGGCGTGGTCGGTCACGACACCTCGATACGAGCGACCAGGGATGGCCCGGAGCTAGCGGGTTATTCAGTCGACGTCGCGAAACTCTACTGGATTTCACCGTTCCGTATACTTGCTTGCATCCCCAACAAATGGGACAGCCCGGTTCTCCGTCACGGAGAACCGGGCGGTGCTGTACCCCATCGACAACGGGGATGATGGTCCCCGAGATCGGAGCGATCATGGGCAAATCCATGATCCGGTTCAGGCAGGCTGTGCGGGTGTTGTGGCACCTGCTGGAGCGACTGATCAGGCTGTTTGAGCTGCTCAGCCGCGTTGTCCCGGAGCCTGCCTTCTAACCTCTTCCCACAACAACACGAGAGTGACCGGAACCGGCAAGTTTAGGTTCACTCTCGTGGTGTGATGCTTATTCAACACCAAATAGGGGTGCGTTTCAAGTTCCACGGGTCGGGCATAAAGTAACCCGACTCGTGGAATTAAACGTGCTCACAGAGTGGTTCCGAGTAACGGTTCGCGACGCTGGGTGATCTTGGGGGCGCGCCGGGTTGGGTCCACATGAGAGTGCGGGACCCCTGCTAGGAAGTGGTCTTCTCACAGATCGACTTCGCAGGGATCCCGCGTTCATGAGTGTCACATATACGGCTGTCCTTGATGTGTCCGAGGCCAGTGTCGAGTTCCTGTCCTCGTTGCTGGCCGCTGAGCGGGTGCGGCGGGGCACCCGGGAGGGCAGGCGCGCGCTGGGCTGTGATGAGCAGGCTGTGCTGGTGTTGCGGTGGTTCTTCGATGACACGCGGATGTCGGCGCTGGCCAGGGACAACGCGATCTCGGCGTCCACCGCGTACGCCTACCGCGACGAGGGTGTCGCGGTGCTCGCCGCGCGGCGCCCGTCACTGCACGGTGCGCTGCTGGCGGCGAAGACCGCCGGGCACTCGCATGTGATCGTCGACGGCACGTTGATCCATACCGATCGGATCTCCACGCCGGGCCCGACACCCGGGGTGGACTTGTGGTGGAGCGGCAAACACCATCATCACGGCGGCAACATCGGAGGTCGTGTCCGCCCCGGACGGGTGGCCGTTGTGGACCTCCGACGTGCGGCCCGGCCGTGAGCACGACATCACCGCCGCCCGCGCCGACCTGCTCACCACGATCGCCGACTGGGTCCACGACGGCGCCCCGGCCCTGGCCGACCTGGGCTACGAAGGCGAACCCGACACGTTCAGGATCCCGTCCAAGAAACCCAAGAACAGGAGACTCACCCTCGATCAACAGACCTACAACGCCGTCCACGGCGCCCTGCGCTGCCTCGGCGAACGCGCCAACTCACTACTCAAAACCACCTTCAAGGCCCTGCGTCGCCACCGCGGCTGCCCCTGGCGCATCGGCGATATCGTCGCCGCCGCCCTGGTCCTGCTCCACCACGAACACCACCACACCACATGACCGCCAACAATTGATCACACAGCGCCACGAGAAGTTACTCGGAAAGGCTCACTACTAAGACAGCGTCGAGGAGCTCCTCCCCGTCGCCTTCGACCCCCCAGCCATAATGCCGCTACTCGTTGTCGGAAGCCAGCTACTGATCAACCCAAGAAAATGGCGGAAGATCTCCGGCACATCGGCACCGAGCACGGTATTGAGCCCCTCGGCCTGGGAACTGCTCACCGCATCGGAGTGATTCCCCGGTAGTTCACCGTGGTTGGTGCTAAATGCCACTGCGCGCGCGCCGAATGGGCGCGAGAGTAGGCACGGGCTCGTTGGCGAGGAAGTCGATGATGATCGTGTTACACAACGTTGTCTTCTCGACCAGGAGCCCGTGCGACGTGCCGGGAATGACCGCCAGCTCGGCATTGGGCAGCCCTCGGTAATACGCGATGGCGTGCTCCAGGATGACCTGATCGTCGTCGCCCACCATCACCAGCGCCCGGTTCGGAACGCCAGCCAGATCCGCCGCGGTCAGGGTCGGTTCGTGCGCGTGCATTCGAGCCAGCTTGTCCGCAACGATCGGGTAGTGGTCCGGACCGTCGGGGGACACCTCCCCATAGGCGGCCGCGAAGTACGCCGACGTCTCTTCGTCTAGATCGGCCGCCCCGGGCACCCAGCCCTCCCGATTGAACACGCCGGCCACGAGCGCCACGCGATCAACCAGATCCGGACGGCGCAACGCGGTGTGCAGGGCCACGATCGCTCCGTCACTGCAGCCGACCAGGTGAGCGGGCGCACCGACCACGTCCTCCAGGAACGCGACGGTGTCCTGCGCCATCAGCTCGTAGGTGATCGGACCCGCCACGTCCAAGGTGCGCCCGTGCCCACGCCGGTCCGGCGTGAAGACCCGGAACCGTGCCGCGAACGCGTCGAGGTTGGGCCCCCAGGCCCGGGCGTCGACCCCTCCCGGGTGCAGCAACACCACCGGGTCGCCGACACCCCGCTCCTCGTACCACATTGTCGATCAACCTAACCGAAGCCGAGTCCGATCTCAAGCCTGAATAAACCGAACCGCCATCCGGCCACACAAGGTGCTCCTGCCGGGCGGGATCTCCGTCAAGATCCCGACGATTCCGGCGCTCGTGCTCCTGAAGCTCTTCGCCTGGCGAGATCGTCATCGCGACGACACACGCGACGCACTCGATGTGGCGACGATGATCGAATGGTATTCGTCGGGGAAGTACTTCGACCGGCTATACGACCAGGAAACCGACTGGCTCGAGAAATTCGATTACGACCCGCCGCTGGCAGGAGCGGCACTCCTGGGGTCGCAAATACCGAGTTTGCTCGATGAGAAAGGCACCGCCGAGTTGCTCCGCGTCCTGGACGATCAAGAGCTGATGGGGCGATTGGCGAAGGACATGGGGGGCTCTCGTCCCGATCTCTTGGTGCGAGCCATGATCCAAGGTGTTCACGCCGCCGTGTCCACGTCGAAGTAGGCGCGCCACACGGAGTCGACGTGGTTCTGCGCCGGGCTGAGAATGCCCTCGAAGTAGAGGTGTCCGTACTGGATGCGCGGTTTCACTTTCAGATCGATCGAAATCCAGTCGCCCGTGGGCTGTTGGGAAACCAGTTCGAGCGGCAGGATGCCCCAGACCGCCACCGAAGGCGACTGTTTGGTGAAGTACTGGCCGAACTCGAACGACACATAGCCGTCGCGATTCGTCTGCTCGTGCGCGAAGGCCATGTCAGTGCGCTGGACGTTCATCAGGGTGTCGGTCGACCGGAGAAAATACCAAACCGCGTCGACAAGCTCCGCGCAGTGTTCGGGCGGAACCGGGGAGCTTTCCAAGGCGCGGTGCAACTCGGCCAGGGTGCGTTGCATTTGGGGGCGGATGATGCCGATTCGCGCCAGGATCTCCGTGTCCTGAGGCGGCGGGTCGCGGAGGATGGAGCGCATGTTGTAGCGCTGGGTCAGGAGCCGCATTCGCAGGTTCACCGCGCGGTTCAGCCAGAGGACGGTGTCGAGTCCGGTCTTGGACTTCGCGAGCCGCCACATCTCGTAGGAGCGTCTGGTCGGCCGGCCGCCGGAGGGCTCCGATGAGCCCGCGTCCTGGTCCCAGGTGAGGAAGATCGGGTCCAGGTGGATCGGCGCGACCTGCCATGGACTGGTCGTGCGTCGGCTCTCCGGGTCCTGGGCCAGGCACAACGTCTCCGTCATGGCGACCATCGTGGCACGGCCGGTGACCTTGGTCATCCCACGCTGTAGGCCAGCCATTGCGTGTCGCTGTTCTGGAACTGCACCCCGTACGCCCGGCCGTCTTTGAACGTGAACCCGTAGAAGATGATCGTCGGCGGCCCGTCGTTCGGCGAGATCACCTCGGTTGTCTTCTTGCCCTTGACCTTGCCGTCCTTCAGGTCCACCTCGACGACGGACTGGTCGAAGTCCTTGGTGTTCTCCAACGCCGATTGCAGCGCATACACTTTGTCGCCTTCGATCGCGAGAACCTGCATGAACAACAGGGCGGGTTCCTCGGTCGCCCAGAGGTCCTTGCCGGTCTTCAAGTCCGTGGCGACGAGCCGGTTCGGCTTTCCCTTGTTCGGCGCGGTGACGCTGACCATGGTGTTGCCGGAGACCAGGGCCCGCGACTGCTCCTGGTAGGCACCGATCGGCGCGACGGAGAACCCGATCGGCACGGTCGCCAGCGCCTTGTCGCTCTTCGGGTCGCCCCGCTCGTCGTGGATGACGCTCTGGACCTTCCATCCGTCGTCCAGGGTGATGATGGAGGCCCGCTCGTCCGGACCCGGTTTCGGCGTCACGTTCAGCACGACGGGTGAACCGGCGAGCAGCTTCATCGAGCTGATCGGCGCCCCGGCGTCCGTGTCGGTGATGTTCGCGGTGCGGCCGATCGCGCCTTCCGCGGTGAGTTCGGCGACGCTGAAGAGGGCGTCGCCGTTCGGCTGGATGCAGGTCGCCTTGACCACCACGCTGTCCGGGCCCGCGGGCAGCATCCCGTTGGCCGGGCAGTTCGGCTTGCCGTTCGGGTCGCTCTTCAGCTTGACATGCCACTTCGAGTCGCCGGTCGCGAGGTCCAGCCCGAACACGTTGAAATCCCAGGTCGCGACCACTACGCCTGCGACGATCTCGACGGGCATTCCGGCGGTCTTCGCCGATATCGCGCCCTGGGCGTAGGCGACCGTCGTGGACCAGCCGAGTTCGCCGGTCTTCAGATCGATGACCGTGACGATGCCGCAATTCGGTGTGATCGGCTTGGACTTGCCCTCGACCAACCCGAGCGTCAGCGCGAGCTTGTTGTCCGGGGACGTGGTGTTGCCCGCTCCGCAGAAGGCGCCTTCAGCGGCCTCGATATTCGGCGCCTTCGTGAACCATTTGACTTCGCCGTCCGCACGGCTGATCGCGGTGACGTCCCGCGCGGTCACGATGATCAGGTCTTCGCCGGAATTGAGGATGCGCAGCGGGTTGTCTTTGCTATCTTTCTCGCCTTTTGTGGTCCATGGCTTGAAAGCGGGTTTGGCGGAGTCAGTCGGCAGTTCGACCCCAGTCGAGTTGGCCACCGGAGTCTCACGGTTCAGCACCACGACCGTCAGCGAAGCGGCTGCCACCACGGCGACGATGGCGGCGATCACGGCCCAGACCTTGCCGCGGCCGCGCTTGGGCGGAGGCGGCGGCGCAGGCGGAGGCCACCCTCCCGGCTGGAATTGGGCGCGCGGGTCATACGGCGGTTGCTGCTGCCAAGTCATGCGTCATTCCCCCAGGAATGTTCGGAAATCCAGGTCGGAGATTAGTCGGCGCGATGTCGTGCCGAGGCCGAATCAGCCGCGAGAGTTTCTCGGGTTGCCGCCTCCCGCAGCCGGGCGCAGGCTGCAGTGGTCACCGAGAGAGGAGTTCGCACTATGGCGATCTGCGACACCTGCGGCAACGACTACTGGATGGCCTTCGAGGTGAAGACGGTCAGCGGCGAGGTCCACACCTTCGACAGCTTCGAGTGCGCGATCACCAAGCTCGCCCCGGTCTGTGAGCACTGCAAGTGCCGCATCCTCGGCCACGGCGTCGAGGTCGAGGGCCGGTTCTTCTGCTGCGCCCACTGCGCGCACAGTGGCGACGCCGACCTCGGGTCGCAGATCAGGGACGCGGTCGGGGCGCACCCGGGCTGATCAGGCCCAGGGGATCAGCGGGATTCCGTCGAGGAACGGCAGGGCGCCCGCGTTGTGCAGGGCCACGGCGGACATCCAGATGGCGACCGCGGTCAGCAGCGGCCCGACAATGGCCATCTCGACGGTCCCGCCCGTGCGCATGCGCATGATCTTCGGCGGCGCCACCGGGTACCAGGTCTTGAACGCGATCGGGACCGGCCACAGGATCGGGCAGCCCTGTTCGGTGATCGCGTCGCCCAGGTAGTGCGCGATGCACCCGATGCCGACGGCCACACCGCAGGCCGCCGCGTCCGCCGGGGTCTGGTCCGTCCATTTGAGACACGCGTAGGTGAGCATCAGCGCCGTGCCCGTGATCCACAGTGCGTCGTTGCGGGGGCACCACTTGTGCATGATCCCGCGCACGGCCAGGCCGCTGAAGAAGAACATCAGCAGCGGCAGCGCCCACGACTGGCTGGTCTGCACGATGGCCGTGGTGATGATCGAGGCCAGGATCGCGAAGACGAGGGTGTGGGTGAACCCGCGGTGCCCACCGTCGCGCTTGCTGTCGCGCTTGGTGCGGGTGACCTGGTAGATGCCGTGGCTGATCGCGTTGATCAGCTTCGACCCCGCCGCCGTCACCGGGCCGAACGTGCTCGACACCGTCGACTCCGGGTGGTCGAGGTCCGGTAACAGCGCCGCGCCCGCGCACAGGACCGCGCCCACGCACCAGCCCTTGACCGACAGCGTCCCCAGCGAGCTGTCGCCCGCCAGTGCCGTCGCCGTCGCCCACGCCGTGAGCCCGCTCATCGCGTGCGTCGGTCCAGTCGACATCCGTGCCCCCCTCGTGACCAGTGGGCGGTATTCGATCACAGGCGTACGCTCGATCGGGTGCTGCGTCCCACATTTCCCATCACCACCCGCCGACTGGTCCTGCGGCCCTACGTCGAGTCCGATCTGGACGCCCTCTACGCGATCCAGTCCCGCGAGGACGTATGCAAGTACCTGTACTTCGAGCCGCGCACCCGTGACGAGGTCGAAGTCGCGTTGCAGGAGCGGATGGCGGTGACGTCGCTGGAGAAGGAGGGCGACGCGATCCGGCCCGCGGTTGTCCTCGCGGAGACCGGTGAGCTGCTCGGCGACGTGATGCTGATGTGGCTCAGCGAGGAACACCAGTCCGGTGAGCTCGGCTTCGTCTTCCACCCCGACCACCACGGCAAGGGCTACGCGGGCGAGGCCGCCACCCAGATGCTGCGCCTGGGCTTCGAGGACCTGGGCCTGCACCGCATCATCGCCAGGCTCGACGCCGACAACCGCGCCTCCGGCAGGCTCCTCGAACGCCTCGGCATGCGCTTCGAGGGCCGCTTCCGGCAGAACGAGTTCGTCAAGGGCAAGTGGGCCGACGAGGCCGTCTACGCCATGCTCGCCGACGAGTGGCGCGACCTGAACGAGTTCTGAAGCGCACCTCACGCCTACGATCGCGGGTGACTGTGCACACAGGCTCACATCACGCGCCCGGCTACCAGTACGCTTGTACCGTTTGAAGGCGCGCGCATTAACGGCGAAGGGAGCACCGCGGCTCATGGCCAAGATCAAGGTCCAGGGAACGGTCGTCGAACTCGATGGCGACGAGATGACCCGCATCATCTGGCAGTTCATCAAGGACAAGCTGATCCACCCGTACTTGGACCTCAACATCGAGTACTACGACCTCGGTATCGAGCACCGGGACGAGACCGACGACCAGGTCACCATCGACGCCGCGAACGCCATCAAGAAGCACGGTGTCGGCGTCAAGTGCGCCACGATCACGCCGGACGAGGCGCGCGTCGAGGAGTTCGGCCTGAAGAAGATGTGGGTCTCGCCCAACGGCACGATCCGCAACATCCTCGGTGGCGTGGTCTTCCGCGAGCCGATCATCATCTCCAACATCCCCCGGCTGGTGCCGGGCTGGACCAAGCCGATCGTCATCGGCCGTCACGCCCACGGCGACCAGTACAAGTCCACGAACTTCAAGGTCCCCGGCGCGGGCAAGGTGACCATCACCTTCACCCCGACCGACGGCTCGGAGCCGATCGAGCACACCGTGGTCGACATGCCGCAGGACGGCGGCGTCGTCATGGGCATGTACAACTTCAACAAGTCCATCGAGGACTTCGCGCGCGCCTCGTTCTCCTACGGCCTGCAGCGCAACTACCCGGTCTACATGTCGACCAAGAACACCATCCTCAAGGCCTACGACGGTGCCTTCAAGGACATCTTCCAGGCCGTGTTCGAGGCTGAGTTCAAGGAGAAGTTCGACGCCGCGGGCCTGACCTACGAGCACCGCCTGATCGACGACATGGTCGCCGCCGCGATGAAGTGGGAGGGCGGCTACGTCTGGGCGTGCAAGAACTACGACGGTGACGTCCAGTCCGACACCGTGGCGCAGGGCTTCGGCTCGCTGGGCCTGATGACGTCGGTGCTGATGACCCCGGACGGCAAGACCGTCGAGGCCGAGGCCGCGCACGGCACGGTGACCCGGCACTACCGCCAGCACCAGGCGGGCAAGCCGACCTCCACCAACCCGATCG
>NZ_JBOHGC010000469.1:0-15712 GCF_050699995.1 Actinokineospora sp. | reverse complement strand
CGTCGGCGGCGGGACGGCGGCGGCGCGAGCGGTCGGCGCGGTCGTCCGGGCCCGCGACCTCCGCAGTCTCGTCCAGGGACTTGTCGGTCGGCTTCGTGGCTGCGCGCGCGGCGTTCTTGTTGCGCGTGGGTGCGGTCATGATGCCTCCCGGATTCGTTCGGCGGCGCGCAGTCGGACGGACTGGGCGCGCGAATTGCGTTCGATCTCCTGCTCGTCGGCCTGCTCGGCCCCCCTGGTCAGCATGCGGATCTGGGGGCCGTGGCCGGGCAGTTCGACCGGGAGTCCTTCCGGCGTGGTCGACTTCGCGAGTTCGGCCATGGCCTTCTTGACGATCCGGTCCTCCAGGGACTGGTAGGCCTCCACCACGATCCGCCCGCCCACCCGCAGCGCCGAGAGGGCCGCCGGGATGGCGCGGCGCAGGACGTCGAGTTCGGCGTTGACCTCGATGCGCAGCGCCTGGAAGGTGCGCTTGGCGGGGTGACCGCCAGTGCGCCGCGACGCCGCGGGCACGGCGGAGTAGAGCAGTTCGACCAGCCTGGCGCTGTTGGTGAACGGTTCCTTCTCACGCTCGTTCACGACCGCGCGGACGATCCTGGTGGCGAACTTCTCCTCGCCGTACTCGCGCAGGATCCGGACCAGGTCGCCCGGCGGGTACGTGTTGAGCACGTCCGCGGCGGTCGCGCCGGTGGTCGGGTCCATCCGCATGTCGAGCGGCGAATCCTTCGAGTAGGCGAAACCTCGCTCGGCCACGTCGAGTTGCATGGACGAGACGCCGAGGTCGAAGAGCACACCATCCACCCGCGACAGTCCCAGTCCGCCGATGGCCTCCAGGATTCCGTCGTAGACGGTGTGCACGAGGTGGACCCGGTCGCCGTGGCGGGCAAGGCGTTCACGGGACATGGCGAGGGCGTTGGGGTCGCGGTCGAGGCCGATCAGGGTGAGTTCAGGGTGCGCGGCCAGCAGGGCGTCGGCGTGGCCGCCGAGCCCAAGGGTGGCGTCGACAAGGACGGCGGGGCGCCCGGACAGGGCCGGATCGAACAGCTCCAAGATCCGGTCCAACAGCACCGGCACGTGCCGCGGCTGCTCCGTCATGTGGCCACACCCCCTTTCCACTTTCCGGCCGAAACAAGGCCGGGTGCCGCCAGGTCCCCGCCCGCTCGTCGAACCTGGCACCGGGGAAGGTGCGCCAGGGCCGAAAGCGAGCGGACCGAGGCCTCACGGCACCCGCGTCCTCTGCTCCCCCACTACTCAGAACACGCCGGGCAGCACCTCCTCCCGAGCCTGGGAGTAGCTGTCCTCGTGCTCGTCCAGGTAGGTCTGCCACGCTTGCGCGTCCCAGATCTCCAGCCTGGTGATCGCCCCGATGACCACGCACTCCTTGGTCAGCCCGGCATAGCGCCGGAGTTCCGGTGCGACCGCGATCCGGCCCTGGCTGTCCGGACGCTGCTCATCGGTTCCCGCGAACAGGTACCGCTGGTAGGCCCGGACGGCCTCGTTCGTCAGGGGTGCGGCAGCGACCTTGCGCGCCATCTCCTCGAACTCCGCGCGCGGGAACACGTAGAGGCAGTGATCCTGACCCTTCGTGACCATGAGTCCACCCGCGAGAGCTTCTCGGAACTTGGCCGGCAGTGTCAGCCGCCCCTTGTCGTCGAGCTTGGGGGTGTGCGTGCCGAGGAACATCCGGACACTCACCTCCCCACCGAACCGGTCGGATCGGTCATGAGGCTCCCGTCTGCCCCACTTGGCGCCACAGTACCCCACTTTTCACCACAGTCAACGCGAAATGACCCGGTTCGACCCGGCCGTGGATGACGTTTTCCCAGCTAGAGGGCGCGGCAGCGGTGTGGGGGGCGGTGGGGGACCTGACCGCCGCGGGTGAAGTCCCGCCCGTCAAGATCGCTCGAAATTCGGACGCAACCCCGGGTTATCCCGCGCGTCCTTCGGTATGTGGGGCTCTGTGGGGAGCGTGGTGGGGAATGGAGTGGGGAACCTGGCGGGCGCTGGTGGGTGATCGTGGGGCAGGCGCACGGCCGCGCCCGGGCGTGCCATCGCTCAGCGTGAGCACGGCCCGCGCCGGTAGCGGAGTGGGGGCCGCGCCCGCGAGGCGGGAGCGGCCGATCATGGCCGCGGCCCGCCTGGCACTATCCACACCGGGCCGGCGGGTCCCATCGGCTTCCCTGGAAACGCTGGGGTACTTCGCCCTGGTTTGACACACTCCATGGAAGGCTGTCGCGGCCACGGGACGTGGCTGGCGACGTCAGGCGCCGAGCGCGTCCATGCCCGGATCGGGCGATGGATTCCCGGACAGCCGTTTTGAGACGCATCAGGAGGTCGCGTGACGTCAAGTTCCCCCGCCGCTCTGCCTGGGCACCCCCCGTTCGGCGGCGGTCAAGGGCAAGAGCCGCAGCTGGGGCCGATCTCCGGGTACACGGGCCAGCAGGACGGGCTCCGGCCCGGCAGGCTCGACGAACTGCATGTCTGCGCGCAGCGGATCGCCGCGAACGTGGAGCGGGTGCTGGTCGGCAAGCCCGAGGTGGTGCGGATCGCCCTGGTCACGCTGCTCGCCGAGGGCCACCTGCTGGTCGAGGACGTGCCCGGCGTCGGCAAGACGTCGCTGGCCAAGGCGCTCGCGCGGTCCATCGACTGTTCGGTGAGCCGGATCCAGTTCACCCCCGACCTGCTGCCCAGCGACGTCACCGGCGTGTCGATCTTCAACCGGCAGACCAACGAGTTCGAGTTCCGACCCGGCCCGGTGTTCGCGAACATCGTGGTGGGCGACGAGATCAACCGGGCCTCGCCGAAGACCCAGTCCGCGCTGCTGGAGTGCATGGAGGAGCAGCAGGTCACCGTCGACGGCAAGACCTTCGAGCTGCAGTCGCCGTTCATGGTGATCGCCACCCAGAACCCGATCGAGATGGAGGGCACCTACGCCCTCCCCGAGGCGCAGCGCGACCGCTTCACCGCGCGCGTGTCGATCGGCTACCCGGACCCGCAGGCCGAGTTGGCGATGGTCGACGAGCACGCGGGCCACGACGTCTTCAAAACCCTCAAGCCGGTGTCGGACGCCGACCAGGTCCGCGGTCTGATCGAGACGGTCCGCGGTGTCCAGATCGCCCACGAGGTGCGCCGCTACGCCGTCGAGCTCGTGTCGGCGACGCGCAGGCTCTCGGAGATCCGGGTCGGTGCCTCCCCCCGCTCGACGCTGCACCTGGTGCGGGCCGCGCGGGCGCAGGCGGCGCTGTCGGGTCGCGACTACGTCGTGCCCGACGACATCCACCTGGTCGCGATCCCGGTTCTGGCGCACCGGCTCAACCTCACCCCTGAGGCGCAGGCCGCGCGCCGGTCCCCCGCCGAGCTCATCCGCGGTCTGATCCAGCGCGTGCCGGTCCCGCAGGCGGAGCCGAGCGCGCAATGGGCCGCTCGCGGTCGTCAGTAGGAGTGGTCCATGCGCGGTGCGCTGTCGGGGCTGACCACGCGGGGCCGGTGTCTGCTGGCCGCGGGGATCGCCGCCGCGCTGTGTTCGGTGGTGCTCAACGAGCGTGACCTGCTCCGGGTCGCGGTGTTCGTGGTGGCGCTGCCGCTGATCGTCTGCCTGATCACGGCGGTGGCCAGGGTCGGTCTGCACGCGGAGCGCCAGATCGCCCCGGCGCGGGTCCCCGTGGGCGGGCGCGCGGAGGTCGCGCTGACGGTGCGCAGCACCGGCAGGCTTCCCACGAGCGGGCTGCTCATCTCCGACGGCGTGCCCTACGCGCTGGGCGGCAAGCCCCGGTTCGTCATCGAGCACCTGCCCCGCCACAGCGGCACGCAGCTGCGGTACGCGGTGCAGCCGATGCTGCGCGGCATCCAGCAGCTCGGGCCGCTCAAGGCGACGATCACCGACCCGTTCGGCCTCGCCGAGTTCGAACGCGAACTCGCGCGGACCTCGCGGCTCGTCGTGGTGCCCCGGGTGGTCCCGCTCAGCGGCGTGCCGGGTGGCTCGGGCCTTGGCTCGGGTGACGACGGCTCGATCCGGCTCAACGCGGGCCACGGCGAGGACGACGCGATCGTGCGTCCCTACCGCCAGGGCGACGACCTGCGCAAGGTCCACTGGCGTTCGACGGCCAAGCGCGACGAGATGATGGTCCGGGTCGAGGAAAGCCCGTGGCGCGGCGGCACGACAGTGCTGCTCGACCACCGGGTGTCCGGCCACCGCGGCACCGGCGCGAGCTCCAGCCTGGAGTGGGCGGTGTCGTTCGCCGCCTCCATCTGCGTGCACCTGCACCGCTACGGCCAGCAGATCCGCCTGGTGACCGAGACCGGCAGCGTTCTCGTGAGCGACGCGGGCGACGGCAGCCACAGTGACAACGCGGTGCTGGACGCGCTCGCCGCGCTGCAGCCGATCCACCAGCGGGAGATCAACTGCCCGGCGGACCCCGGGCACGGCCAGGAGCTGATCGCGATCATCGGCGCGGCGACGCCGGAGTCGGTGGGCCAGCTGATCAGGTACCGGACCCGTGGGACGCGCAGCCTCGCGGTCCTGCTCGACACCTCGGCATGGGGTGCCGCCCAGGGCCCGGAAGCCGACCCGCAAGGCACGGCCGCGCTGCTGGCGGCGGCGGGCTGGGGCGTGACGATCGCCCGCCCCGACACCCCGATGGCCGGGGTGTGGGGCAGCGTCTGCCGCAACAGCACCAAGCGCGGCGACAGCATGATCGCGGGGTTCGGCCTGTGATCACCGTGAACACGACACCACGCACCACCCCGGGAGTCGGGCGATGAGCGAGCAGACGACTCCGCAGGCGCAGTGGTCGGTGACGGTCACCCCGGTGATCGCCGCCATCACGACGCTGTGCGCCTCCAGCGCCCTCGCGGGTGTGATCGACGGGATGCGCTGGCTGGGTTACGCGGGCATCGCGGTGATCGTGGTGACGGCGACCGGTCTGGCCCTGCGGGCGATCCGGACCCCGACCCTCGTGGTCGGTCTCGCTCAGATGGTCGCGCTGCTGTTCCTGGTCGTGGCCCTGTTCACCCATAGCGGAATCCTCGGGTTGATACCTGGTCCCTCGGCGTTCGCCGAACTGGGCGAGGTGCTCCGCAAGTCGGTCGATGCCGTGCAGACCGGGGTGCCACCGGTACCCGCGTCGACGCCGATGCTCTGCCTGGTGGTGATCGCGATCGGGCTGGTCGCGGTCCTCGTCGACACGCTCGCGGTCTCCGCGGGCGCCCCCGCCGCGTGTGGGCTCGTGCTGCTCTGCGTCTACGCCGTGCCCGCCTCGCTGGCCGACGACCTGCTGCCCTGGTGGTCCTTCGTGCTCGGCGCGACCTCGTTCGCGCTGCTGCTGGCCGTCGACGGCGCACACCGCCACCAGCAGTGGCGCAACCGGCCCGCGCTGCCGGACACCACGGCCGCGTTCGGCTCACCGACGACGATGGTGTCGTCGGCTCTGGTGCTGGGTCTGCTCGCGGGCGTGGTGGTCACGGGCATCGGCACGGTCGGCGGCCTGCCCGGCGGCAGCGGGGGCGGCGGCGGGGGCGGCGGGCTGGCGCTCAAGCCGTTCACGGCGCTGCGCGGCATGCTCGACCAGGGCACGAACGTCGAACTGTTCCGCGTGCGGGGCCTCGGCAACGAGGGCCGCTACCTGCGGGCGATGACGCTGCCCCGCTATGACCGCAACGGCGGCTGGACCGCCGCCGACGCCCTGCCCGACGACATCCCGGCCGACAGCGACCTGCCGCCCGCCCCCGGTGACGACGGCGGCGGCACGATCACCCGGATCTCCATCGAGCCGATCAACTCCCAAGACCTGTGGGCACCGGTCTACGGGATCCCGCGCAAGCTGCGGGACATCCCGAAGGGCATGTTCTACGACCAGAGCGGCGGCATGGTCTATTCGCGCAATCCGCGCAAGCTGCCCACCTATGTCGAAGAGGCCGACATGAGTCAGCCCACCGCGGCCGACCTGCGGCTGGCCGGGTACGACTTCGGCGAGATCGACCCGGTGTACCTGGGCTCCGAGGGCATCGACGCGGAGGTCGTCGCCCTCGCGAAGCAGATCACCGAGGGCAAGACGACCATGTTCGACAAGGCGCTGGCGCTGCAGAAGCATTTCGAGCGGTCCAACGGGTTCGAGTACAAGACGCAGACCGGCACCTCCAGCGACGAGGACGCGCTCAAGGAGTTCCTGTTCCGGTCGAAGATCGGGTACTGCGAGCAGTACGCCTCGGCGATGGCGATCCTCGCGCGCGCCGCGGGCATCCCGTCGCGGGTCGCGATCGGCTACACGGCGGGATTCCAGTCCGGCGACTACCGGTCGATCACGACGCAGGACGCGCACGCGTGGGTCGAGGTGTTCTTCCCCGCGCAGGGGTGGGTCACGTTCGACCCGACCCCGCTGTCGGACGGCCGCACCTACGAGGCGCCGTACACGACCAGCGACCCGAACACGGAGACGTCGACGCCCGTGTCGGAGTCCGCGGCGCCGTCGGCGTCGGCCGGGCCGAGCACGTCGGCTCAGCAGAATCCCGAGGACCGGCCGGACACCGCGGGCGAGGCGCCGACACCCGGGGAGGATTCGTGGTCGATCCCCTGGCAGCTCTACGCGGCGTTGATCTGCGCGCTGCTACTGGTCGCCGCGATGGCGGTCGCGCACGTCAGGCGTGACCTGCTGCGGTTCGTGGTGCCGGTCGTGGCGGCGCTGGGGACGTTGACGGTGTTCTTCCTGGCTTCCATCTTGTCCTGGTGGCTGGCCGTGTTGGTCCTTGTGCTCGTGGCGACGACCATTCCGGCGCTGGTCCGGGAGTGGTGGCGGCACGACCGGCGGCACGCGGTGCTCGCGGGCACCCCGGCCGCGGCGAGCGCGGCGTGGACCGAGCTGATGGCCGAGTCCTGGGATCGTGGCGCGTCGGTGTCCGACGCCGACACCGTCCGCACGGCCGCGCGCAGGATGTCGCGGGAGCACAACCTCGACGAGGGCGGCAAGATGGCGCTTCGGACCGTGGTGAGTTCGGTGGAGCGGTCCTGGTACGGCGGGCGGGCCGAGGACCCGGCGCTGGCCCAGGCGTTCGACGAGGTCGTCAGCGGCCTGCGCCGCACGGCTCCCCTGCCGTGGAAGGCCCGCCTGCTCCCGCGCTCGGTCGTCCAACCCCGCCGCACCAAGCGCCAGTAGCCCAAGCCTCGGGGACAACCGCTATCAGTCCGGACACAGCGAAGGTGGCCGAGGGACCGAAGTCCCAGGACCACCCGAAGCGTTGTACTGCCTCTCGGGGAGGCGGGTACTAGTGCTCGCCGTCGAAGCGCTTCTTGAAGCGCGCTTCCATCCGCTGGGAGAACGAGCCGCGCCGGTGGGCTGACTCGCCGCCCGGCGGACGTTGGCCTTCGCCCTCTTCCGACGCGGCGTCGCCGCCGTGTCGCAGGGCCGTCAGCGTGAGCAGAGCGCCGACGAACATCACCAGGAAGCCGAGCAGGCTCACCACAGGGATACCCGCCGGTTTGAACGGCAGCATCACACCGATCACGAGGAGTGCAACGCCCAGGACGAACAGGGCGATGCCCTGCAGCCTGCGCCGTCGGGACGGCTTGCGTAGGCGGGCACCTCGGACAGTGGAGGCGAACTTGGGATCCTCGGCGTAGAGAGCGCGCTCGATCTGGTCGAGCAGTCGCTGCTCGTGCTCGGAGAGTGGCATGTTTCCTCCTCCGGCACAGCGGTCGCGGGCGCCGGGCGATCACGGTTGCCGCCGGACCCGGCGGGCACCCCGCAGTGGGGGTGTCAGTGTCCAGGATACGGGCCTTTCCTGGCCAGGACTACCCGATCCTCGATCACGGTGTCACAGCTTCTTCGGAGTCCTCCATACGGGGTAGTTCCGGGGCCTCGTGCGCGCGCTGGGCGTCCTGGCGGTCGCGTTCGGCGCCGAGTGCGATGGGGGCGCCGACCATGCTGTCAGGGATGGCGAACGCCTCGACGAGGGTGCCCGCGTGCGGTCGCAGATGGGCGCAGAGTTCGCTGACGGCGCTGGTCACAGCCTTGGCGCGGGCCGTGGTGAGACGGCCGTGGCCGAGGAACCAGTCGAGGTCGGCCTCGACGTTGCTGAGCACGTGGAGGTCGCAGAGCCGGTCGAGCAACTCCGTGACGGCGGGGTCGGTGCCGCGGTCGATCGCGGCGACGAAAGCCTCGAGAACCACCCGGTCGATGTGGACCCGGGCCGCGCGCAGGACGTGGTCTTGCGCACGATTGAAGATGGCGAAGGAGTCGGCGCCCTCCTCCCCCGCCCGGCGAAGGCGGCGGGCGAGGGTGTCGAGGACGTGCTTCTCGCGGTCCTCGAACAGCTTCAGGTGCCAGCCGCGCTCCAGCAGGTCGGTCTCCTCGTCCTGTGTGGTGACCGCGTTGATCAGCCGGTCGATGAGCCCGCGGGCGGCGGTGCGCTCGAGCACGGTCCCGAGGACCTGGTCGGTGATGAACCGGGCCATGCCCGCGCTGCCGAGTGCGTGCAGGTGCTGCTGGTATCCGGTCAGCAGGCCCTTCGCGACCAGTTGGAGCAGGACCGTGTTGTCGCCTTCGAAGGTCGTGAACACGTCGGTGTCGGCTTTGATGCCGGGCAGCCGGTTCTCCGCCAGGTAGCCCGCGCCGCCGCAGGCCTCCCGGCAGGTCTGGACGGTCTTGGTGGCGTGCCAGGTGGCGACGGCCTTGATGCCCGCCGCCCGCGATTCGAGTTCGCGCTGCGCGCGGTCGTCGTCGGTCCGCAGCTCGTGCAGGGTGGTGACGAGTTCCTCTTGGGCGAAGTGCAGGCCGTACGTGGTCGCCAGGGCGGGCAGCAGCTTGCGCTGGTGGGCGAGGTAGTCCAGGAGGACGACCTCCTCCCCGGTCTCCGGGTTGTCGAACTGGCGCCGGACCTGCGCGTAGCGCACGGCGATCTTCAGCGCGGTCTTCGTCGCGCTTCCCGCGGCGCCCGCGACGCTGATCCGGCCGCGGATGAGGGTGCCGAGCATGGTGAAGAACCGCTTGGAGTCGCCGTCGATAGGGCTGCTGTACGTGCCGTCGGCGGCCACGTCGCCGTAGCGGTTGAGGAGGGCGTCGCGCGGGACCCGGACGTTGTCGAACCAGAGCCTGCCGTTGTCGACGCCGTTGAGGCCCGCCTTGCGCCCGCAGTCCTCGATCCGCACCCCCGGAGCGGGCTCGCCGGACCCGGTGCGGATCGGCACCAGCAGCGCGTGCACGCCTCGGGACTCGCCGCCGGTGACCAGCTGGGCGAAGAGGACGGCCATCCTGCCGTCGCGGGCGGCGTTGCCGATGTACTCCTTGCGGGCGCCCTCGTGTGGCGTGTGGACGACGAACTCGCCGGTCGCCGGGTCGTAGGTGGCGGTGGTGCGCAGGTGCTGGACGTCGGAGCCGTGCCCGGTCTCGGTCATCGCGAAGCAGCCGGGCAGGTCCAGGTCCATGATCGCGCGCAGGTGGCGCTCGTGGTGGACCTCGGTGCCCAGCGCCACCACCGCGCCGCCGAACAGGCCCCACTGCACGCCCGCCTTGACCATGACCGACAGGTCGCCGAAGCCGAGCATCTCGAACGCGGTGAGCGCGGCTCCGGTGTCGGCCTCACCGCCGTACTCCTTCGGGAACCCGGCGCGCGGGTAGCCGGAGGCGACGAGCGCGCGCAGCGAGTCGAGGACTTGGGCGCGGTGCTCCTCGGTGGGCAGGTCGACCGGCGGCGCGGGCAGCTCGGACATCCGGATGCGCGCGTCTCGGCGGACGTGCGCCCACCGTCCGTCGAGCAGGTCGGTCAGCGCTGACGGGTCGACGGGTGCGGTAACCGGGATATCCATGGCGGCACTCCTTTCGGCCCTTCGAACGCTAGGGCGGCTCGCGACTGTCGCCGGGCGATGGTTAATTGGGGGCATGGATCCCGTCGCCGCCCTCAAGCAGATCGCGCTGTTCCTGGAGCGGTCGGGCGAGCCGACCTACAAGGTGCGCGCGTTCCGCAAGGCCGCCGCGATAGTCGCCGATCTGCCCCCGGGAGAACTGGACAAACGGGTCAAGGCGGGCACGCTGACCGCGCTGCCCGGCATCGGTAAGTCCACCGCCGCGGCGATCACCGAAGCCGTCACGGGCGGCGAGCCCGGATACCTGACCAAGCTGACCGAGGGCGCCCAGTCGCCGGTCGCGGGCGGCGCCCAGTTGCGGGCCGCGCTGCGCGGGGACTGCCACACGCACTCGGACTGGTCCGACGGCGGCAGCCCGATCCGGGAGATGGCCGAGGCGGCGATCGCGCTCGGCCACGAGTGGATGGCGCTGACCGACCACTCCCCGCGGCTCAAGGTCGCGAACGGGCTCAGCGCGGAGCGGCTGCGCAGGCAGCTGGAGGTGGTGGCCGAGCTGAACGTGGAACTGGCCCCGTTCTTGATCCTCACCGGCATCGAGGTCGACATCCTGCTCGACGGCGGCCTCGACCAGACCGACGAGCTGCTCGCCGAGGTCGATGTCGTGGTGGCCAGCGTGCACTCGAAGCTGCGCATGCCCAAGGCGGAGATGACCGAGCGGATGCTCACCGCCGTAGCCAACCCGCACACCGACATCCTGGGGCACTGCACGGGCAGGCTGGTGACCGGCCACGGCCGCCCGGAGTCGACCTTCGACGCCCAGTCGGTGTTCGCCGCGTGCGTCGAGTACGGGGTCGCCGTGGAGATCAACTCCCGCCCGGAGCGCCTCGACCCGCCCCGCAGGCTGCTGACCCTGGCCGAGGAGCTCGGCTGCGACTTCGCGATCGACACCGACGCGCACGCACCCGGTCAGCTCGACTGGCTGCCCTTCGGGTGCGAACGCGCCGAGGAGTGCGGGATCGGTCCCGACCGGGTCATCAACACACGAACGGCTGACGATTTCCTGGCTCGCATCGCGGCGCGGAAGTAGCACGGAAGTAGCACAGACGCCGTGCAGTGGTGTGCGGGCTCAGGGGGTGTGCGGGGGCTCAGTGGTGTGCGGGCGGGCGCAGGTGCATGGACGGGACCGGCGCGCTCGCCGGGATGAAGGGGAACTCCGCCCACACCCACTTCCCGCCGAGGGCGAGCTGCCACCCCCAGGCGGCGCTCAGCGCTTCGACGATGGTGAGGCCCCGGCTGCGCGGGGCCAGGACTTCCCGGTCCCCGCTCACCGGCGCGCCCGGGCCTTCGTCGCGCACGCGCAGCAGGACTCGGCTTTCGAGAAGCCGGAGGTCGACGGTGATCTCGCCGCGCCCGTGTTCCATCGCGTTCGTGACCAGCTCCGAGGTGGCGAGTACGACGTCAGCGGTGAGCGCCTCGTCACACGCCCAGGACCGGAGGGCGGCGCTGACGAAGTCACGCGCCTCACCCGCCGACCGGGTGGTCGGCGGAAGGCGGGCGATTAACTCTGCCCGGTCATCCACCATCTCGCCGCCTCTTGCTGGAGTCCACGCACCACCCTCCCAGTGGGACTGGGGTGCACTCGCTCTGAGATACCCCGGCTGGGGGACCTTGAATCACGAATTTCTGGCGAGCCCGAACACCTCCGCCAGGCCCGTGATCTCGATGATCCGGCGCACCCGGTCGTGCGGCTCGCGCAGGGTCATCGACAGGCCGGAACCGTCGGCCCGGCGCCGCGCGGCCACGAGAACCCGCAGGCCCGCGGAGTCCATGAACTCGACTTTCGACAGGTCGACGCACACGCCGGTGGCGCCGGAGGACGAGAGCGCCTCGTCGAGTGCCAGTTCGAGCCGGGGCGACGTGGCGAGATCGACCTCACCCTCCACGGACACGATCACCGGGTCGAGGCCCTCGCTGTTGATCTCCACTATCGATCCTTTCCGACCGGGTAATCCGGGTTTGTCACTGTGTTTCCGGCAGCGCCGATCACTGTGGGAACACTGAGCACAGTTTGGTCCATGCGGGCACCGGGTATCTGATGATCACTTCCCCGCGCGATGGCGGGGCCACAAGGAAGGGTCACGATGGCCGAGATCGCCCGCCTGCCCAAGCCCGTCACGACCGAATGGGAATGGCAGACCAAGGGGTCCTGCCGCGGGGTCGACAGCGTGGTCTTCTTCCACCCCGACGCCGAGCGCGGACCGGCGAGGGCCGCGCGCGAGGCCCGCGCCAAGGCGATCTGCCGGGCCTGCCCGGTGCTCGAGAAGTGCCGCGAGCACGCGCTCAGCGTCCAGGAGCCGTACGGCATCTGGGGCGCGATGGGCGAAGGCGAGCGGCGGGCGCTGATCGCCCACCGCCGCAGGCAGCTTCGGGTCGGCTGATCCATCAGCGCACCATGCTGTCCTCGCCGAGACCCGCCCGGAGTCGGTCGAGGATCTTGGCGAGCAGCCGCGAGACCTGCATCTGGGAGACGCCGACGCGGCGCGCGATGTCGGCCTGGCTCATGCCGCGAACGAATCTGAGCAGAATGATCTTCTGCTCCCGCTCGGTGAGTTCGGCCAGCAGCGGTTGCAGCGCCCGGCGGTTGTCGACCTGGTTGAGCTCGTCGTCCTCGTAGCCGAACCGGTCGCCGTTGGGCTCGGCGAGCCGAGCGTCGAGTGAGGAGCCCTCCTTGGACGCGCCCGCCATGAGCGTCTCGTAAACCTGTTCCCTGGTCAGCCCCAGGTGGTCGGCCAGTTCACTGGGCTTGGGCGCGCGGCCCAGCTGCTGAGTCAGCTCGGCGCGGCCCGTGGCGACGGTCACGTGCAGTTCCTTGAGCTGGCGCGGCACCCGCACGGCCCAGCCGGTGTCGCGGAAGTGCCTGCGCAGCTCCCCCATGATCGTCGGTATGGCGAAGCCGTAGAAGTTGCCCTTGGCGGCCTCGAACCGGTCGATGGACTTGATCAGCCCGATCGTGGCGACCTGGACCAGGTCCTCGAGTTGGTCGCCGCGGCGGTCGAATTTGCGCGCGAGGTTGCGGGCGAGGTCCATGTAGGCCTCGACCAACTCGGTGCGCAGCGCGACACGTCGTGGATCGCCGTCGGGGAGACGGGCCAACTCTTCGAACCGGGCGTCCTCGCGCTGCGTGGCGTCGGACTCGGTCACCGCGCCGCCGCTTCCCCGGTGCGGGTCACCAACTCGATGGACACGCGGTGCCCGTCCCCTGTGGCTTCGACGTTCTCGGTGACCGACGACGCGAGCGCGGTGAGGATCTGCCAGCTCATCCGGTCCGCCGACGGCGGCATCGGGCTCTTGGCGTCGACGTGGACGCGGACCCGCAGGCTGTCGTCGAGCAGGTCGAACGAGCAGAACAGCGACGAGTCCGGCACCGCCGCCCGCACGAGCAGCGAGCACGCCTCGTCGACGGCCATGCGCACGTCCTCGATGGCGTCGAGATCGAAATCGAGGCGCATCGCGATGTCCGCCGCGAACGAGCGGATCAGCGGCACCTGTTCGGCGTCGGCGCTCACCCGGACGTCGGCGCCGCGCACTCCTGACGCGTGAGCCGCCGCATTGGTCTCGACCTCTGACACTGTTCCTCCTGGCGCTCCTGGTCCGATCCGGCAACGTACCGCGCGGACGAGGCGAAGCGGGGTGACGACGCCCTGGCGCCGCCACCCCGCTCACGATGACGCGTTACGCACGCGCGGATCCGGGTGGTGTGTACCCAGGGCGCGCGCGCGTCAAACTCGGCTAGCGGTAGGAGTTTCGGGTGTAGGTGAGGCTGAAGGAGCCCTCGCCCGCGAAGTACTGGGCCACGAGGTAGGCGGGGTCTGTGGCGATGGCGCCGCGCGGGAGGTCACTGCCGTCGTTGCCGTCGTCCCAGCCCCACGGCGCGTTCGCGGCGTTGTCCTTGCCGTTGTCACCGCGGAATGTCCCGTAACTGGCGAAGGTCACCGCGTTCGCGCGGCGCGCCCACAGCCCGTCGGCGGCGAAGACGTTCACCAGCTGGTAGCCGACCGAGCGGTCGTTCCCGCTCGACGGAACCTCGGCGACACCGCTGGGGTAGTAGACGACGCCGTCACCGCCGGGGAACTCGGCGCCGTTCCACGCGTAGACACCGTGGCCCTTGGCCTCCTGGCGGGTGGTGGGGTGCGCGACGCCGTTGTAGGTCCGCATCGGCACGGTGCCGTCGACGTTCTCCCGGCCGCTGGTGAAGGTGCTGCCGGAGGGGACGTAGGAGTAGAAGTCGGTGTGCGCGACGGTCACCATGGCTTCGAACTTGCCGTAGTACGACCCGTCACGGCGCACGGTGAGGACGACGCCCTCCATGTCGTTCTCGTGGGTGTGGATGCCGAACGGGTTGCGGTCAGCGCAAGTGCACACACTTGGTTTCCGCGTTGTTGGCCACCTGACGTGCGGTTTTGGTCTGCCCCCAAGGAACAGCAGACTCAACGAACGGGTCGGCCCCCACGCCCGGGGATCAGCGTTGGGGGCCGGCACCTCCCCTTGCCCGGTGGGAAGGGGAGGTGTCCTAAACGGACGCGTACGGCGCGATGTCGCAGTGGCTAAGGGTGCCGCTGCCTAGCGCATCGAGCGCGTGTCGGGAGACGACCAGATCGGCGCGGTCGGTTACGCCGAAGTCGTCATGGCCCGGCTTGCCCGTGACAAACAACCACTTGAAGGCGGGAAGTTTGTCGACGTCGCCGATCCAGTCTTCCCCCTCCTCTGCGAGCGTGACGGAGGCTGGTCGAATTTCGAATCCCGACATGTCTGCGTCGCTCAGCTTTGCGGCAAGCCACTCGGTGACCAGGAAGCAGGGAAACGCGGTGATCAGGTCATCACCAAGCCAATTGTGGAACGCGTACTCGACGCGCGTCACCGTTGGGGGGTGCGTGTTTCTGTCTTGCTCCGTACCGTCACCGAGCTCCCCCGGTACTTCCGGTTCAAGCATGAAGAAGTCGGACATGTCATCACCTTACCGAAGGATCGAACTGATCACCATATTTGTCGTCAAGCTGAGTTGCGAAGTCTAGAAGTTCTTGCTTAGAAGGACTCGGGTTGTCGCGATAAAAGCGGTTCCATTCCTTTCTGAGCTGACTCAAATGAAGCCTATTGTTGACCAATCCCTTGGGAATCCCTCTCAGGTTTTCAAGAGAATGGATCTCCTCCTCAGTGATCCCCGCGCCAGGGAATTTCCTGCGCACCTGTTGTTCAACGGCATGGTGAACAATCGCCCCGTCTGCGCTGTCCGGAAATGCTTCCCTGAAAGTCTTTCTGTAGTCCGTGGACGTACTACGTCCAAACGTTGCAGGCTGCCGTTGTTTTGCGGCGACACCCGGAGAACCGCCACGGGCACTATCGCTGCCCGTCCATTCTCAATAGCCGCGCTGCATCACAGCTTGCGCGGCGCTGTCGAGCTGTTGACGGAGTTGTAGAAGCCGCGCCACAGTGGCGTCCAGCTCACCTTTGATCGCGAGCGCAATGCCGGTTAGCTCGTCACCGACGGCACCCCCGGCTTGCTGGATCGCAGCGACCGCCGTATCGATCTGGCCACTCGCACTCACCACCAACTCCACAGGCATTTGTTGCCCTGCCGCGTTGAGCGCGCCTGCTGCTTGTTCCAAATGACCTGACACGGACATTCCCCTCTGTTCAATTTGCCCATCGGGCTGACCAGGAACCGAATTAGCTAATCAATGTCGCGTCCGCCTCACCAGAACCTTTCAGTTTCACGGCCTTGTCCTTGGCAAGCCATGCGTTCGCACCGGCTTCGTAGCGATGCCTGGTATCAACTGCTGACACATGCCGGAAGACGTCGGTCCGCCACTCGTAGTAGGCGATCCATTCAGCCCGAGACGCTTTCTCGTCGGGCATGTGCCGCAC
>NZ_JBOHGC010000468.1:0-19843 GCF_050699995.1 Actinokineospora sp. | reverse complement strand
CCCGAACCACGACATCCGGACCAGCCTCCACCCGCCGATCCCGGCCTGATCCCGCTCACCGTCCCCGAAATCAAACGTCTGATCGCCGACACCATCACACCTCGACCACCCGAGCACACAACCCATTTGGGTGAACTGGCGACGCCGACACCAAGCACGCTCACGCTGGTTCCACAAACGCACCAGACTCGCCCGCAACATCGAGAACACCCAGGTCAGCTAGCGAATGGCTGCTGCCGTACTAGTCGTAGGAATGGAGATTGGGCGTGACCGCGAGAACGTCAGCCTCGTCGAACGACGCTTGGAGCAGCAGCCGGTTATCGACGGTGAACCACGAAGTCGAAAGCCGCACATGAAGGGCACAGCCAGCGTTCTTCGCCTGGCCTTCGGACAGACTCCCGGCCCCGACCGGCGTGGCGAGACACTTGATCTGTCCGCCTCCGGACAGTCGGTGCATGTCATGGATGCCTATGCGCTGGTCAACATCCGACTGTGTTCGGCAGTTGTAACGGGAACGACGACATCACGCGGCACCCCGGTCATGACCGCAAACTGCCTGCCGCACCTGGCGGCGACGATCAAGATCCTTGAGCCGACGTTGTGCATCCTTCAGAGTGGGCCCGGCCGCGAAGGCATTGCACCACTGCTGTCCGGGGTGACACCGGTTGGGCCGAATCTCGAGCACGTCAACTTTGCCGGTGTCCCGGTCTACCTCGCCTCGTTTGTACATCCGCATCAGCAGGGCAGGAACTCCAAGAACAACTGGGGCCGATCGTTCTCGACCCCGTATCTCGATGGCATCGTTGCGCCTGCCATCGAGACCGCCCGGGATTTGGCGCTCGGTTGACTCTGGTTGGTGCGAGATCAGAGTCGAGCTTGCGTCGCTACTTCCGAGACGAAGGTCCACCAGCACGGCTCTACACCGGGCGACGCTTCGAGCGCTTCGCCCGCGGCGGTGACGCTCCCGACGTACGCGACGTTGTCACGTCTACTCACGGGTGCGCCCGAACAGCCCAGCTGTCGAGGCGGCCTATTGGCGGACTGGTGACGGTCACCGATTTCGCCAGCACCTGTCCGACGGGCGCCCGCACTGGCGATCGTCACTACAGTCAAGACATGGGCGTGTGGCTGCGCGAAGACATATGGCTTTCCGTGGGCGACGAACTACGTGCGTATCGGCACCAGGGTCTCTCTCGCCTGCTCACGGAGGATTCCGTTCGCTTCGCGACAGCGCGCGCCTTGGTGAGGGGCGGGGAAGATCCTGGGGGACTCCGTGTCGAGTGGCCACACCCGGCTCTCGCAGGCGCTCGAATCGATCTCGTCGCTGGCGGGCGTCCGCCCGCCGCGTTGATCGAGTTCAAATTCCCACGTGAGCCCAACGAGCAGAATGCTGCATGGACCATGGCGCTCGGCGAAGTACTCAAAGACCTCTACCGACTTGCCGCCTACCCCGATGTGGCTGATCGCCTGTTCGTATACGTCGAGTCCACACGGCTGCGCACCTACATGGCAGGCGCAGCGCGGCGATACGGATTGGACCTCGATACCGACGAAGTCGCGCTACACCCAGCCGACGCAGCGCGACTGCCGACGACAGCCGCGAAAATCATCGGCGCCGACCTCGCCGCGCACCACGTCATCGCCCGGCGTATCGCTCTGGTCGACATCGACCCCGGTCTCCGGTTGGCTGTCTATCTGGTCGACCCGCTGGGCGCCCAACCCGATCCAGTAGCGGGCGGCCTGGTTACTGACCGGGCTTTGCCAGAGATTCGGGTCCCGCGCCATGCTGACCCGCAGCCGCGAACGTCGACGCAGTAGCACGGACGCGAGCCCTCGAACGCGACGGCGCGCGGCGCGAGATCCTGGAGGCGATCCGCGCGGTGACAGTCCGGTCTGGAAGCGCCACGTTCACTCCGTTGGAGATCGTGGCTGAGATGGGCAGATGCGGCACCAGATATGCCGAATCGACTATCCGCACCATGATCACCAGTCACATGTGCCTCAACGCGCCGGACAACGCCGCCACCACCTACGACGACCTTGAGCGCGTCGACCGAGGGACGTATCGACTCGTGCGAGGCAGCCAATCCGGGCTGAACTGAACTGTCCGGGTATCGCGGTACGAATCGTCACCGCCCGGGCCGGATCGGTCCGCAGCACCAGAGCCTGGATCGAGACTGCTTGAAGATCGACACCGTGCGCCCGACGGAAACCAGCAGGTCAGCGCGAGTATGGGCTACCAACCTACGGATTAAAAGTCAGCAGCTCTACCGATTGAGCTAACGCCCCCTCCGCAGCGCGAGTGTACCGGGTGCCGGACCCCGGGGAGGCGTGACTGGGTGATCAGCGGGCCCGCCCAGGGGGACAGGGGTGCCCGGCACCTACCCCATTCTCCCATCAATATTCGTGATGGGCGCAACTGGTAATGGCATGAATTGGCGGGTAGCAGACATTTCGTGGATCCGCCTACTGCGGTCGGCTAGGCCGCGGCAGAAGCAGCGCCGCGTCGAGTTCGGCGTGGTGTTCCGGGTGATCAATCCACCACTTCGCGTAATACCGATTGCGCGGGACAATTGTCGAGTAGGCGTGTGCGACGCAGGCGATGATCTCGTGTCTGCGGTCGGCCCACGGGCCGTCCGAGCGCAGGGCCAGCAGCACCGGGGTGATCAGCGGCGTGCCGCGCAGCGGGCGCACGACGACCCCGCCGGCGTCGATCGAGGCGGGTTGCAGCAAGCAGACCGCGCCGCCCGCGGTGAGCGTCATGGCGGTCCGCGCGTCGCTGACCTGGTGGGTGAGGCGGGGCAGGAAACCGGCCGCGTCGCACGCGTGGCGCAGCTGGATGCGCAGGCCGTCCTCCTCCGGTGGCGGCACGACCCAGTCCCGCCTGGCCAGGTCGGCGAGCTCCACTTCGTCGGCTTCGGCGAGCGGATCGTCCTCGCTCAAACCGACGAACTGCGGCTCACACACGAGGGCCCGAACTTCGAGTCCGTTCAGTTCGCGCTGGTCAAAGCCCTCGAACCACTCGAACACGGCCAGGTCGGCCCGGCCGGACGCGACCAGGTCCAGCACGCCCGAGCCTGCTGTGTACGTCTGCACCCGAACCTCCGCGCAGCGGATCCACGCGGCCAGTTCGGAGACCACCGTCCCGGTGAACAGCATCGGCATCGAGGCGAAGACCAACGACGTCTCGGCCGTCGGGCGGGTCTTCGGGTCACCCATGTTCAGCAGTGTCTTGACGTCGTCGAGCACCACCCGGGCCGAGCGGATGAGGCTGCGGCCAAGCTCGGTCGGCACGCTGCCGGAGGGGGACCGCTCGAACAGGTCGCCGCCGATCAGCCGCTCGATGGAGCGCAGCTGAGTGGTCATCGCGGGCTGCGACACCCCGATTCTCGCCGCCGCCTTGGACACGCTTCCTTCCTCGGCGATCGCACAGATCGTCCGCAGATGTCTCAGTTCCAAGTTCGCCATAACGGCAATTAATACCCCGTTTGGATGAGCCTTGGCCAGAAGGCTGGGACATATTTCGAGACACGGATACCTGCGTCCGGTTTTTCCACCCTGCATTTGAGAGGAGCCCTCATGCGGCTCAAGAAAGCCGTGCTCGCGGTGAGTCTCGCCGCGACCGCCATCGGTGTGGCCATCGCCGCGCCGTCCGCGTTCGCCGCGCCGCCGCCCGCCGCGGACAGCGTGGCCCAGCCGATGATCATCGGCGGCGGCAACGCCAGCCAGACCTACTCGTTCATGGTGTCCCTGCAGACCTCCCAAGGCCACTTCTGCGGTGGTTCGCTGATCGCCCCGCAGTGGGTGGCCACCGCCGCGCACTGCGTCGGCAGCCTGACCCAGGCGCGGGTCGGCACCACCACGTGGAACTCCGGCGGCACGCTCGTGCGGATCGCCTCGCAGACGAAGAGCCCGGACGGGCGCGACTTCGCGCTGGTCAAGCTCGCCTCAGCGGTGGAGCAGGCACCCATCCCCATCGCCGCGGACCCCGGTCCTGCTGGGACCGTCACGCGGCTCATCGGCTGGGGCCAGACCTGCCCGACCCGCGGCTGCGGCGGAGCGCCGACGAACCTTCAGGAAATCGACGTCAAGGTCCTCAGCTCCGGCTGCACCGACGACTTCAACGCCACCAAGGAGATCTGCCTCGGCGACAAGCCCAACACCGGCGCCTGCTACGGCGACTCGGGCGGCCCGTCGGTGCGCCAGGTCTCGGGCCGGTGGGAACTGACCGGGGCGACCAGCCGCGCAGGCCAGGGCCAGGACACCTGCGGCACCGCGCCCGCGATCTACATGAATGTCCCGGCGTACAAGGACTGGATCAACCAGACCACCGGCGGCGGCACCACACCGACTCCGACTCCGACGCCGACGCCCACCCCGACGCCGACTCCGACTCCGACGCCCACCCCGACGCCGCCGTCATGCTCCGACGTTCCGGCGTGGAACCCGAACATCTGGTACGCGCCGGGCAACCGCGTCTCCTACAGCGGGCACCGCTGGGAAGCGACCTGGTACACCATGGGCCAGACTCCCGGATCCTCCCAGTGGAGCAACTGGCGCGACCTCGGCTCCTGCTGACCGGTCGCGGATGACCCCCGGATGCCGTCACCGCCGCGCGGTGGCGGCATCCGGTTCCACGGCCCGTTTCCCGGTCGAGACAAGCTTGTCGAGCCCCCACGCGGCGATCACCGCGATCACCCCGCCGACAGTGTTGTTGTAGAAGTCCTGCGAGTCGCACACGCCCACGGCGATCAGCGCCTGAGTGAGTTCGATACCCGCGCTGAGCGCGGCACAGGAGACCATCACCAGCCATGGGCGGCGGACCGTCAGCGTGGCGAAGAACGCGAACGGCATGAGCATGTAGAAGTTCAGCCGCTGCTTCGTGCTCGCCAGCGCGAAGTCGTTCTCGACGCACCGCCGCAGCGGGTCCAGCGTCGCGATGTCCGGGTCGAGGACACCGGATCTTCCCAGCGTGACGGCGAGTGCGAGCGCGAGCCCGAAACCCGCGAGCACAGCCGGAACCCGCCGCCGGCCCCGCCACTTGGCCGGCACGAGCGCCGCGAACCCGATCACCACGCACCCGGCGACCATCGCGGCCGCCACCAGCGGCTGGTTCAGTATTCGCTCCGCCAAGTCGGCGTCCTGCCCCATGCTCATGCGCACCGTCCCCAGGCGTCGGTTATCTCTTCACTGAAAGACGTCCGATCTTGGTGAAGGTTGAGCGCGAGCAGAAGAAGCAGGTCAGTCCCAGTCCCAGCGGAAGCCGAAGCAGCCCGGCCCGAAGTCGAGGGCCACGCTGTGCACGGTGTTCCGGTCGTCGACAGACACCGGACGCACCCGCTCGGCGTTGCCCGCCGTGCGAGCGAACTGCTCGCACCGGCCGGGCGCCGCCGCCGGGTCGAAGCACACCTCCAGCACGTACTCGCGGACCGGCAGCCGGAACTTGCGCTCGTAGTTGGTCGCCAGCGGATGCGGCGGGCGGCTGACCAGCTCGTGTTCGAGGACGATCGTCTCGCCCCGGCGCAGGGCGGAGTCGAAGACCAACTCGGCGACCAGCAGCCCGCTCTCCGGCCTGCTGATCGTCCGGCCGAGATGGCAGTTGCGCAGCGGCCGGATCGTCGGCAGCGCGCGGTCGTGCTCGTCGATGTGGCTGATGACGATCCAGCGGTCCGGCCCGTCCGCCTCGGCCCGCAGCACCTGCCGCGAGGTGGACGTCCGCTCGCCGCGGTCGCCGCCCACGACCACGCGGTCGTGCTGGCTGAGCCGGGTCAGCCGGTCGTCCCAGCCGATGTCGACCTCGCTGACCGCGGCCTCGACCGGCGTCTCCCGCGGCCAGAACGCGCCCATCGCCGGGCGGTGCGGGTCGATCAGCGCCGACAGCGAGCCGCGCGGGACCTCCAGGATCTCCTCGAGGTGGCGGACGACGGCCAGCGAGGACTGGCGGGCGGGGCGGCTGCGGCCGGTCTGCCAGTAGCTCAGCGTCGCCAGGCTGACCGATATCCCACGTCGGCTCAGCCGGTCCTGGATGCGGACCAGCCCGAGCCCCTTGGCCTCGATCGCCGCGCGCAGGGCGGCCGCGAACGACGGCATGGCGCCTTCGTAGCCGAACTCGGGCTCACTGAACATCGAGGGCTCCTGATCTCGTCGTGCCGATGGTCGTGGCACCGCCCGTCGAGGTCAAGGCCCGGCCGTTACCAGCCGAGCGGAGCCGACCGGGATTGACCAGGCATGATTCGAAGCCATGTCCACCCTCCCCACCGAGCTCGCAGGCGCCCTCGACGACGCCCTCGGGCGGTTCCCGACCTCGCAGGTCACCGACGCCGTCGAGGCGCTCATCCAGCGCTACCGCGGTGGCGTCGACCCGGCGTCCCTCGTGCTCGACAAGGACCTGACGGTCGCGGCCTACGCGGCGTACCGGATGCCCGCGACCTTCGCCGCCGTGTCGGCCGCGCTGCGCCACGCCGCCGTCTTGGCTCCCGAGTTCCAGCCGGCGTCGATGGTCGACGTCGGCGGCGGCACGGGCACGTCGGTGTGGGCGGCCCAGGCGGTGTGGCCGTCGCTGGCGGAGGTGACCGTGCTGGAGCAGTCGGCGCCCGCGATCGCGCTGGGGCGCAAGCTGGCGGAACGGTCGTCGGCGCCCGCGGTGCGGTCGGCGCGGTGGGAGCGGGCCGTCATCGCCGCGACGGTGGCCAAGCCCGCCGCCGACCTGGTGACCATGTCCTATGTGCTCGGCGAGTTGGCCGAGTCGGCGCGCGCGTCGGTAGTGCGCTCACTCGCCCAGGACGCGGGACTGCTGGTGCTGATCGAGCCCGGCACACCCGCCGGCTACGAGCGGATCGTCGCGGCCAGAGACCTGCTCATCGCCGACGGGATGAAGGTGCTCGCGCCGTGCCCGCACGAGCGCGCGTGCCCGATTCCGCGCGGGCAGGACTGGTGCCACTTCGCCGAACGGCTCAACCGCACCGCGCTGCACCGGCGGATCAAGTCCGCGACGCTGGCGCACGAGGACGAGAAGTACTCCTACGTCGCCCTCACCCGCGCCGACCTGCCGCACGTCGACAACCGGGTGCTGCGCCACCCGTTCAAGCGCAAGGGGCTGGTGTCGCTGACGCTGTGCACGGGCGCGGACGGGCTGGCCGACACGAAGATCACCAAGCGCGACCCCGACGCCTACAAGCGCGCCCGCGACGTCGAGTGGGGCGATGGCTGGAGTTCCGGCGCCTGATCGACATCACAGGTCTCACTGTCCGCCAACAAGGGAGGAATCCCTTGTCTGTCAAGCGAAAACGGCGTTCAAGACGCGGACCTGCCGCTCGGCAAGTGATCACTTGATCTTCGTCTGTCAACTCCTTAACCCAGAGTGGATCACCGTCGACTGCTCTGTCCATTATGGACATTTCTGTCCTGTTAGCGTCGATTTCGGTGCCGTCACATGGCATCCACCCGACCCAGGAGGAACAACATGACCAACCGCATGCGCGCCATCACCACTGTGCTGGCCGGAACCGCCGCCACGTTCGCCTTAGCCGCGGGCACCGCGCAGGCCGCCCCCGCCAACTCGGTCTACCTGTACACCGGCACCAGCGGCCACTGCGCCACCAGCGGCGCCAATGGTGTCGCGGGCGGCGTGTTCGCCTCCTACACCTGCCAGGCGGGCTTCGCGGGCTACAGCCTGTCCGTCACGCCCAAGGCCGGGTCGGTGAGCGACGTCTACCTCAACACCTTCTCGACCCTGGCCGCGTGCGAGGGCGCGGGCGGCAACGGCACCTCCGGTGGCGTCTTCACCTCGTACCACTGCCAGAACGGCATCGCGGGCCACAGCCTCTCGGTGACCGGCTGATCCACCGCCCAGGGGTGCCGACCCCGGCACCCCTGGGCGTATCGGTCCCCGTTTGGAAGGCTGGTGGCATGGGAGTCGAAACGTGGTCCACGGCGGCATGGGTGGACCTGGCGACGCAGTGGCTGGACGAGCGGCTCGCCGACGCGGGCATCAAGCGGACCGGCGCCGTCGAACAGCCGCGGGTGCGGCCGTGGTCGACCCAGCTGACCGCGCCGACGACGGCCGGAACGGTGTGGCTCAAGGCGGTCAACCCGCCGAACGCCTTCGAGGCGGGGCTTTACGACGTCCTGCACGACTTGATCCCGCACCGCGTCCTCCCGCCCATCGCCACCGACGCCGAGCGCGGCTGGATGCTGCTGCCCGACGGCGGCCGCACACTCGCCGACCGTGAGCTTCCCGACGACGAGCTGGTCGAGGTGCTGACCGAGGTCATGCCGCGCCACGGCCTGCTGCAGCGGGATCTCGCCCCGCACGTCGACCGGATGCTCGCCGCGAATGTCACCGACATGCGGCCCACGGTGATGCCGCAGCGCTTCGAGGAGGCGCTCGCCGTGGTGGGCGACATCCCGGCGGTCGCCGCGAAGTCCGGCGAGTTCGCCGAATGGTGCGCCCGGCTGGCGGTCTCCCCGGTTCCGCCCAGCCTGGACCACAACGACCTGCACGCGGGCAACGTCCTGCTCGCCGACTTGGCCGACCCCGACGCCGTGCGCTTCTACGACTGGGGCGACGCCGTCGTCGCGCACCCGTTCGCCGCGATGTTCGTCCCGCTCAAGATCCTCTCCGACCGGTTGGGCAAGCAGACCAAGGGCGTGCTGCGGGTGCGCGACGCCTACCTGGAGGTCTTCGCCGACCTCGGTTCGCACGCGGAACTGGTGGCCCAGCTGGACCTGGCCTGCCGGGTCGGGAAGGTCGCGCGGACCCTCGTCTGGGCGCGGGCGGTCGCCGAGTCGCCGGGGGACTGGGCCGACGCTCCACGCGAGACGCTCATGAGCCTGCTCGCGGATTCCTACTTCTAGCCGCGGTGGACGGCGCGCACCGGGCCTGACAGCCTGGCGCGATGGAGGAAATCGAGCGGAAGTTCCTGGTGGCCGACGAGTCCTGGCGCTCGTCGGTGATCTCGACGAACCGGATGGTGCAGGCGTACCTGGCCATCGGCGAACGCGCGCAGGTGCGGGTGCGCAGCTCCGGGGACAAGGCGTGGGTGACGGTGAAGGGGCAGGCCAAGGGGATCTCCCGGCCGGAGTTCGAGACCGAGGTGCCGGTGGACTTCGTCGAGGGCGTGCGCTCCTCGGGGCTGTGCGAGGGATCACCGGTGGAGAAGGACCGCCACGTCGTCGACGTCGACGGGTTTCAGTTCGAAGTGGACGTGTTCCTGGGCGACAACGCAGGGCTTGTGCTCGCCGAACTGGAACTGGACACTGCCGACGCCGAGTTCCCCCGCCCGCCGTGGCTGGGCGAGGAGGTCACCGACGACAAGCGGTACCGCAACGCCTACCTCGCGACGAACCCGTGGGCGAGCTGGAACCGAGGCGGGGACATGGACGTCTACCCGTCGACTTAGATCTCAGAGGGGACGACACATGGCGGACATCGAGTACCGGTTCGGCACTGGCGATGGCGACCCGAACGTGCACCACGGCCAGGCCAATGTGGACGTGGACGGCGACGGCACGACGGACGCGATCGCCGTCGACTTCGATGGTGACGGCCGCTACGACGACGCCATGTGGGACTCCGACGGCGACGGCGTCGCCGACACGGCGCTGCTCGACCACGACAACGACGGGGTCGCGGAGTCGGCGTACTCGGACCCGACCGGGCTGGGCACGTGGAACGCCAAGGGCCAGGGCGGGGAGCCGAAGGCCGAACCGCAGGCCGAGGACGTCCCGGAGGAGAAGAAGGACGCCGCGCCGGACGACCAGTCGCAGGACCAGCCGTCCGACGTCCCCGAGGAGGACAAGGGCGAGCCCCAGGACCACGCGCCCAAGGAAGAGGGCGACGGCAAGGGCGAGTCTGACTCGGGGTTCGAGAACATCCCGGCGGACGTCGAGTTCGAGAACGAGTCCGGCGAGCCCGAGGGGTCGGACGAGCCCGAGGATTCCGAAGAGCCGCCCGCGGCCGAGGAAGAAGAGCCCACCGCGGAGGAGGAGCCCCAAGACGACACCGCCGACGAGGGCGCGTTCGCCGACGCCGACTTGTTCCAGACCGAGGACACGACCGACACCGGCCTGTCCGACTGGTACTCGGAGCTGTAGGAGGACCAGGGCGTCTCCCGCATGATCGACTCGTGAGGCCCTAGCCTGATGGCGTGGGGATGAGACTCAGCAGGCGCGCCGTGCTCGCCGCCGGGGCGGCAGGCATCCTCAGCGCCTGCACGCCGCCGCCGCGCCCGCGGTCGGCCGAGCCCACCACCGCGCCGAGCCTGTCGCCTGATTCGTCGACCGTCCCCACGACACCGGCCGCCGCGTCCACGACGCCGCCTCCCGCTCCGGCCACACGGGCGGCCGTGGTGAGCCGCTACCGGGCGGCCAGGCCCACCCAGTTCGGCCTGACCGTGCCCGGCGTGATCAACCGTCTGCCGTCCTCGGGCGTGGCCCTGACGTTCGACGCCTGCGGCGGCCCCGGCGGCGCCCAGTACGACCACGCGCTGATCAAAACCCTGCGCGACCTCCGCACCCCCGCCACGCTGTTCCTCAACGCACGCTGGATCGAGGCCAACCCCGCGGCCTTCCGCGACCTGGCCGCCGACCCGCTCTTCGACATCGCCAACCACGGCACCCGACACCTACCGCTGTCGGTCGCGGGCCGCTCGGCGTACGGCATCGCGGGCACGCGCGACCCGGGCGAGGTCTACGACGAGATCGCGGGCAACCACGACCTCCTCACGCAAGCGCTCGGCCGACCACCGGCCTTCTTCCGCTCCGGGACCGCCCACTACGACGATGTCGCCACCAAGATCGTGGCGGAGTTGGGCGAACAGGTCATCGGCTTCGACGTCAACGCCGACAGCGGCGCCCGCGCGAGCCTGCCGCAGATCAGCCGGGCCATGGCGGGGGTGCGCCCGGGCTCGATCGTCATCGCCCACATGAACCGCCCCGACGGCGCCACCGCCAAAGGCATGGCCGCCGCCCTACCGCCGCTCGTGGCCGCGGGCACACAGTTCACTCACCTGCGCTGACCCGCTCCTCGGTGATGGCCATGAACTTCGGCTGCCCGAAGTCAACACGCTGACAACTGATGATCAGGGATGCGGGCCGATCGTGACGACGGTGATCTGACCATCATCAGGCCCATGGATCCACCAGATGCGCCACGCGGAAGGCGTCCTGTTCTCGACATATGACTCCCACAACGTGACGCCACCCGGTCCAGGTACTGACTGATAGTCATGCGAGTGAAGACCGGGATGACGCGGCCCGGCCTGCTCCAAGAGTCGAAGGGCCTTTCGGACCTTCTTCAACTTTGTTGCGTACTGCTGTCTGGACCTCAGGTCTTCGATGACCTTCTCGGCTTCTCGTGCATACAGCAGCACGAACGGTGGAGCGCTCACGCGTCTTCGGGCTCCTCGTCATCCTCGTCGTCGGCGGTGACCCAGTCCAGCCGCCGCACGTTGCCCTCGGCAGCGTCGGCCAATCCACGGAACAGGGACGCCCGCAGTCCGTCGTTCTCCCAGACCAGCAACTCCCGCTTGGGGATGCTCGCGAGGGGGACCAGCAGGATCACACCGTCGTCGTTCATGGAGACGGCGTAGCGGTCGTTCTTGCTCGCACCCGCCTTGCCGATAGCCACGCGAGCGCGCTCATCGGCAGTCACCTCGGCGACGGGCCGGAATCCTTCGAGCGTGGTCATCTCTCCTCCTCTCGACTTACGCAGCATACCCTCGGAGTGGGTATATGGGCAATGCCCACGCAAAGGCCCCGCGGAGCACGACCTGAAGCGATGGAGATGCTCACCCTCGGGGCGGGCAGACCACCTCAAGGTCAACACGCTGACAAGTTCAACTCGAAGTCGCCCCGGGCGGGCGAGTGCAGTGGTGCACCCGCTGAAGCCATCCAACACGGGAGGCGCCTGAGCTGCGACCACTCTCCGCTGACCGCACGAATGAGCAGATAACCTGGTTGATGTGTCCGTCGCCCCGCCGTTGAACCTCGGCCCCTACCGGATCGACCCGGCAGTGGTGCTCGCCCCCATGGCGGGCATCACCAATGTCGCGTTCCGCACGCTGTGCCGGGAGTTCGGCAGTCCTACCTCCCTGTACGTATGCGAGATGGTCACAGCTCGCGCGATTGTCGAACGCGACCCGAAAACCATGGAGATGATGACGTTCGGGAAGGACGAGCACCCACGTTCGCTCCAGCTCTACAGCGTCGACCCCAAAACCATGGCGGAGGCAGTCAAGATCATCGTCGGGGAGGGTCTTGCTGATCACCTGGACGGGAACTATGGGTGTCCCGTCCCCAAGGTCACCCGCAAGGGCGGTGGGGCGGCGCTGCCGTTCAAGCGGCGGCTGTTCGGCGAGATCGTCGCCGCCGCCGTGCGCAACGCCGGGGACCTGCCGGTCACGGTGAAGTTCCGGGTCGGCATCGACGACGAGCACATCACCTACCTCGACGCGGGCCGCATCGCCGAAGCCGAGGGGGCGGTGGCGGTCGCGCTGCACGCGCGGACGGCGGCGCAGCGGTACTCCGGGCAGGCGGACTGGTCGCGGATCGCGCGGCTCAAGGAAGCGGTCACCACCATCCCGGTGCTGGGCAACGGCGACATCTTCAGCGCGACCGACGCCCTCAAGATGGTGGAGCAGACCGGGTGCGACGGCGTCGTCGTCGGCCGGGGCTGCCTGGGCAGGCCGTGGCTCTTCGCCGAGCTGCACGCCGCCTTCACCGGCGCCGAGATCCCCGACGGACCGGACCTCGGCACCGTCGGCCGCATCCTCTTCCGGCACGCCACGCTCCTCGCCGACCACCTCGGGGCCGAGAAGGGCCTGCGTGACCTGCGCAAACACATGGCGTGGTACCTGCGCGGCTTCCCGATCGGCGGCGACCTGCGCACCCGGTTCGCGATGGTGTCCGGCCTCGGTGAACTGGCCGACCTGATCGGACAGCTCGACCCGACCGCGCCCTACCCCGAGGAGGCCGAAGGGCCACGCGGGCGCCAGGGGTCGCCGGGCAAGGTCGTGCTGCCCGAAGGCTGGCTCGACGATCCCGACGACGCCGCCGTTCCGGCGGGCGCGGAACTGATGCACTCCGGGGGCTGACATGCGGTGGGTACTGGGGGTCTTACTCGTCACGGCCACGGCGTCGGGGTGCTCGACGACGGTGGCCGGGCGCGCGCTGCACGAGGGCGGCGAGAGCGCGCCGGAACTCGAACGCGAACTCGTCGGCCAGTACTTCACCGACTTCAACGACGCGGCCGACGAGGGCCCGCAGACGCAGCGCGACTTCCTGCGGCGCACCCAGCACCCCGACTTCAGCGACCGCACCTGCGACCTGGGCGACCTCGTCCTCACGGTCGAACCCGCGCTGTCGACCTTGCGCGCGGACCGCAAGTGGAAGCCCGAGGACGCGAAGAAGAGCCCCCGCGGCTCGGTGTACGTCGTCGGCGTCTCGGTGCGGATCCGGCGCGACAACGCGACCCTGGCCGAGCAGATCGGGTCGCAGCGGGTCGTCGTGCTCGACGGCCGCGCCTACGGCTTCGCGCCGTGCCCGACCCGCTGAGCCATTCGGGGTACCCGAATGGGCGCGTACAGCAACAGCGCTCAGTGATCGTCACCGGCTTGGCTCAGCGTTCAGTCCACCAGTAGAGGGAATTCGCGGTTCCAGTCGTCCCGTCCGCTCAAGCCTCGCGTCAATACAGACGACACACCACGTAGGTAGGAGGTGACCGCGGTGGCCGCACTGGGACGAGGCGTCGCCGAGCCTGAGCCCGCCCAGCGGGCCCAAGACAGCGCCTGGCGCAACGAGCCGACGGTTCCCCTGCGTCGGTCCGCGCTCGCCGACGCGGCTGATCCGGACGCGGGCCCACCGGCCGACGCGGCGAACCTCGTGAGCCTGCACGAGTCGATCGCCGCGCTGCTCGCCTCCCGCGGGCAGTACCGCCAGGCCTACCAACACCTCCGGTCCGCTTTGGACCTTATGTCCGAACTCAGCGCACCCCCGCAGATTCCCGAGCAGTTCCGCCGCGAGGTCGACCGGCTGCGCCGCGAGCACGCCGAAGCCCACGAGCAGAGCATCCGCGACAGCCTCACCGCGAGCTACAACCGGCGCTACCTCGACCAGCGACTGGTGGAGGTCGTCAGCGAGCAGAGCCACGCCCACGGGCTGGCCGTCGCGCTGGTCGACCTCGACTGGTTCAAGCAGGTGAACGACACCTTCGGCCACCTCGTCGGCGACCGGGTCCTGCAGCGGGTCGTCGAACTGCTGCAGCAAGGCCTGCCGGAGGGCGCGTTCTGCGCCCGCTACGGCGGGGAGGAGTTCGTTCTTGTCCTGCCCGGTGTCGACCGCCCGACGGCGGTCACCCTGGCCGAGACCGCACGCGCGCGCGTAGAGACATACGCGTGGTCGTCGTTGGTCCTCGGGCTGCGCGTGACGGTCAGCATCGGCCTCTCGCACGAACCGGCGACGCACGTGGCGCACAACACACCCGCGTCTCCCGAGCGGCAACTGCGCGACGCCGACACACTGCTCTACACCGCGAAACAGTCGGGCCGCAACGCCGTCGCCTACCTGCTCGACGGCAAGGCTCACCTGGCCGGACCGGCTTCGGGCAGGCGTGCGGTCACTGTTCCGCGAGCAATTCAGCACTGACACCGCCCCAAGAGGGCGCTGCTCGCCCGATTGGGCTAGTGGTATCCGCGTAATTGCGTACCGTTAGTGAACAAAACCCGGCTTGCGGTCGTCACGACCGCCCCTGCGGCCGTACTATCGCCTCCGCCTGCCACGATTAGGTGGGCAACCGCACGCAGTCCCACAACGTGTTGATAACCACCTGACAACGGTTCGAGCAGAACTTCGGAAGGAGCCCGGGTGCGCGACGATCTCGACCCCGACTCCGGACGTGCGACCCAGGGTGGCAAACGACGTGCTCCCGAGCCCGACGAGGCGCCCCGCCGCAGGCGCCGGTCGATGGAGGCGTCCGGCGGGGTCAGCGTCTCGGATCTGGTAGAGCGGCACACAGGGTCGCGAACGAATCTCCAGCCCGTGCCGCCCCCGCACAGACCGGCGGAGAAACCCGCCGATCCGCCACCCACACCCCTTTACGCCGCACCTCCTGAGTCCAAGCGCAGCACCGGTGAGTTCCCGGCAGGCCCAGCCGCCGATGTCGCACCGCACGCCCCTCGCCCCGGCCGCCGCCGCGCCGTCGAGGAGGATCCCCGCCCCAACCTCGCCGATGCCTTCGGCCGCCCCCAGCCCGACCCGCCGCGCGCGATCCTGCACGCACCCATCCCGGCGGACCTCGCGGTCCCGCCGACGGGTGCCGAGCCACGCGGGCCGGTGCCGGTCGAGCAGGTGCACCGCATCGTGGAGGTCAAGCCGCAGGAGCCTGCCCGGCCCGCCCCGCGACGACCGGACGTCGGCCAGCACTCGATCCCGATGGACCCGGCGCCCCGGCCCGCCGACGGTCCCTACGGCGAGCAGCGCACCGGCGCCCGGGCGCTCCCGGTGGAACCGCCGCAGGGCTACCGGCAGGTCGAGCCGCACCAGGGCAGGCCCATCCCGATGGATCCCGCGCCCAGGCCCGATTCGGAGCGCCGCGGCGACGTCCAGCACACGGGTTCCCGTCCGATTCCCATGGACCCCGCGCCACACCGCGGGCCCGGCGACTCGGGTCCCCTCCCGCGGGCACCGCGACCCACGGGCGGCATCGACCCGGCCCACCGCACCGGAGCGCGGCCCATCCCCCTGGACCCGCGACAGGACCCACGTCCCACCGGCCAGAGCAGCGGCTACCGCGCCATGCCTCCTGGCCCCCAGGGCAACGGCTACCGGCCCGCGCCCCACGGCGGCGGCTACCAGCCCACTGGCGGCCACGAGCGGCCCGATTCCCAGCAGGGCCGCCGTCCCGCCCCGCAGAGCCCCGGCTACCGGCCTGACGCGCCCTACGGCGGCGAGCCGGGTCCCGGCCAGTTCTCCGGTGAAGCCCCGGGCAACCGCAGCGGCGGGCGTCCGGTCCCGGACGCCTATCCGGGCGAGCACCCGATGGACCCCAGCGGCCGGGGCTCCCGACCGCTTCCCGGCGGACCGCGCGGCCCTCGGCCCGTCGACGGAATGCCCCCGCGCGGACCGATGCCGACCGGGGCCGCCTCGGTCGACGCGATCCTGTCCGGCAAGCAGCCCGCGGGCGACACGGGCAGCCATCCCCGTCCCGCCGCGGACCTCGGCCAGGCCACCGGTCACTACCCGCCGCCCGGGCAGGACTCGCTGCCCGGAAACCAGGCGCGGCCGATGATTCCCCGGCAGCTTCCGCCAGGGCAGTCGTCGATGCCACCGCGGCCCGACCTCGACGAGGCGCGCCCCGCCGCGCCCGCCGTGTCGCCCGAAGAGCTCATCGGGATGACCACCGAGATGGAAGCCATCGGTGAGCACACCCAGAAGCGCAGGCGGGTCGACCAGACGCTCGCCCGCTTCTCCAAGGTCCACGACGAGCTCAAGGCCGAGGAACGCGCCCGCAAGTCCAAGTTCAGCAAGCTGAACCCCTGGGCCGCGCAGGACGCCGAACTCGACGAGCACCTCGAGGAACTCGCGATGGTCCCCGGCGAACCGACCGCGCTGGTCGCGGCGGTCGGGGTCGTCGCAGCCGAGGGGCTCGCCGAGGAAGAACCGCCCGCGGGCACCCGGCTGCAGGAGAAGAAGGTCCGCAAGCAGACGCAGACGTCCAAGATCGCGAAGATCGTCGCGGGCACCATGGCCGCGCTGGTCTTCCTCGCGACCGGTGTCGGCTGGGGCTTCCTGAAGTGGGCCGACGACAGCATCCCCAACGTCCGCGCGCTCGACCCGAACTCCAAGTCCATCCAGAACGCTGAGGCGCAGCGCGGCGACGAGAACTTCCTGCTTGTCGGCTCCGACTCGCGCGAAGGCGCCGCCAGCGAGGACAACGTGGGCGACGCGAACCAGGTGCCGGGCGCGCGCTCGGACACCATGATGATCGCGCACGTGCCCGCCGACCGCTCGCGCGTGGTGATCGTGTCCTTTCCCCGCGACCTCGAGATCAAGCGCCCGGAGTGCGAGAAGTTCGACTCCAAGACGAACACCTACACGGGCGAACGCGTGCCCGGCCAGAAGATCGCCAAGATGAACACCGCCTACCAGGTCGGCGGCCCGCTGTGCGCCACCCGGGTCGTGCAGGAAATCTCCGGGCTGCGGATCACCCGGTTCGTGGGCATCGACTTCAACGGGTTCAAGGGCATGGTCGACGCGGTCGAGGGCGTGAACGTGTGCGTCGAGAAGCCGATGTACGACGACACGCTGAAGAAGTGGATCGTCAAGGACCCGGGCAAGGCCGTCGAACTGCGCGGCAACGATGCCCTGGACTTCGTTCGGGCCCGGCATGTGCGCGGTGACGGCACCGGCGACTACGGCCGGATCAAGCGCCAGCAGCGGTTCCTCTCGTCCCTGCTGCGCAAGGCGATGTCGGGGCAGGTCCTGCTCGACCCGGGCAAGCTGTCGAGTTTCGCCACCGCCTTCGCCGAGGCCACCTTCGGCGACAACATCGACGTGCAGGCGCTGCTCGGCCTCGGGCAGTCGATGCAGGGGCTGGAAGCGGGCCGAGTCACCTTCGTCACCATCCCGACCGTGGGCTACATGAACGACCGCGGCAACGAGGTGCTCCTCGAGGAGCCGAAGAACGCCTTGTTCCGGGCCATCGTCAACGACCAGCCGCTGCCCGGGGAGAAGCCCGCGGGCAGCCAGCCGCCCGCGTCGGGCAGCCAGCAGGCGCTGCCGCAGTCGGCGCCGCTGCGCCAGCAGGGACCGGTCGACCCGAAGACGCTCAAGATCCAGGTCCTCAACGGCGGCAACACCACCGGCGGCATCGCCCGCAAGACCGCCGACAAGCTCGGCGCGCTGGGCTACCAGGTGGTCAACGTCAACGCCGGGCCGTCCGTGCCCAAGACCGTGGTGCGCTACGGCAAGGGCAAGGAAGCCGAAGCGAAGACCTTGGCGTCATCGGTGCCGGGCGCGCTCCTCGAGGAGGACGCGGCCTCGGTCGGCGCGATCGTGCTGATCATCGGACCGGAGTACAAGGGCGAGGTCGTGGCTCCCACCGGGCAGGTGGCCCAACCCACCCCGGAGAAACTGCCCGCCAACCTGGCCACGGTGAACGGCGGCGACGTCGCCTGCGCGTGAGGCCGTTCGCGTCTGGTTCACCATGGATTCACCTGACGATGGGGTGCGTCGACGCGCGCCCCTCTAGGCTGTGCGCATGCGTGAGGCTTACCATTCCGAACTCGGCGTGCTCGCCGACCAGCTCGCGGCCATGTGTTCGATGGTCGCCGAGGCCATGGAGCTCGCCACGCGCGCGCTGCTCGACGCCAACCTGACCATCGCCGAACAGGTGATCAGCGGCGACGAGAAGATCGACGACGCCCGCTCCGCCTGCGAGGAGCACGCCTACTCGCTGCTCGCGCTGCAGGCGCCCGTCGCGACCGACCTGCGCACCGTGCTCGCGGCCATCCACGCCGCGGAGAGCCTGGAGCGCATGGGCGACCTCGCGCTGCACGTGGCCAAGGCCGCGCGGCGCAGGCACCCCGCGCCGGTGCTCCCAGACGACGTGCGCGGCTACTTCGCCGAGCTGGGCCGGGTCACCGTGCAGCTCGCCCGCAAGGCCGAGGTCATCATCCGCACCCAGGACGTCGAGGCCGCCCGCGCGCTCGAAGACGACGACGACGTCGTCGACGACCTGCACCGGCACCTGTTCACGGTGATCATGGACAAGGAGTGGCAGCACGGCGTGCCGTCGGCCGTCGACGTCACCCTGCTCGGCCGCTTCTACGAGCGCTACGCCGACCACGCCGTGTCCGTGGCCAAGCGGGTCGTGTTCGTGGTGACCGGCCGGATGCCCGGCTCGGTCAGCGAAGACGACGACCTGTAGCGGCTACCGCGGCGCGACCGACTCGATCAGCTCACCGAGCTGCTGGGTCAGCCGGGCGCTGTCGGCGGGCGAGTACGTCGCACGGATTCCGCCATCGGGGCTTGGCCGCGACAGGGACAGGTAGCGGCCCGCGTCGGTGTCGATCCAGCTGACGGTGCCCGCGTCGGCCTGCCGCCCGCGCCTGCCGCGTGCGGTGACGGTGAACATCCCGAACCCGGTGCGCGGCCGCTCAAGCATCGCCGCCGCCATCCGCAGCTGCGCCTCCGACGTCGACCGGGGCGCCCGCACCTGCTGGACGAACCCGTCGTCGGCCTTCGGCTGCGGCGGGGCCTCGACGACCTGCACGGACTGCCCCGGCCCGGCCGCCATGCCAGGCAGCAGTCCGACCAGGGAGCGGGCGAGCCCGGCCGGGCTGATCAGCTCGAACCGGATGCTCTGCCCCTCCTGCAAGGCCAGCACCGCAGTCGTCCCCGCGACGCACGCGCGGGCGCGCAGATCCCGGTCCTTCTCGACGGTCCCCATCATCCCGATGCCGACGTCGTAGTCACCCGTGACGGTCAGCGCCGCCTCCAGATCGGGATCGAGCTGGTTGCGCCGCAGCAGACCCCGGTTGGTCAGGTCGGCGAAGACCGCCTTCGCGATGCGGTTGCGGTCTTCCTCTAGCTGCCCGAAGCTCGGGATCTGGAACGGGAACTGCCTGCAGCTGATCCGCAACAGCTGGGACAACATGTCCACTGCCGCGAGCGACAGTGAGAACGACCTAGGCATCCACTAGCCGCCGATCACAGGAGGTGCGGTCATCTCGTCGGTGCCGAAAACCTGGTCGGGGTCGGCCTCGACCAGGTACGAAGGCCGGTTGTGCTCGTCGTCCTCGCCGCCCTGGCCGCGTCCGCCGCCGCCCATGCCGCCACCCATGGG
>NZ_JBOHGC010000467.1:0-1399 GCF_050699995.1 Actinokineospora sp. | reverse complement strand
GAACGCCGACAGGATCGGGTAGGTCGACTCGAACGCCGCCACCTGCGTCAGGGACGCGGCCAGCAGCGCGGGTGCCAGGTACTGCACGTACGGCAGGCCCAGGGTCGACGGTCCAGCCGTGACCTGGGAGCCGAAACCGAAGCCGAGGGCCACCAGGTAGAGCGCGGGCTGCAGGAACCCGGACGTGATCGATGCGCGCCAGTTTCGGCGGTACCAGGTCCAGAAGCTGTGGACGACAAGCAGCGACGCGCGGGTGGGGCTCAGGACGCGGCCGGTGGCCCGGCGGGCGAGGACGGAGGTCATCAGTCCACCAGCGTCCGGCCGGTGAGGCGGAGGAAGACGTCCTCCAGCGTGCTGCGGCGCACCAGGCTCGACACCGGCTGCACCCCGCGGGCGTGGGCGGCGGCCAGGGCGGCCTCGCCGTCGACGGTGTAGAGGAGCAGGCGGTCGGGCAGGACTTCGACCCGGTCGGCCAGGTCGGCGACGAGCGGCTCGATGTCATGCTGTGCCCCCGGGGCGAAGCGCAGTTCGAGGACTTCGCGGGTGGAGTACTTGGCGATCAGCTCACCGGGGCTGCCCTCGGCGGCGATCCGGCCGTTGTCCATGACGACCAGACGGTCGCAGAGCTGCTCCGCCTCATCCATGTAGTGGGTGGTGACGATGAGCGTCACGCCGTCCTGTTTGAGCCGGAACAGCTTGTCCCACAACAGATGCCGCGCCTGCGGGTCGAGCCCTGTGGTGGGTTCGTCGAGCAGGAGCAACTCGGGGTCGTTGATCAGCGAGCGCGCGATCGTGAGTCGGCGCTTCATGCCGCCGGAGAGCGGCTCGACCGGGTCGTCGGCGCGCTCGGTGAGCTGGGCGAAGTCGAGGAGTTCGGCGGCTTTCTCACGCAGGTGGGCCTTGCCGAGGCCGAAGTAGCGGCCGTAGATGTGCAGGTTCTGCCGGACGGAGAGGTCGTTGTCGAGATTGTCGAGCTGCGGCACAACGCCGAGACGGGCGCGGATCTGCGGGCCCTGCCGGTCCGGGTCCATGCCGAGCACACTCAGCTCGCCACCGCTGCGCGGGGACACGCAGGAGATCATCCGCATCGTCGACGATTTGCCCGCGCCGTTGGGGCCGAGGAAGCCGAACGCCTCCCCCGGCCGCACGTCGAGGTCGATCCCCCGAACCGCCTCGAACTCCCCGAAGCGCTTGGCCAGCCCGTCCGCGCGCACCAGCGCGCCATTCCCACCCACTCGCCGAACCCTAGACGTGGGGTCCGACAGTTTCGAGGGATTTAGCCGTCAGGGGCAGATGTTGGCCTCGACCTCGCAGTCGCAGCACCCGCCGAGTCTCTCTTTGCGTGCGGCTTTGTCCATCGCGAATCCAGTGAGTCGGCTGCCACCCCGCTGTCACGGGG
>NZ_JBOHGC010000466.1:0-1389 GCF_050699995.1 Actinokineospora sp. | reverse complement strand
GTCAGGCCGTTGCAGAGCAGCTCATTGACCGCGGTCGCCTCCATGTCGGTGTTGTTGTCGGGGTTGTCATCGGTCTCGTTGGCAGTGACCTCAACGCTGTTGGTGATGCTCCCGGTGGCGGTGGGCTCGACCACGATGGTGACGGTGGCGTCCTCGCTGCTCGCAAGGTCCCCGAGGTCACACTCGACGGTCCCGAGCGACTCGGTGCACCCGCTGCCTTGGGAGGCGGTGGCCGAGACGAAGTCCACGTCCGCGGGGAGCGTGTCGGTGAGGATCACGCCCGTGGCATCGCCCTGACCGGCGTTGTTGACGGTGATGGTGTAGGTCAGATGGTCGCTGACCACGACCGGGTCGGGCGAATCCGTCTTGCTGACCGCGAGGTCGGGGGAGGGAGCGGCCATGATTTCAAACGAACCGATGTCGCAGGCCGGCCCTTGCGGCCGGGCCACTCCGCGCTGGTCGGTGGCGGGGGGCGGGCAAGTGCCGGTCACCGCATCGATGGCGGGGCTCCCGGCGACCAGCGCATGGGTCCGGGTGGGCCCGCCGGCCAAGTTGGTGTCGAGGATGTCGGCGAGCGCCGTCGACGTCGTGCCGTCCGAGGTGGCGGTGATGTCGCTCCCGCTCGGGGTGAAGCCAAAGAACGCATTGGCGTTGCTGAGCCCCGAGTGGCCGAGCAGGTTGAAGTCGCCGGCGCTGACGCCGCCAAAGCCATCGTGGTGCACCTCCGCTGCGGAGGGGGCGGTGTTGCCCGAGACCAGGGAGCGCGCCAGGGTCACGGCGCCGTCGATGTTGAACACGCCGCCGCCGATAAACCCCGCGCTATTGCCCGAGACGGTGCTATTGGTCAGGATCGCGATGCCGAAGGCGTTCAACACGCCGCCGCCGTTATTACTCCCGCTATTGCCCGAGACGGTGCTATTGGTTAGGGTCGCGGTGCCGAGAACGTTCAACACGCCGCCGCCGTAGCTCGCGCTATTGCCCGAGACGGTGCTATCGGTTAGGGTCGCGGTGCCCGTGTTGTACACGCCGCCGCCGCTGACTGAGGTATTGCCCGAGACGGTGCTGTCGGTCAGGGTGAGGGTGCCGTTGTAGTTGGCGATCCCCGCGCCGTCGTCCGTCGCCCCCCCGCTCACCGTGGTCTCGTTGAGGGTGAGGTTGCCGCTGCTATTCACCGCGAAGATACGGAAGGCGTCCATGCTGCTCCGCGTAATCGTGCTGCCGTGGCCCTCGATGGTGATCTCAGTGCCGATGACCGGCAGGCCGGTAGGGCCATAGGGGGTGTTGTTATTAAACGTCGTCAGGGTGTGGGTGCTATTGGCCACGAGGACGAGGGTGTCGAGCCCCAGGTCGCCCGCCGGGCAGCCGCCGGTAGCCGTATCGGTGTTGGCG